>NZ_JAEUPY010000655.1 GCF_016790065.1 Steroidobacter sp.
GGCATGTTGGCGGATTTCGTGGTGCTGTCTGCCGACCTGTTTAGCATCCCGGCGGATCAGATTCCCAAGATCAAAGCTCTGCGCACGGTCATCGGCGGCAAAGAACGCTATCTGGCGCCGGGCCAAACGGCCAAACCGTGAATGGCATTGCGCACATCCATGGAGAGATTGACCTGGGCCACGCGCTGGCGAGCCTGAAGGTCATAGATCGTAATCGTTGAAGGCGAGCTGCCGGCGGCAATCCAGCCGTTCGGCAGCACGCACAAGCCGCGACCGAATCCCGCTCGCGCCACGTTGGATTCGAAACGGTCGATATTGAGTACCTGCTCGCGAGCAAAGCGCGGCAGCGGCAGCTGGATCAGCTGACTCCCCGTTTGGAAACAAACCCGTTCGGCGGTCGTGTCGTTATAGAGCACGCCGTCGTTGTACGGCTGCGCGTTGTGCGTGCCGGGCGGCAACGCAGCCGCGAGCTTCAAGTCTCGACCGTTGGTGTGTAGTAACCACGGAGTGTGCAAGCCACTAAACCACACGCCGGCGTCGGTGGCATGCACGGAATTGAGATGGAACCGTCGGCTCGGCAGCGGGCCGGCGACAGCTGAGGGATCGAAGTACCGGAGCCGCAACTCATCGCGCTCCACCCCGAGATGAAAGCCATGCACGAAGCGGCGGCTCTTCAGATCGAACGCCAGCAAGCTATCGAAGCCTGTAGACGTGAGATAGACATGGTCGCTGGCTACGTGGATCTCGTGACAGTGTTGCAGGAACGGATTCGAATACGTTTCCTGCACTTGGAAAGATTGATCGAGAATCAGTAGCTGCTCGTTGCTCGCCACCAGGATGTGCGAGTCGTAGAACGCAATTCCTCGCAAGCCACGATCTCCACCGCGACCGCTGAAATCGATGTCGTTGCGATTCCAGTCGAGCTTCAGCTCCGCGCGGCCCTGCTGCAGATCGATCAAGTACAAGCCACCGTGGCTCTCGCCCAGCTGAGTGCCGCGAACGACCGAGGAGGCGAGTAGCTGGGGCAGGCGAATGGTCACGAAATTCGTTGGAGTGTCCCTGGCCTGGAAACATACTGCATGGCCTGGGACAGCGCCAGTTTTGCGGCCATCGGCTGTTTTTGAGGAATTTGCTGGGTGGCGCGTATTAATGGATGCCGCCCCATCAAGAGGGCGGCACGCGGTAAAGCCGCGAGCCACGACGATTTTGAAGGGGGAAGTAATGCGCACTCAGTCCACAGCGGTCGCGCTGCTCAGCTGTTCCTTTGCTTTAGTCAGCACGCTTGCGGCCTCACCGGCGCCGGCAGCGGGCGCCGATACCAACGCGTCGAACAGCAAAGCACCAGGCCGCAGCGCCATCTATTCGCTCGACATTCCCGCTCAGGACCTCAACTCCGCTTTGCAAGAGCTGGCACTGGCCTCGCAACACAAGCTGTTCTTTAGAACCGAGCTGGTCGCGGGTAAGACGGCACCTGCACTCAAAGGCGAGTACACCGCCGAACAAGCGGTGCAGACGCTGCTGAGTGGAACCGATCTTGCCTTCGAAATCACGCCGTCGGCAGTGGTGGTGATCAAGGATAAGACCGCGATGGGCGTCACGTCGTCGGCGACCAAAGCGTCGTGGACGGACGCGAGCTCGAATCGACTACGCATCGCTCAAACCGAAACGGCGATCGAGGCGAGCAACACAGACTCGTCACAGAATGATAGAGCGGAGTCCTTCGCGCCGAATGCCAGGCTGGACGAAGTGGTCGTCTCTGCGCAGAAACGTCGCGAGAATGTGCAGAGAGTGCCGATCACGGTTGCAGCGTTCGACGAGAAGTCCATCGAGGCGTTGCAAATCGACGATGCGAGAGATCTGTCGCACGCCGTGCCAGGGCTCACCTTCATCAGCATCTCCGGGGCCTTCGGCGCCCAGCTCCGCGGCTTTGCTGTTGGCAACCCGGGCGGTGGGCCATGGCAAGAACCGAGTGTCAGCACTTACGTAGACGGCGTCTACTACGTGAACAGCATCAGCTCGAATCTGATGCTCGACAACATCGCGCAGATCGAAGTGAGCAAAGGACCGCAAGGTACCTTGTTCGGTCGTAACGCGGTGGCCGGAGTGATTGCCATCACTACCGAAGATCCCGAGTACACACCGGCTGCGAAAATCAATTTCGGTTACGGCAATTTCGATACTTGGAGCGCCAGCCTGTACGGCACGGCCGGTATCACGGACAACCTGGCGGCCAGCATCTCGATTGCGACCGAGCAGCAGGGTGAAGGCTGGGGCAAGAATCTGTACGACGGTTCGCCGTCTTATATTTCGGAGGAGAGCTATTCGGCTCGCTCCAAGTTGAAGTGGACGCCTGGCGACAACACGACCGCCACGCTGATCGCGGATTGGTCGTTCGGCCAGAATCCTGGCGTGTTCGCGATCACTCGCGGTGTCTATTCCTTCATCAACACCGGGCCGTCGCATGTCGGCGGCTACTATGATTCCTACGGGCCGCCGGGCTTGCGTGAATCCTGGTCGTCGGGTGTCAGCTTGAAGGTCCAGCACGATCTGAGCTGGGCGGAGTTCGTCAGTATCACGGCGTATCGTGAGGACAAGGCAAATACCAACGTACCTTACGCTTTCAGCCCACCGTACTTGGCGGCGACACCTGCGGTCGGCCAGATTGCCGGCCTGAAACCGGGCACCGGCGGTTCGATCTACAGCTCGGCTACGACTCAAGAGTTCCAATTGTTGTCGCCGAGCAGCTCGAACATCAAATGGATCGGCGGACTGTTCGCGCTGTTCAACGAAGCGGGTAACAAAGATCGTACCGATCAG
>NZ_JAEUPY010000743.1 GCF_016790065.1 Steroidobacter sp.
CCCGTCGTGATGGCGGGCGGCAAGAAGCTACCCGAGTTGGAGGCGTTGACCATGGCTTACAACGCCATTCAACGCGGTGCCGCCGGTGTGGACATGGGCCGAAACATTTTCCAGAGCGATGCACCGCGCGCCATGATGCAAGCCGTCCATAAGGTGGTGCACAACAGCTTCAAGCCCAAGGAAGCGCATCAGCTGTACTTGTCGCTGAAGGACGAAGAGTTGAAGGTGCATTGAGATGGCGCGTTCGCCCCTCGTTGATCGATTGCGCGCCTCCGCGCCTCAGATCAGCGTTGGGGTGCTGACGGCGGATTGGCTCAACTTGGGCTCGCAGCTACAGGCCATCGAGAGTGCCGGTGTCGAGCTGTTGCATTTCGATGTGATGGATGGCGTCTTCTGTCCCATGCTCACTTTGGGCGCGCCGGTGGTTGCTGGGCTCAAAACTCAGCTGCTGAAGGACGTGCATCTGATGATCGAAGATCCCCTGAGTAAAGTAGAGGGATTCGTCGCCGCTGGCGCCGACATCATCACGCTGCACGTCGAGTCCACGCGTCATATTCATCGCGTGCTACAAGCCGTGGGAAAACTGACCAATGCCAACGATCCGAATCGCGGCATCGTTCGTGGCATTGCTCTGAATCCAGGCACGCCGCTGGAAGTCATCGATCCGCTCCTCGGCGAGTTCGAGATGGTGTTGTTGCTTGCTGTGAATCCCGGCTGGGGCGGCCAGAAGTTCATCGCCTCCACCTGCGATCGAGTCAAACGAGTCCGCGAGATGGTTCGCGACACCGCTCTGATCTGCGTCGATGGCGGCATCACCAAAGACAACATCGCCAACATCTCGCGCCTGGGGGCGGACATCATCGTCACCGGCAGCGCCGTGTTCGATGGCAAATCCCCGTTCGAAAACGCCAAGCTCATGATGGACTCGTTGCGATGAACAGCCTGTGGAACGACCAGGAGGCAGCGCGATTCCAAGGGCTGTTGGGTCAACGGGTGTACACCTCACGCTTGCTTGGCCGCGATCCGTCGCTGGTGCTCCACGGCGGCGGCAACACATCGGTCAAGCTGCAGGAAACCAGTGTTTTCGGCGAGGCTGAAGATGTTCTTTACGTAAAGGGCCGCGGTGCCGATTTAGCGACTATCGACGCAATGGGATTTTCCCCATGTCGTTTACGGAGGTTGTTACGTCTGGTGAGTCTGAGCGAGCTGTCCGATGAGCAGATGGAAAGCGAGCTCAAATTGTCTTTGACACGCGCCGCGGCCCCGGCGCCTTCGGTGGAGACGCTGCTGCATGCTCTGCTGCCGCAGCGGTTTGTGGATCACACTCACGCCGACGCGCTCATCGCCGTCATGAATTCGCGCAACGGTTTCGAACGGCTGCAAGAGATCTACGGCTCGCTGGTCGTGGTCATTCCTTACGCCATGCCCGGCTTCAAACTGGTGCGACTGTGTCGCGAGATTCTGGCGAAGGAAGCCACTCGAGAAACCGTCGGCGTGATACTGATGCATCACGGTCTGTTCACGTTCGGCGAGACGGCGAAACAATCGTACGAACGCATGATCGAGCTGGTCACCAAAGCGGAAGATTATCTCGCCGCTCATGGTGCCGGCCGCACTGAGTGGCCAGCTCAAAGTCCCGTGGCCACATCGCGTCTGGAAATCTCAGCGCTGCGCAGGGAGGTGAGCTGTGTAGACGGGTCGCCAATGGTATTGGCGGTGCACTCGGACGCGCAGTCATTAGGGTTCGCTCGACGCTCCGACGTGGTCGAGCTGTCTCAGCGTGGCGGTGTCACGCCGGACCATGTCATTCGAACCAAACGGGTGCCCATGGTCGGCCGTGATGTTTCCGCTTATGCGGCGGCCTATCGAGACTACGTTCGATTCCACACCAACGAGCGGTCGCTGGCCGCCGTCGATCCTGCGCCGCGCGTGATTCTCGACCGTGAACTGGGCATGGGCGTGCTCGGTCGGAGCGCGGAAGATGCGCAGGTGGCTGAGAACATTTATCGGCACACCATCGACATCATCGTCAGCGCCGAAAAGCTCGGCGGGTGGCGGGCGCTGCCGGCCAAAGATTTTTTTGATGTGGAGTTCTGGGATCTGGAACGCACCAAACTTGCCAAGCCGAATCCCGACGCCGTGTTTCTCGGTGAAATTGCGCTGGTGACGGGAGCAGCCTCCGGTATCGGCAAAGCTTGCGTTGATGCCTTGCTCGAGCGGGGCGCGGCGGTCGTCGGGTTGGATGTGTCGCCGGCGGTCAAACAGCTGCACGATCGCAAGAGTTATCTAGGGATCGAGTGCGATCTCACCAGCGAAGAACAAATCAATGCCGCGCTGGATCGTACCGTGCGCACCTTCGGGTCGGTGGACATGCTGGTGCTCAATGCCGGCATCTTCCCCAAGAGTTCACCCATCGCGTCCATGCCCACCGAAGTGTGGCGCAAGACCATGACCATCAATCTGGATGCGAACCTGATTCTGATGCGCGAGTGCTATCCGTTGCTCAAGCTGGCGCCGCGCGGTGGGCGAGTCGCGATCATCGGTTCGAAGAATGTGGCCGCGCCTGGGCCCGGAGCAGCAGCGTACTCCGCTTCCAAATCCGCGGTTCAACAGCTCGCTCGCGTGGCAGCGCTCGAGTGGGGTGGGGACCGTATTCGGGTGAACTGTCTGCATCCCAACGCAGTGTTCGATACAGGAATCTGGACGCCCGAAGTGCTCGCCGCACGCGCGGCGTCTTACAACCTGAGTGTGCAGGAATATAAAACCAATAACGTCCTCAAGGTCGAGGTCACGAGTAGAGATGTGGCAGAGCTCGCAGCCGAGCTGTGCGGTCCGCGCTTCGCCAAGACCACCGGTGCTCAGATTCCGGTGGATGGCGGCAACGAGCGAGTCATCTAACGGGGGAACGATGAGGCGGTCAGAAATCAATGCGCTGATCGACGACGCGATCACGCTGCCACACGATCACAATGTTCGCTTGCCGCCGTTCGCTTATTGGAGTCCCGCAGAGTGGGCCACGAAAGGCGCGGAGTGCGACGAGATCAGGCATTGCAAACTGGGCTGGGACATCACCGACTTCGGCTCCGGCGAGTTCGACAAAGTCGGCTTGGTGGTGTTCACGGTTCGTAACGGACACCATCAGCGCGCTCCGTACAATCAAAAGCCTTACGCCGAAAAGATTCTGGTGATCCAGGAGAACCAACACACTCCCATGCATCACCACGTGCGCAAGTCCGAAGACATCATTTGCAAGTCGGGCGGCAATTTGCTGATCCGCCTGTTCAACCGCGCTGACAACGGCAAGTTGGCGGATTCCGAAGTGCAAGTGTCGCTGGACGGTGTGCGCCATCGCGTGCAGGCCGGGCATACGTTTCGGTTGCGGCCTGGCGATTCCATCACGTTGACGCCGTATCTGTATCACGAGTTCTGGGCCGAAGACGGCACTGGCACAGCTATCGTGGGCGAGGTCTCGTCGGTCAACGACGACGACGACGACAATGCGTTTTACGCCAAGGTCGGGCGCTTCCCCCGTATCGAAGAGGATGTGCCGGTCACGCACAAGCTGTGCACTGAATACTGAGCCGCCATGTCTCCGCAGCCGACCGTGAGGATCCAAGGGCAGGACTCGTTCCTGCTCCGGACGCGCGATGTCGAACTGGCCGTGACGCGCACTGGCGGAATGCTTGGGCCGGTCACCTTTTTTCCCAGGGATGAGCAGCCGATTCGGCCGTATGCAGTGGCGCCGTGGGCCGAAGAGTCAGTTCCTGCCGATGTACCGCCGATGCTCCGTGCGTTGCGAGGAGATTGGTTCTGCTCGGCGTTCGGTGAGAATGGTGAGCCTCACGCCGGTCAGCGACTGCCGCCCCATGGCGAGACGGCGAATCGCGATTGGCAGGAGATTGGCCGCGGCGAGACGACCGAAGGCTGCTGGTTGCGGCTGGGTGTCGCGATGCCTCTGCAAGGCGGTGTTTGCGAAGCCACCACCGCCTTGTTGTCCAATCAGTCCATCGTTTATCAGCGCCATGATTTGCGAGGACTGACCGGGCCAGTGAATCCCGGGCATCACGCCACGTTGGCTTTCCCTGATGAAGAAGGCACCGCGCGGCTGTCGTTCAGTTCGCTGCTGCATGCGCAGACCTATTTCGAACCGACTGCGCTACCGAAGGATCGCGGTTATTCGTGGCTCAAGCCGGATGCGGACATCGCGGACCTGCGCGATGTTCCGTGCATCGACGGTTCGTCCACCGATCTCACTCGTTACCCCGCCCGTCGTGGCTTCGAGGATCTGGCCATTCTGTGTGCCGATCCGGCGCAGGAGTTCGCTTGGTCCGCGGTGACTTGTCCGGAACAGCGCTATGTTTGGTTTGCATTACGCGATCCCAAACAACTGGCAGCGACGCTGCTGTGGTTTTCCAACGGAGGCAGGCACTTCGCGCCCTGGAACGGCCGGCATATCAATGTGCTTGGAGTCGAAGACATCACTGCCTTCTTTCATGTCGGTGCGGCGGCCTCCTGTCGCGAAAATTTCCTGAGCGCGCGAGGGATTCAGACCTGTCTGCACTCGGACGCGCGGGGTCGGCTGTCGATTTCTTACATTCAAGGCGTGGCGCACATTCCACCGGATTTCGATTGTGTCGCCGACATCGAAGGTCACTGGAGAGATAACAACATCGTGCTACGAGCGGAGTCGGGCGCGGCGGTGGCGGTGCGCTGTCACCTCGATTTTCTCCGCATGGGCACTTTGCCGGGGCTGGAACCGTAATGACACAAACACTCAGCGCTACTCTGATCCGCACGGTCTTCGTGGCCGCACTTGGCGGCTCACTCCTGGGCTTCGACACGGCAGTGATCGCCGGTTCGACGCAAGGGTTGACGCACGTCTTCGCGCTCACACCCTCCGAGCTGGGCTTCACAGTATCGGCTGCTTTGTGGGGCACCGTGCTCGGCGCAATGGCGGCCGGTTCATTCGGTCGTGTGCTGGGCGGACGCACCAGTCTGCTGATTCTGGCATCGTGCTATTTGATCTCCGCATTGGGATGCGCCTTTTCGACGTCGTGGACCTGGCTGCTGATATTTCGTTTCATCGGCGGCCTCGGCATGGGTGGCTCATCGGTGATTGCGCCGGTGTACATCGCTGAGATCGCGCCGGCGGAATGGCGCGGGCGATTGGTGGGCACATTCCAGATCAATATCATCGGCGGCATTCTGATCGCCTACTTGTCGAACTATGTGATCGGTCTGTTCGCACTCGGCGCGCTCGAGTGGCGCTGGCAGCTCGGCATCGCGGCGGCGCCGGCGGCACTGTTCTTAGTGATGTTGATCGGAATTCCGCAAAGCCCGCGATGGCTGGTTGCTCAGGGGCGAGTTGCAGAAGCCGAAGAGGTGTTACGGAAGTTGGGCTCCGGCAAGCCGCTGGCCGAGTTGGCAGCCATCCGTACTTCGTTGCAGGCCGATGGCGGACCGAACGCGGATCGGTTGCTGCAATGGAGATTCCGCCGGCCCATCCTGCTGGCGCTGGTGCTGGCCATGTTCAATCAGCTCATCGGCATCAATGCCGTGCTCTATTACTTGAACGATATTTTTGCCATGGCCGGCTTCGATCGGACGTCGCAGAATGCTCAGGCCGTGGCTGTGGGCGCGACCATGCTGATCTCGACGCTGGTGGCGCTGAGCTTGATCGACAAGTTCGGTCGTCGCACGCTGTTGTTGGTTGGCTCGGCCGGATTGGCGGTTTGCTTGACCGGCATCGCGACCATCTTCTACACCCACCAGTACCAGCACTTGCTGCTGATCTTGCTGGTCGGCTACGTTGCGTTCTTCTCGTTCTCGCAAGGCGCGGTGATCTGGGTGTACCTGAGCGAGATTTTCCCGGATCGGGTGCGCGCTCAAGGTCAGAGTCTGGGCAGTTCGACCCACTGGGTGATGAATGCCATCGTGTCAGCGGCGTTTCCGGTGGTGGCGACTCAGTCGCAGTCCGGGCCGTTCTTTGTGTTTCTGGTCATGGTGGTGCTGCAGTTTTTGGCCGTGTGGCTGTTCTTTCCTGAAACCAGCGGCGTGCCGTTGGAAGACATTCAACGGCGCCTCGGCATCACGGACTCCGACCGCGAACGCACCGTGGCGCAAGTGGCCCGCGAGACTTCATAGCGAACGATTTCGCTCACGCGCCGTGGTCACTTGCCCGGCGCTTGGAACTTCGCATTGGCTGACTCATTCCCAAGTATTCGCAGCGTGAGTCTGCGACTCTCGGAGTCGAGTCATGCGTCAATTGAGACATTGTTCTTTTCTAGTAGGTCTATTTTGTATCGTTGGAGCGGCGGCTGCTCAGCCTCAGACCGGAGCGATCAACGATCATGAGCTCACGTCCAAAGTCGAGGCGGCTCTAGCCAGCGACCGTTCCATCAAAGCACGAGACATCGACGTTGAAACCCGGGACAGCGTGGTGCAACTCAGCGGTTTCGTGGATTCGGAGAATGAGCGGACGGCGGTCGTTATGCGAGCTCGGTCGGTGAGCGGTGTGGCTGAGGTTCGGGATGATCTGAGCATTCGCAACGACGATCGTCCGGCCAAGGAACCGGTGTCGGATACCGTCATTGCCGCCAGGGTTCGCGATAGCCTCGGTAACGTCAAGCTCGCTAAGGACAGTGACGTCAATGTGGAAGTGAGTAAGGGTGTGGTTCAGTTGAGCGGCTTCGTCAATACCGCTGAGGAAAAGGCCCGGGCCGGGGATGCTGCCAGTGCAGTGGCCGGCGTGCGAGATGTGGAGAATCACATCGCACTGACGGCGGAGAACGAGAAGGTTCCCAAGCAGTAGGGCGCTCGATTTGTGACTGGCCCGGCAACGAGTCCGGGCCAGTGCTGCTAAGCTGAGCCGCTACGCTCAACCTGGCAGCCGAATGCTTCCTGAATCTGCAACGCCTCCGGAGACGTCCGCGCACGAGGTAGCCTCGACTGGCTCGTCCTTCGGTCAATGGCTCCGCGCGGCATTACGTTTCGTTACATTGCGCCGGGTTGACGGCGCGGCGCTAACAGGCGGCTTCGTCTCGATTGCAGCCCCGGCGCTATTGGCGCTCGCGATCTGGGCCGGAGCCGACTGGCTCAACAACGCGCCGGATCCTGACTTTTACCCATACGGCGCGCCGGCACTCGCCTGGTTCGTGCTCGCGGCGTTAGTAGTCGCAATGATCTTCGCAGTGAGATCGCGCCCGGCGATATCGATCGCCAAGGTTTGCTCGTTACTTGCTCTGCTCGCGCCAATCTTGGTAGCCGCGCAGTTTGCGATTGAACGCTACATCCCTGAGCGCTGGACTGATTGGGCTTATGCGGTGGTCGCGGCGTATGCCGTCATCTACTGCGCCGCCGGCCTGCGCTCGCTCACGGGCCAACGACAACTCATTGCACTACTAGGCGGAGCAACGGTTGCTTTCCTGGCGATCTGGCTAGGCGGTGTTCTTTACGTGAGCCCGGCGCTCTGGGCACCCGCCGGCAGTCTCGATGAAGACTACGCTGGCGAAGGCGATTGGGGCGCGTACGAAGCACTGTTATTCGAGCAGGCTGCGAGAATCGACGCCGCGGTAGATCGCTTGACCAGGCCCGCAGACGCAGCTTCAGTGAACTTCTTCGTAGGCTTCGCCGGCTTCGGCGATCAAAAAGTCTTTGCCGAAGAAATCAAATTCGCCGCAGAGCGCATCGCCGAGCGCTACGACACATCAGCCCGCACGCTGCTGCTAGTCAACGATCGGCGCGATCTAAACGAACAGCCGTTAGCCAGCGCTGCCGCTCTGAGCTACGCATTGAAAGGTGTCGCGACCAAAATGGATCTGGACCGCGACATACTATTCCTCGCCTTGTCCTCGCATGGCTCAGAAGACCCGCTGCTCTCCGTTACCAACGGCAGCATCCCATTCCGAAATCTCACCGGTGGTCTGCTGGCTCAAGCCCTGAACGAGTCAGGTATCAAATGGCGAGTGATCGTCATCTCCGCCTGCCATGCCGGCGCATTCATCGAGCCACTCAAGGACGAGCACACCATAGTGATTACAGCCGCCGCTGCGGACAAAACGTCCTTCGGCTGTTCCGACGACCGCGATCTCACCTACTTCGGTGAGGCGTTCTATCGAGACGCGTTACCGCAAGCCAAATCTCTGCGCGAAGCATTCGACACCGCGAAAGCTCTGATCGCCGAGCGTGAACAGGAAGAGGGTGTCGACGCTTCCTATCCGCAAGCTTATTTCGGCGAGCAACTCGAACAGCGGCTCGCCGAAAAAGCTAAAGCCGGCAGCTGATCAAGGCTGCACTACAGGTAGCACGCGCCCGTCAAATTCGCTGGCGGGAACATCGAGCCCGATCAGCTTGGCCAACGTCGGCGCGACATCGACAGTTTCCACGGCGGTCGGCTGTTCGAATCCCTTGATGCCTTTCCACCAGAACAGCACCGGCACGCGACGGTCGTAACCCCAAGGCGACCCGTGTGACGAGGTGTAATCGGTGTCCACGTTCTTGGGCTTGGGATACAAAGAAATATAAGGCTTGAGCAGCACCACCAGATCGCCCGAACGCTGCGGATTGAAGCTGGCCTTGGCACGTTCCAACAATGACCATTCATCCACCAGTCCCGAAGGCGGCGCGGCGGCGATCAGTTCGTTCTTGGTGAATACCGCTTGCACCTGCGGATGCTCGCGATACAACCGAGCGGCGGCTTCGATCACGCCAGGTCGGCGATCGGCCGGAATGCCGGCGTTCAGATAGATATCGTTGGCGAATTCTTTGCCGCCCAGAAGCACCGGCTTCGGCAAACCACCAAGCTGTTGTTGAAGAGTCGCGCTGGCGTTCGCGGCGAACAGCTGCTCATCAATGCGTTCCGCTGTAGTGACGCCGCGTTCGCGATTGCGCTCGGTGACATCGACGCCGCCGTGATCTGCAGTCAAAGCGACGATGTAAGGAATACCGGTCTGATCCAGGCCGCTCAGGAACCGGCCGATCGATTGATCGAGCGCGAGTTGCTGAGTGCACATCTCCGCGCCTTCGGTGCCGTAGTAATGACCGGCATAGTCGGTGCCGGAGAAACTGACGGCGAGCAGATCGATCGAGTCCCCGCGGCCGAGCTTGAAACTCTTCAACGCTGCGAGGGCTGCGTCCACTGTGAACGAATCCATCGCTGGGGTGGCTCGCCAGCGCCGCGAGTTGGCAGGAAGCTTTTGCAGAGTACCGACGGAAATATCATCGGTAACCTTGGTCGAACGCGACTTCGCTGCGCACGCCGACGGCAGTTTGGGCGTCGTCGGCTGGCCGTACGATTTGCGCAGGTTCGCGTTGACCGTGGTGGCAATCGATTTGGGAATGCTCGATTCCTTACCGTCGTAAGTGGTGAAGCCGCTGTTGGTCCACCACAGTGTCAGATCGGCGTTGTGACCGCCGAGCATCACCGCGGATCGGTCCTTGCCGGAGACGGCGACCACTCGCGTCGTCGGGTCACGAGCCTTCATTCGGTCGCCCAGCGTGGGCACCAGCAATGAATCGGACGAAATCACTTTCTTGCTGGCGTCGCTGCCGGCAGCGCCCGGCTTTTCCACGCAGTAGACAGTGAAGTTCTCTTTGCCGTTATCGGAGCGCGGCAGCGACGGGTCCTGCCAATCGTTGGCGATGATGCCGGTGCGGCCGGGGCGCGCGCCGGTCAGGATCGTGGAATGACCCGGGCAGGTTTCAGTCGAGGCATGGCTTTGATGGCCGCGTGCAAACACCGCACCGCCGGCCAATCGCTTCAGGCCGCCCTGATACAGCGGCCGATATTCGGCGAACACATCGGCGGAGAACTGGTCGACGGCGATGGCCACGACCAGCTTGGGGCGAGGCGGTTCGGCCGCGTGCAGCGGCAGGGCGAGCAGTCCAGAGAGCGAGCCGAGGGACAGGCAATGCGCGATTGCCGAGCGGAACGATGGCTTCATTGAGTAGAGCAAGCTGGGTTGATTGTCCTAATCTTAACCAAGCGTGCTGCATTTGTGTGTCGCCGGGGTGACCGGCGCCCAGGTCAATGGTCAGTGGTCAATGATTGTGTCGCGGCGTCTTGTTGGCGACTTGTCGATATTTCAAAGCCATTTCCATCACGCCGCCCTGATCCAACTGGCTGACGGTGGCGCGGTACAGCTCCTGCCACGGTGTCGCGCTCTCCGGAACCGGCGGGATGCCATCCTGCTTGCGGCGGGCGATTTCCTCGTCCGAGACCAGCATGTCACAGCGAGCCTGATTCAGATCGATGCGAATGATGTCGCCGGTGCGCAGCCAGGCGAGACCGCCGCCGGCGGCACTTTCTGGCGAGGCATTCAAAATCGAAGGGCTGTCTGACGTGCCCGATTGGCGGCCATCGCCGATGGTGGGCAGGCTGGCGATGCCTCGCTTCAGCAAAGCATCTGGCGGCTGCATGTTCACTACTTCGGCAGAACCGGGCCAACCGAGCGGACCGGCGCCGCGAATCACGAGCACGCTGCGTTCATCGATGGCGAGCGCAGGATCGTTGATGCGCGCTCGATAATCATCGGAGCCGTCGAACACGATGGCACGGCCTTCGAACACGTTGTCATGGCCGGAGGCGGACAGGTAGCGACGCTGGAAATCTTCGGTGATGACGCTCGCTTTCAGAATGGCGAAGTCGAACAGGTTGCCGCTCAACACGACGAAGCCCGCGCGCTCGCGCAAAGGTTTGTCGTAGGTCGTGATCATTTCGCGATCGCGGCTGGCACGGCCACGAACGTTCTCACGCAGGCTGCGACCAGTGACCGTCATCGTATCGGCGTGCAACTTGCCAGCTTCGATCAGCTCGTGAAGCACGGCGGGCACACCGCCAGCGCGATGGAAACGTTCGCCCAGATATTTTCCGGCGGGCTGCATGTTGAGCAGTAACGGAATGTCATGGCCGTACTTGGTCCAGTCCTGCGCGTGTAGTTCGAGACCTGCGTGGCGAGCCATTGCAGTGAGATGCGGTTGCGCGTTGGTCGAGCCGCCGAGTGCCGCGATAGCAGTGATGGCGTTCAAGAAAGATTCGCGCGTCAGGATCTTGGACGGACGCAAATCGTCGTAGGCCATTTCAACAGCGCGACGGCCTGTTTCGTACGCCATCTGGCCGCGCTCTCGATACGGCGCGGGAATCGCGGAGCAACCCGGTAGTGATAGGCCGAGCACTTCAGCGACTGCGTTCATGGTCGACGCCGTGCCCATGCTGTTGCAATGACCAGGCGATGGCGCGGAGGCCGCAGCTGCATCGAGGAACTCTTGCTCAGTAATCTGGCCTGCAGCCAGGCGGCGGCGGCTTTTCCAGATCACCGTGCCGGAGCCGACGAGTTCGTCTTCGAACCAGCCATCCAGCATCGGGCCGCCGGATAAAACAATCGCCGGAATATCTACCGTCGATGCCGCCATCACGGCAGCGGGCGTGGTCTTGTCACAGCCGGTGGTGAGCACGACGGCGTCGATGGGGTAGCCGTGCAGAATCTCCACCAAACCGAGGTACGCCAGATTGCGATCCAGCGCTGCGGTGGGACGCCGACAGTTTTCGAAGATGGGATGCGTTGGGAATTCCATCGGAATGCCACCGGCATCGCGAATGCCTTCCTTCACGCGCGCAGCCAGATCGACATGAATGCGATTGCACGGTGTGAGATCGCTACCGCTCTGCGCGATACCGATGATGGGCTTGCCGCTGGTCAGTTCCTTGGGCGTCAGGCCGTAGTTCATGAAGCGCTCCAGATACAGCGCCATCATGTCGATGTGATCGCGGGCGTCGAACCAATCCTGAGAGCGGAAGCGGCGCTTAGCCGTCATAACGAACCTCATTGGGAGCCACGCCGGCGCTGTCGACGCGCGTTGCGAACAACCCTCCCGCCAGCGGTTGGGTGGCGAGCTGTTCTTTCGACAAGCCCTTCCACGCGGTAGTGATGTACAGAGTGCGCAGGTCGGCACCCCCGAAAGCGACCTTGGTGCAGTTGGCGACCGGCAAATCGATGGTCTCCAACAACTGGCCTTCGGGCGAATACCGCTGCACGCCCCAGCCGCCGAACAAACCGATCCACACGTTGCCCGCGGAGTCGACGGCCGCGCCGTCCGGGTACGCGCCGGGCTGGGTGATGTGAGTGAAGACGCGTCGATGAGCGAGGTCGCCGTCTTTCAAGTCGAAGGCGTAGATGACTCGTTCCAAAGTATCGACGTGATACAAGGTGCGGCCATCCGGGCTTACCGCCGGTCCGTTGGTGATGACGTAGTTGGTGTCGCAGCGTTTCAAGCCGCGCGTGTCGAAGCGATACAACGAGCCGGTGGGGTGTGACTCGTCGTTGTCCATGGTGCCGAACCACAAGCGGCCGTGAGCGTCGACATAGCCGTCGTTCAGACGATTGCGCGGCCGATCCGAATCGACGCGCACGATCAGCTCGAACTTGCCGGTCGCGGCTTCGAAAGAATATAGACCGCTCTTCATGCCGGCGACGAAGCGTCCACCTTGGCCTTTGACGACCGGGGCTTTGACGATGAAGCCGACTTCCTCGGGCGTCTGCCAGGACGTCAATGCACTGCTACGAGTGTCGAAGCGATGGATCTGCCGACCTTTGATATCGACGAACCAAACAGCATGATCCGCTGCCGACCAGAGCGGACCTTCACCGAGTTGCGCGCCCACGGCGCAGACACAATCGACTTTGCTGCTCATGGCCACATCCGTGATGTTAGAGAGTTACGCGCTACCGCCAACCGGCGTCGACGAAGTATTCGTGGCCCGTGCACATGCGGGCATCGTCCGAAGAAAGAAACACGATCATGTTGGCCACGTCGGACGGTTCGACGCGGGCCTTGATGCATTGTAGGCCGAGCATGCGCTGCTCTTCATCCGGGGTGTGCCACAGCTTCATCTGGCGCGGCGTGCGCACTCCGCCAGGGATGACACAGTTCACGCGGATGCCAAACGATCCCAAGTCGCGGGCCAGGGCTCGCGTCAAACCTTCGATGCCGGCTTTGGCCGTTTGATAGATGGTCAGGTCCGGCAGCGCCAGATGCCACGATACCGAGCCGAGATTGACGATGGCGCCGCCACCGGCGGTCTTCATGTCTTCGACCACTTGCTGTGCGCAGAACAACAAGTGGCGCAGGTTCACAGCGATGCGATCGTCCCAGTATTTCTCGGTGATGTCCTGCAAGGCGTGGCGGTCATCGTTGGCTGCGTTGTTCACCAGGATGTCGACGCCGCCGAGGTCGGCGCGAATGCGCGGAAACAATTCGTGAATGGCGTCGACGCTCTTGAGGTCGCAGCGGTAGTAGCGAGGCGGCGTGCCGCTCGCGGCGAGCTTGCGCTCCAGCTCCTTCGAGTCATCGTCGGCGATGTCGAGGAACGCCACGCGCGCGCCTTGTTGAGCAAACGCTTCGACGATGGCAGCGCCAATGCCGGAACCGCCACCGGTGACAATGACGCGCTTGTTACGAAGCGAGGGGTAAACGGTGTGAGACATAAATGAGCTTCAGCCTAAGTAGAGCGCTGCGCCAGCAAGCCGCGGCCTGCCAGGTTGCGCATCAAGTGACCGATACCGATGGACCACGGCGGCGCCAGGTCGGACGTCGTCAATTTGTTTTCCAGTGTGCCCAGCGCCGGGGAGGAGACGCGCACCAGATCGCCGACCTTGTGCGTAAAGCCGCGACCGGCTACATCGCGATCGTCGGTGGGCGCGAACATGGTGCCGAGGAACAGCGCGAAGCCGTCCGGATACTGATGCTGGCTCAAGGTCTGCTCGACCAGCTCCAGCGGATCGCGGCTGATGAGCGACATGGAGCTGCGGCCCTCGAGTTTGTAACCTTCCTCACCTTCGACGGTGAGCGACACGACCGCTTGGCGCACGTCATCGATGCCGAACGTGGCGTCGAACAGGCGAATGAACGGGCCGATGGCGCAGGACGCATTGTTGTCCTTGGCCTTGCCGAGCAGCAGCGCGCTACGACCTTCGATGTCGCGCAGGTTCACGTCGTTGCCGAGTGAAGCGCCGAGTGTGCGGCCTTTGGCGTCGCAGGCCAGCACGATCTCCGGTTCTGGATTGTTCCAGTGCGACTCTTTGCGCACGCCGATCCAGTCGCCCCAGCCCATCGACGACAGCACCGGAGATTTGGTGAACACTTCGGCGTCCGGACCGATCGCCACTTCCAGATACTGCGACCACAGGCCGTCGGCGATCAGCGCTTCTTTCAAGCGAACCGCGGTCGGCGAGCCGGGTTTTACCGAGCGAATATCGGCACCGACGCGTTCGCCCAGAGCGTCGCGAATCGCTTGAGCTTTGGCGTAGTCACCGCGTGCGCGTTCTTCGATCACTCGCTCAACGGCCGATACAGCGAAAGTCACACCGCACGCTTTCACACATTGCAGATCGACCGGCGCGAGCAAACGCGGCGTCGATTCGCCGCCGTTGAAAGCAGCAGTGAACGACAGTTGCTCGAGCGGCCCGAGATCTTCGCCCTCAGGAACCGAGCCGTTCCAGCTGTTCAGCAGATCGGCAACGGTAGGCGCGACACGCGATACATCGCGAACACGACCACGCGTGATGACGACCGGCGTCGGCCCGGCAGTAGTGGCGATGCGGCCAACCAGGGTGGCCTCACGCCAGTCCGCCGGAAGATGGGCAAGTAATCTCATGGCTAAAACCGATCAAAGAGCGTTGGCAGTGCTGGCTTTGGAGGAGGCGCGTGCCGAACCATCCAGCTCGGCCGACTTCTTGGTCCACAAGTGCTGAATCGATTCCAGGCTCTGGCCCTTGGTTTCCGGCACGTAGCGCCACACGAACAGTGCCGCGAGAATGCTCATCACGCCGTAGATCCAGTAAGCGAAGCCATGATTGAACAGCGCGTTCAAGGTCGAGTTGCCGTCCAACACCTTGAAGGTCAGGGACACGAACCAGTTGGCAATCCATTGCACGGCCACCGCCAGCGCCATGGCTTTGCCCTTGACTGGGTTCGGGAAGATTTCCGAGAGCAACACCCAAACCACCGGGCCCCACGACAGCGCGAAGCCGGCGATGTAAGCGACCACGGCGATCAGTGCGGCGGTACCGACGTTGTGACTGTTGAACAAGAAGCCCAGCGACAACATCGAGACGGCCATGACCACGCCGCCCAGGATCAGCAGCGGTTTGCGACCCCAGCGATCCACGGTCACCAGCGCAACCAGTGTGAACACGATGTTGGCGATGCCGACGATGATGGTTTGTAACAACGCACTGTCGGTCGACGCACCCATGTTTTGGAACATCAGCGGCGCGTAGTACAGCACCGCATTGATGCCGATGAACTGCTGGAACACCGACAGCATGATGCCGACGAACACCACCAAGCCGCCGAAAGCAAACAACTTGGCAGAGCGTTCGTGCAGCGACTCGTCGATTTCTTTCAGTACCACGCGCGCTTCGGCTTTGTTGGAGAGCCGGGACAGCACATTTCGTGCTTCATCCATGCGGCCTTTCATCACCAGCCAATGCGGCGTTTCTGGGACCAGCAGCAACAGTGCAAAAAACAAAGCGGCGGGCAGCGCGGCCGACAGCAGCATGTAACGCCAGCCGGTCGACAGCACCCACTCGTCGTTGCCCTGCGAAGCGATGAACCAATTCACGAAGTACACCAGCGTCATGCCGCCGACGATGGCGACTTGCTGATAAGTCACGAGTTGGCCGCGCTGCCGGGGTGGCGCGATTTCGGCGATATATAACGGCGACAGCATCGAGGCCACGCCGATGCCGATGCCGCCGAGGATGCGATACAGGATGAACGCGCTCAGCGCCTCCGGACCTTCGCCGCCGATGCCCAGGAAGCCGAACTCCGGATAGGCCGAGCCGGCCGAGGACACCATGAAGAGAATTGCCGACACGAGCAGGCCGCCGCGACGGCCAAGCTTTTGGGACATCGGGCCGGCCAGGGCCGCGCCGATCACACAACCGATCAGGGCGCAGGCAATGGCGAAACCGGACAAGCTGCCGGCGCTGGTTTCGGACAGCCCACGCGGCGAGATGAAGTTGTGGTCGATGGCGCCGACGGCACCGGAGATCACGGCCGTGTCGTAACCGAACAGCAGGCCGCCTAGCGCTGCGACGACCGCCAGGCCTCGCACCAGTGCGGTTTCCGCACGCGCGTTCGGCTCGTTGGGAATCCCCTGTGACATAAATGTGCGCCCCCTGAGATGACGCCTGCGAGTGGATTGTCGGCCGAGGCCGTCATGGGACCTCGTGCTGTTGGGGCAGCGTAGTGATAGCGCTATCAAAATTCAAGCATGGCCTGACTCTGACGGTCTTGGTCCGCCTGAATCGAGCGCTTTTTCGAGGGGGCATCCTTGCCCAGCACAGCTCCTAAACGTCTTTGCGTCCGTTACATTCGGGCATCCTGCCCATCAGAACTAGCCGGCGTTAGGGGCCGCGACCGAGTCGCGCTTCACCAGAACGTGCGCTACCACGTGATCGACCACTACACGGGCTTCGCCGTCTTTGCGGCGGCGAATGCTCCGTAACAGCAGTTCGATGGAGGAGGCGGCCATCGCGGCGATGGGCTGGCGGATGGTGGTCAACTCAGGCCAAACCGTGGTCGCGGTGGGTGTGTCGTCGAAGCCGACCACGGATATGTCGCGCGGTACATCGAGGCCGCGGCGGTGGGCGACGGATACGGCGGCTGCGGCCATATCGTCATTACTGGCAAAAATGGCGGTCGGCGGCTTTTTGCGCGCGAGCAGCTTTTCGGTGGCTTCCAGGCCGGAGCGATAGGTGAAAAAACCTTGTTGAACCAAGGTCGCATCCACCGGGATGCCGGCTGCTGCCATGGCGGCCTGATAGCCCTCGTAGCGCAAGCCGCTGGCGGTTTGATTGGGATGGCCTTTGATGAAGGCGATGCGCGAATGCCCGAACGAAATCAAATGCTCGGTCATTTCTTGCGCTGCGCGAAAGTCATCGATGCGCACTCCGGAAATATCCGGCTGAAAGCGGCCCGACGCGATTGCGACCACCGGAATTCCTGCCGCCACCAGTTCGGAACAAACAGCCTTGGATTCGCATAGCGGCGGCGGAAGAATCACGCCGGCCACGCTTTGCGCGATCTTGCGAGCCGCGGCGCGTTCGGTCGCGCGCGTCATGTGATCCCACGTATCGAGCACCAATTGCGTGGCTGCTCGGCTTGCACCGTCGAGTGCGCCGACCAGCAATTCGCTCAAATAAGCCGAGCTCGGGTTTGTATAGATCAGCGCGATTCGCGTGCCCGAGGCCGCGGCCAGGGAACGAGCTGCCGCGTTTGGGGTGTAGTTGAGCTCACGAACCGTGCGCATCACCAATTCGCGCGTGGCAGCTCGAACATTCGCATTGCCATTGACCACGCGTGACACGGTCATCGGCGAGACGCCGGCGCGCTGGGCCACTTCGTGGATGGTGACCGCCGCGCCTTTACGCCGGGTCGGGGTAGCGGAGTTGCGGGCTCTGCGAGGTGCGTTTTGCATGAAGGTGCTTAGGTGGGCCAAGCGCTTGAATGAGTACGGCGCATTATGCCTCGTAGGTGCAAGGGTGGAAGCGCGCTAAAGGCCCGTGATACCGTTACCAGGAATTTTGACGCAGCGATGGTAGGGGGAACTGATGGCACCAGGTCATGGGCTGGGTGGCGGGTGCGCGCCGGCGTTTCGAGCTATTTCACCGCTTTGGCTGGCTTTTTGGGCGCTGTGCGCGGCGTTCGCTGTGCAGCCCGCGGTCGCCGAAGATGGCTACGATTTATGGCTGCGTTATCGCTCTTTGCCGGCTGAGCAACGCGCAATTTATGCGCCTGCCACTGCGCAACTCGTCATGCCCGCTTCGTCACCGACGCTGGCGGCTGCCAAGAGCGAACTTTCTCGTGGATTGAGCGGCTTACTGTCGCAGACGCCAGCGAATGTCGAGCGTGTTGCGGCGGCCGGAGCTGTGCTCGTCGGTACACCGCAATCGAATCCGCAGATCTCGCAACTCGAGCTGGGCCTGAAAGGCCTATCGCCGCAAGGCTATGTGATTCGTCAGCAGCGCGTCGGCGACCATACAAGCATCGTCATCGCGGCCAACGACGATGTCGGTGTGCTGTATGGCGTGTTTCATTTCCTGCGCTTGTTACAGACACACCAGCCGCTGCAAAACCTGGCGATCAGCGAGTCCTCGCGCATTCAGTTGCGCATGCTGAATCATTGGGACAACTTGGATCGCACAGTGGAGCGCGGCTATTCCGGCGCTTCGTTGTGGGATTGGCACAAGCTGCCGGACTATCTCGATCCGCGCTACACCGACTACGCGCGCGCCAACGCGTCGATAGGCATCAACGCCACGGTGCTCACCAACGTCAATGCCAATGCGCTAGTGCTGACTCCTGCCTATCTCCACAAGGCAGAAGCGTTAGCCAAAGTGTTTCGTCCTTACGGCATTCGCGTGTTTCTGACCGCTCGCTTCAGTGCGCCGGTGGAGATCGGTGGTTTGAAAACAGCTGATCCGGCGGATCCGGCCGTGCAAAAGTGGTGGCGCGACAAAGCGGCGGAAATCTACAAAATCATTCCCGATTTCGGCGGCTTGCTGGTCAAGGCCAATTCGGAAGGTCAGCCTGGTCCGCAGGATTACGGCCGTAATCACGCCGACGGCGCGAACATGTTGGCCGACGCGGTGAAGCCGTTCGGTGGCACTGTCATCTGGCGCGCGTTCGTTTATTCGCACGAGCAGCCCGACGACCGCGCCAAGCAGGCTTACGACGAGTTCGTGCCGCTCGATGGCAAGTTTCGCGACAACGTGCTGGTGCAAGTTAAGAACGGCGCCATCGATTTTCAGCCGCGCGAGCCCTTCCATCCGTTGTTCGGCGCCATGCCGAAGACGCCGCTGGCCATGGAGTTTCAGATCACCAAGGAATACTTGGGCTTTGCGACGCACCTCGTCTATCTCGGTTCGTTCTGGGAGGAGGTGTTGCGCGCCGATACCTATCGACCTCGCAAGGGCTCGACGATTGCGAAAATCCTCGATGGCTCGGTGCATAACTATGCGCGCACGGCGATTGCGGGCGTAGCAAACATCGGCAGCGACCGTAACTGGAGCGGCTCGCAATTCGATCAAGCGAACTGGTACGCGTTCGGCCGGCTGGCGTGGAATCCGACGTTGTCATCGAAGGCGCTGGCGGAAGAGTGGGTGCGGATGACGTTCTTCAACGACCCGAAGTTCGTCGAACGCACCGTCGGCATGATGATGAAGTCGCACGAAGCCGTGGTCGACTACATGAATCCGCTCGGCCTGCATCACGTCATGGGTCGCGGTCATCACTATGGTCCAGCGCCGTGGGTCGAAGGCGGCCCGCGCGCAGATTGGACGGCTGTTTATTTTCATCGCGCCGATGCCAAAGGGATTGGCTTCGATCGCACCAAGACCGGCAGCAATGCCGTGGCTCAATACGCTGCGCCGATTGCGGCCGAGTTCGGCGATCTCAAGCGCGTGCCAGAGCAGTTCCTGCTCTGGTTCCATCATGTGCCTTGGGACTATCGCACCCGGTCAGGCCGCATCCTTTGGGATGAGCTGGTGTATCGCTACACCCGCGGCGTCGACACGGTTCGTGAGATGAGTCAGACGTGGCAGGGCGTGGCGTCGCAGGTCGATGTCGAGCGCCACGCGGAAGTGGCGGCGTTCTTGAAGATCCAAGAGAACGAAGCGCAGTGGTGGCGAGACGCCAGCATTGCTTATTTCCAGACGTTCTCGAAGCGGCCACTGCCCGCCGGGTTCGCGCCGCCTGAGCATTCGCTGGACTACTACAAGTCGCTGGATTTTCCGTACGCGCCAGGGCATCACTGATCTGGAGCATCACGAAGCATGAACGCTCGCGTCGGCATCCTGTGTCATGCGTTATCGCTCGGCGCGCTGCTGGCTGGGTCGGCGGTGAGCGCAGCGCCGCTGTTGCATGACTTGTTTCAAGATCACGCGGTCTTGCAACGAGACCAAACGATCAATGTTTGGGGACAGGCGCAGCCGGGCGAATCGTTAACGCTGACGTTGGCGAGCGCGCGCGGCCAGGCTCGGGCTGACGCTTCCGGTTACTGGCGAGCGTCATTGCCAAGCCTGAGCGCAGGCGGTCCGTATCGACTGTCGGTCACTGCTGCGTCGGGCGATGAGCAGACGATTGACGATGTGATGATTGGCGATGTGTGGCTGTGCTCGGGACAGTCCAACATGGTCCTGCAAGTGCATCGCGCGCTCGACTCGCGTTCCGAGATTCTGAACTCCGCGAACGATTCCATTCGAATGCTGACCGTGCCGATGTCGGCCAATGCGACGCCTCAATCCACATTCGCCAGCCCGGTGCAGTGGTTGAAAGCGTCGCCGAGCACCGTCCCGGAGTTCTCGGCCGTCTGTTTGTTCTTTGCACGTGAGTTGCAGAAGAAGGACAACGTTGCGATGGGCCTGATCGCCTCGGCTTGGGGCGGTTCCAAGATTCAAGCGTGGATGTCGGACGCGGCGCTGCGTTCCATTGGAGGCTATGACGCTGCTTTGGACGCGCTCGCTCAGTCGGGGAAAGATCCGATCGCAGCAGCGGCGCAGTGGGGCGCGATCTGGGAAACGTGGTGGCGCGAGCGTACCAACGAACGTCGTGGCACCGAGCCTTGGAGCGCCAAGCCCACGGGCAATTGGCAGATCGCGCCCATGGAAAAAGGCTACTGGGAAGCGTGGGGCGTGCCCGAGCTGGCGAGCTACGACGGCCTGCTGTGGTATCGCACGAATGTGACTTTGACGAAGTCGCAAGCGGCTCAGCAGGCCACGATCACCATCGGTCGAGCGGATGAATCCGATCAAGTATGGGTGAATGGTCGCTTGGTGGGCGCAGCGGGTCCGGGCAGCGAGAAGTCTTACTCGTTGCCTCCGAAACTGCTGCGCGCAGGAGACAACTCCATCGTCATCAGCGTGCTGGACACGTATGCAAACGGCGGCTTGCCCAGTCCCATCGACAGTCGCGCGTTGAAATTTGCCGATGGCTCCAGCGTCGTGCTCAACAAAGAATGGCGCTATCGATTGCCGCCAGCGAATGCGGCGTTTCCGCCCAGAGCACCGTGGGAAGCAACGGCCGGCTTGGGCGTCATTCACAACGGCATGATTGCGCCGCTGTCGAATCTGAGTCTGCGCGGCGTTGCTTGGTATCAAGGCGAATCGAACACGGACGAGGCTGATCGCTACCAACCATTGCTGACGCGCTTCATGGCGGATTGGCGAGCGCGATTCCGCGCGGACTTGCCATTCTTTATCGTGCAGCTGGCGGGCTATGGGCCCGCGTCGACGCAGCCGAATGAGAGTTCATGGGCGAAGCTGCGAGAGGCGCAGCGTCTGGCCGTGAAGGCGGATGGAAACGCCGGCCTGGCGGTAGCCGTTGATCTCGGCGAGCGCACCGACGTTCATCCAGCCAACAAACAAGAAGTGGCGCGCCGCCTAGCTCGCGCTGCGAGGCATGTTCTTTACAACGACGCGGCCTCGGCGTCCGGTCCAGTGCCCGCAAGTGCGCGGCGTGAAGCGGGTGGCATCTCGGTTGAGTTCACCGATGTGACCGGGCAGCTCGTTGCCTACAGCGCGGCCAGACCCATCGGCTTCGAAACTTGCGCCGCCGACATGAACACCTGCCAGTACGCCGAAGCAACTATTCAAGGCTCGCGTGTGGTGCTGAAGAGCGCCAACGCAAACATCGCGACTCGCGTGCGCTATTGCTGGGCCGATAGCCCAGTGTGCACGCTTTATGACGAAGCGCGACTGCCGGCCGGTCCGTTCCAAATCGAACTGCAATGAATGTTCCATCGCCGCCAGGACGCGGCCTATCGGGGGATCGATAAGGATGCACACCATCCAGTCAGGAATGACAACGCTTGCTGTCACGGTGACCGCCTTGCTGGCTGTTTCAGCAGCGGCGTGGGCAGATGCGCCGCTCTACAAGGACTTGAACAAATCCTTTGAGCAGCGCGCCGCCGATCTGGTCTCGCGCATGACGTTGGAAGAGAAGGTCGCGCAGCTGGGCAATAACGCCCCGGCCATTCCGCGGCTCGATGTGCCGGCCTACGAATGGTGGAACGAAGCTCTGCATGGTGTCGCGCGCGCCGGTGCAGCGACTGTATTCCCGCAAGCCATCGGGTTGGCTGCGAGCTTCGATGACAAAATGATGTTGGAAATCGCCACTGTCATCAGCGACGAAGCTCGAGCTAAGCACCACGAGTTCGCGCGCCGCGAACTGCGCGGTCGCTATCAGGGGCTGACGTTCTGGTCGCCCAACATCAACATCTTTCGTGATCCTCGTTGGGGCCGCGGCCAGGAAACCTACGGTGAGGATCCGTGGCTCACCGCTCGCATGGGTGTCGCGTTCGTGAAGGGCCTGCAAGGCGACGACCCGAAGTATCGCAAGGTCGATGCGACGGCCAAGCACTTCGCCGTGCACAGCGGTCCGGAAGCGGATCGGCATCATTTCGACGTGCATCCAAGCGAGCGAGATCTGTACGAAACCTATCTGCCCGCGTTCCAAGCGTTGGTGCAGGAAGGCGGCGTCGCATCGGTGATGGGTGCATACAACCGTGTTTACGGCGAGTCGGCATCGGCGAGCCCGCGGCTGTTACAGCAGGTCTTGCGCAAGGATTGGGGCTTCGATGGTTACGTAGTCTCAGACTGCGACTCCATCGAGGATATTTTCAAACATCACAAGATCGTGGCCACCGCGCCGGAGGCCGCAGCGCTCGGCGTGCGCTACGGCTGCGATCTGGATTGCGGCAAAACTTACGATCAGTTGTTGCCGGCTGTGAAACAAAAGCTGGTGAGCGAAGCCGAGATCGATGGCGCCGTGCGACGGTTGATGCTCACTCGCTTTCAACTCGGCATGTTCGATCCGCCGGAGCGCGTGCGTTGGGCGCAGATTCCGTACTCAGTCAATCAGGCGCCGAAGCATGATCAGCTGGCACGTCGCGCGGCCCAGTCGTCCATCGTGCTGTTGAAGAACAATGGCATGTTGCCGCTGTCGCGCGATGTCAAAACACTGGCTGTCATTGGTCCGACTGCCGATGAAGTCATGTCCTTGCTGGGTAATTACTACGGCACGCCGGCGGCACCCGTGACGATTCTGCAAGGCATTCGCGAAGCGGTGGGGCCGAAGACCAACGTGATCTACTCGCGCGGCGCGGATCTCGTCGAAGGTCGCGAAGAGCCGCGAGCAGTGCCGTTGATCGACGCCACTTTCCTGCGGCCCGAAGCGGGCTCGAAGCAGCAAGGACTCAAAGGCGAGTATTTCCGTGGGCGTGACTTTGCCGGCAAGCCGGCGATGACTCGCGTCGATTCGCGCATTGCATTCCGATGGGATCGTGGCGCGCCGACCGACGACTTGGCGGCACGCGGTGAGTTGTCGAATGAGCAGTCGCTGGCCGGCGATGATTTCAGTGTGCGCTGGACGGGTGAGCTGTTACCGCCGACCACTGGCAAGTACGAACTGGTTGTCGGTGCGAACGACGGCGTTCGTTTGTATCTAGACGATCGCTTGTTGGTGAATGGCTGGGAGCTCAACGAGCGCGTGAGCAGTCATAGCGTCGCGGTGGATCTCCAAGGCGGTCGCGCGTATCGGATCAAGATCGAGTACTTCGAAGACATCCGCGACGCTGAGATTCGGCTGGGCTGGAATCGTCCAGGCGCCAAGGCGCCGTTCGAAGAGGCGTTGGAGGCCGCCCGCATGGCCGACGCCGTCGTGTTCGTCGGCGGCTTGACCGGCGATGTCGAAGGCGAAGAAATGAAGGTCAACTATCCGGGCTTCGCCGGCGGCGACCGCACCGACATGCGTTTGCCGGGCAGTCAGCGCAAGTTACTCGAAGCGTTGCAAGCGACCGGCAAACCGGTGGCGCTGGTGTTGACCGGCGGCTCGGCGCTCGCGGTCGATTGGGCTCAGCAGCGGCTGCCCGCAATCCTGATGGCTTGGTATCCAGGTCAGCGTGGCGGCAGCGCTGTGGCCGATGTGTTGTTCGGCGAGGTCAATCCGTCGGGCCGCTTGCCTGTGACTTTCTACAAGGCGGACCAAAAGCTGCCGGCGTTCGATGACTACTCGATGCAAGGGCGCACGTATCGATACTTCGCGGACCAGCCGTTGTATCCGTTCGGTCATGGCCTGTCGTACACGCGCTTCGAGTATTCCGGTTTGAAGTTGGATCGTGCGAGCGTCGCGGCCGATGGTTCGTTGCAAGCGTCGATCACGGTGAAGAACGTTGGTTCGCGTGCCGGCGAAGAAGTCGTGCAGTTGTATGTCGCGCCGGTAGAGTCGAAGCGGTCACGCGCGGTTAAAGATTTGCGAGGGATCAAGCGCGTTGCGCTAAAGCCCGGCGAGTCGGGCAGCGTCAGCTTTACGCTCAAGCCATCCAAAGATTTGCATCACTACGATGTGGATGCGAAGCACTATGCCGTGGATGGCGGCAAGTATGAAGTGCAGTTTGGTGCGTCGAGCGCCGACATTCGCGCGCGGCAAACGTTCGAAGTGAAGCTGTGAAGCGGGGCAGGGCTCGCGCTGGCGAGCCCTGCTTACTTTCACATCTGCGCCGGTTCGAGCTTGGGCGCCAGCAGCTGAATCAATCCCAGCGCCAGCAAATAAGCCGTCGCAGCCATCAAAAACACCGGCACATAACTGCCGGTGGTTTCCAATAAGAACCCGGTGAACGTGGCGATCAGCATGCCGCCCACGGCGCCGCCGAAACCGCCGATGCCCACCACCGACGCGACGGTGCGTCGAGGGAACATGTCCGAAGGCAGCGTGAAGATGTTTGCTGACCAGCCTTGATGGCCGGCCGTGGCGAGGCCGATCAGCAACACGGCGACCCACACGTTCTGTACATGTGACACGAACACAATGGGCACCACGCACAGCGCGCAGATCAGCATCGCAGTCTTGCGTGCGCGATTGACGGTCCAGCCCATCTTGATGAAACGGCCGGCTGCCCAACCGCCAGCGATGCTGCCGATGTCGGCGAGCACATAAATCGCGACCAGCGGCGCGCCCAGGCCGAGCAGGCTCAAACCGTATTCACTGTGCAAATACTTGGGCAACCAGAACAGGAAGAACCACCAGATGGGATCGGTCATGAACTTGCCGAGCAGGAAGGCCCAGGTCTGGCGATAGCGCAACAACTGAGACCAGGGCACCTTCTCGGTGGGCTCCGGCGGGTCGCTGCGGATCAACGCTAACTCCGCGGCACCAAGCTTCGGGTGTTGTTCGGGTGGGCGATAAGTGGCGAGCCAAGTCACGAGCCAAATCGCGCTGAGCACGCCGGTGGCGAGGAAGGCGGCTTGCCAGCCCCACGTGATGGCGATGATGGGCACAGTCAGCGGCGCGACGATGGCGCCGATGTTCGAGCCTGAGTTGAAGATGCCGGTGGCGAAGGCTCGCTCACGTCGAGGAAACCATTCCGCGACTGTTTTGAGCGCGGCTGGGAAGTTGCCCGCTTCGCCGAGCCCGAGAGCGAAACGCGCCATCGCGAAGCCTGCGACGCTGCCCACCAGCGCGTGACTCATGGCGGCCAAGCTCCAAACCGCAATCGCGAGTGCATAGCCCAGGCGCGTCCCGAGACGATCGATGACAGCGCCCGCGCTGACCAAGCCGATGGCGTACGCGGCTTGAAAGCACGTCACGATGTAGCCGTATTGAATCTCGCTCCAGGCGAATGTTTTCTGTAGCTCGGGCGCGAGTACGCCGAGCACCTGGCGATCGATGTAGTTGATCGTGGTCGCGGCGAGTAGCAGTCCGCAGATGCGCCAACGATAGCGACCGGTCGGCGTCGCTGAAGAACTCACCATTACTCCCCCTCAGGCAATGGGCGGCGTGCCGTAGCAAGCAGCCTCGGTGGCAAATGATACCGCTATCATTAACCCAGGCTGCCGGTCGGGGTCAATCGAATCGCCCTGAGATCAACGTGGGGCCCCAATTTGCGAACTGCAACGCTGTGCAAGGCTCGAGGTTTTACATAGTCTTGCCCGCCTCGTTTCCCCTTCAATGTCGACGACGGTTTAATGAAGCTGCTGTATCGCCTCCCCATCCTGCTATTGCTCAGCTCTCTGGCTCTGTTCACGGCCGCCATCGCGCCCGCCAGCGCCAGTTCGAGCCAGCATTTCGTTCGCCCGGCGGAGCTGGAAGCCGATATCGCGTTTTGGCGTCGCATTTACACGGAGGTCACCACCGAGGGCGGCCTGCTGCACGATCCGGAAGAGCTGAGCGTCGTCTACGAAGCGCTCAAGTTCCCTTCGGACATCGCTCCAAAGGCGCGCTCTGCACGCATCGACGAAGCCAAGAAGAAGTACTCGCGCATCCTGGACCGTCTGGCCAGCGGGGCTGAGGATCTGAATCAAGAGGAGCTGCGAGTGCAGGCGCTGTGGCCGAAAGGCACGCGGCGTTCGCGTTACGAGCAGGCTTCTGAAGAAGTGCGTTTCCAGCTCGGCCAGGCCGATCGCTTCCGCGAAGGGTTGGTGCGCTCGGGCGCGTGGCACGATCACATCGCCGACACGTTCGAGAAGATGGGCTTGCCGCGCGAGCTGGCGGCGTTGCCTCACGTCGAATCGTCGTTCAACACCTATGCGTATTCCAAGGTCGGCGCGGCCGGCATGTGGCAGTTCATGCGGAGCACGGGTCGTCGCTTCCTGCGCATCGACGCTGTGGTCGACGAACGCCTCGATCCCTATCGCTCTACCCAAGCGGCTGCGCGTTTCCTCGAACAGAACTACATCGTGCTCGGCAGTTGGCCGCTGGCGCTGACGGCTTACAACCATGGTCCTGGCGGCATGAAGCGCGCGCAGGAGCAGCTCGGCACCAGCGACATCACCACCATCGTGCGCAAGTACAACAGCCGTTCGTTCGGCTTTGCTTCGCGCAATTTCTATCTCGCGTTCCTGGCTGCGCTGGAAATCGACCAGAACCCCGAGAAGTTTTTCCCCGGCATCCGGCGCAACGCGCCGGATAGCAGCCGCGTGCTGACCATGCCGCAGCCCGTGCCGGCCAGCCGGCTTGCTACGGTGCTCGATATCGATCAAGAGGACCTGCGTCGCCTGAATCCGGCACTACTCAACACGGTTTGGAAGGGTGCGCGTCATGTGCCGCGTGGTTACGAGTTCCGCGTGCCGTCGCATATCGATCTGACGACGGTGATGGCGAAGCTGAGCACGGCTGCGCCCGAGCCGGCCGACGTAGTGCTCGCTGGAACTCAGCATCGTGTGCAGAGCGGCGAGACGCTGTCGACCATCGCTACTCGCTATGGCGTGAGCCAGGCGCAGCTCGCGGAAGCGAACGATCTTGCGCGCCCATATCGGTTGCGCGCCGGCCAAGTGTTGGCGCTGCCAGAGAAGAGCGGTCGCCCGGCTGCGGTCGTCGCTCAGACACCGAAGGAAGTACCGCCGCCGCCTCAGGTTGCCAAGCAGCCCACTCCGCCCACGGGCGTGGTTGGCAACGAGCGTTATGTGGTTCGTCGTGGCGACACGCTCGGCAAAATCGCGAAAAGCCATGGTCTGACCGAAGAGCAGCTGATGGAGCTGAACAACATCCGCAATCGTCAGTTCATCTATGAAGGGCAGGTGTTGGCGTTGGCCGCATCGGCGCGCGCCAAGCCGCCGGTCGAAGCTGAAGTGCCGGTTGCAACGGTCGCCGCTGTCGTTGAGCCGCCGTCCGAAGCTGAAGCCGTCGAGCCGGTGTCGGAGCGTGAAGCCGAGGAGATCGGTCCTGCGCTCGTGCCGGGTACGCAGGCCGCGTCCTCCGCCGATCCGAGCGATTACTCAGTCAAGGATCACAACATCATCATCGTGCAGGCTGCCGAGACTCTCGGTCACTACGCGGAATGGTTGGATGTGCGCGCCAGTCAGCTGCGTCAGCTGAACCGGATTTCGTTCGCGACGCCGGTGATCGTCGGCCGCAAGGTAAAGCTGGATTTCTCCAAGGTGTCGCCGGATCAATTCGAGGCGCGCCGTGCCGAGTATCACCGTGCTCTGCAGGAAGCGTTCTTCACTGAGTTCCGTATCCAGGGCACCAGCGAACACGTGATCAAGCGCGGCGAGTCGGTGTGGGTGCTGGCTCAGCAGCGCTACAACATCCCGATCTGGCTGCTGCGCCAATACAATCCGGACCTGGACTTGGGCTCGTTGCAGCCCGGGGCACGATTGGTGATTCCGCTGGTCCAAGCCACGGGTGTCACGGAGCCGTCGGCTTGAGCGGGAAATTATTCAGATCCAGTTTGCTGGTCGTCGCCATCGCTACGGCGGCGAGCGGTTGCATGAGCGTGCAGCTCTACGACGGGCCGAAACGAGGCCGAGACGAAGTCGCGCGCATCAGCGGCGATCCGGCATTCAATGCCGGTTCGCCCATTGCGGTGGTGTTGCGGCAGGTCGACGGTCAGGACATCGGCGTCACTCAGACCTCGGTCGAAGTGTTGGAAGGCAAGCACACCTTGCTGGTGGATTGTCGGATTGCCGAGACGCAGCGGACCTCCCGCCATGAGCTGGAAGTGGAGGTCTATAGCGGCCGCCAGTACCGGCTACGCGCCGAGACTGGCCCGGCCTTGCGCGAATGCACGGCAGTGACTTTGGAAGCGCGCAGCTGAACGGCGGCGAAGCGGCCGCTTGGTGATCCAGGTCACGGTTTTTGGCCGCGATCCAGCCAAGATGCATGTCGAGGATGCCCTACAGCCTCAATCGTGCTGCTCACGAGCCGACATAAGTCGAGCCACGCTATAATCCCCCGGCGTTGACCTTCGCTACTCCTTATGCCGCGAAACATTGCTGCTCTCGTCACTGCTTCGTTGGTCCTTTTTTCCGCCGCGCCGCTGCGGGCGGAAACGCCATTACAGTCCTCGGCACTGGTCTCCTCCAGCGTCGAAGCAGCACTGCCATTGGCGGACAAGGTGGTGATCCGTAAGGGCGAGCGCAAGCTGTACCTCATGAACAACGGCGCCCCATTACGCACCTTCAAGATCGCACTCGGCTTGCGGCCGGAAGGTCACAAGCAGTTCGAAGGCGACTTCCGCACGCCCGAGGGCGCCTATCGCCTGACGCGCCGGAACCCGAACAGCGAATATTTCCTGTCCATCCTGGTCGACTACCCCAACGATCAGGACGTGAAACGGGCGCGCTCCCAGGGCCTGCGCCCGGGCGGCGCGATCATGATTCACGGCCAACCCAACATCCCCAAGAAGTCGCGCGACTACTACGCGAATGTCGACTGGACCGAGGGCTGCATCGCCGTGTCCAATTCGGACATGGTGGAAATCTGGTTGATGACGCCGCCCGACACGCCCATAGAGATCCTGCCGTGAAAGAGACAAGTACATGAAGGCGCCGTCCAATGACGGACGCGCCTCGGCCTCGGTCACCCAGGCCGATCCCGAAGGAGTGGTCGACGCCAGAGTCTCGCCGCTAGGCAGCCTGGAAAACCTTTCGCAGCGTGAAGTACAGCAGCTGCTCAATTCAGGGCAGGGCGGGGTCTACGACCTGTTTCGCCGCTGTGCGCTGGCGGTGCTCAGCTCGGGCTTGGAGTCCGACGACATCCGCGCCATCTTCGACCGCTACAAAGACTTCGAAATCACGCTCGGCCGCCAGGCTTGGGGCATCAAGCTGCAAGTGAAGAACGCGCCGGCCAGCGCCTTCGTCGATGGGTCGATGATCCGCGGTATCAAGGAACATCTGTTCTCGGTGCTGCGCGACATCGTCTATATCCACGACGCGATTCTGGGCAGCGGCCGTTTCGATCTGAACGATCCGGTCAGCATCACCAACGCCGTCTATCACATCCTGCGCAACGCGCGGATCCTGGATTACAAAGGCCGGCCCGATCTGGTGGTCTGCTGGGGCGGTCATTCCATCGGTTCGGTGGAGTACGACTACACCAAGCGAGTGGGTTACGAGCTGGGCCTGCGAGCGCTGAGCGTTTGCACCGGCTGCGGTCCGGGCGCGATGAAAGGCCCGATGAAGGGTGCCACCATCGGTCATTCCAAGCAGCGCATCCGTGAGGGTCGCTACATCGGCATGACCGAGCCCGGCATCATCGCCGCCGAGCCGCCCAATCCCATCGTGAATCAGCTGGTGATCATGCCGGACATCGAGAAGCGCCTCGAGGCGTTCGTCCGGTGTGCGCATGCCATCGTCGTGTTCCCGGGCGGTGCCGGCACCGCTGAGGAAATTCTGTATCTGCTCGGCATCCTGCTCGATCCGGCCAATGCCGAGCAGCCGTTGCCAGTGATCTTCACCGGCCCGCCGTCGGCGGCCGAGTATTTCGGTCAGATCGATCGCTTCATCGGTGCGACCTTGGGCGACGCCGCGCGCGCTCGCTACAAGATCGTGATCGGCGATCCGCCGCAGGCGGCTCGCGAAGTGTTCAAGGGCATCGAGCAGGTGCGCGAATATCGCCGCGCCAAGAGCGATGCCTACAACTTCAATTGGCTGCTGAAGATCCCCGAGGACTTCCAGCGGCCGTTCGAGCCCACGCACGAGGCGATGGCTCGCTTGGAGTTGCGCCGGGACCTGCCGCCGCATGTGATGGCTGCCAACTTGCGTCGCGCGTTCTCCGGCATCGTCGCGGGCAACGTCAAAGAGCAGGGCATTCAAGCCATCGAAGCGCGCGGCCCGTTCGAACTGCACGGCGACAAGGAAGTAATGACCTTGCTCGATGACCTGCTGTCGGCGTTCGTCCGCCAGAAACGCATGAAACTGGCCGGCGAATACAAGCCCTGTTACCGGCTGGTCGCATGAGCAGTAAGGTCGCGCTCACCTACCGCTTCACTTTCCCCAATTCTCAAGAGCGCGTGTTCGAGCTGGAGATGGATCGAGACACGGCGGAGTTGTCGCCGCCGGTGCTGTCCGATCCGCCGTCATGGACTGCGCTCAGCTTCAATCAATGCACCGGCTGTCCGTTCAACGCGGCTGAGACGCCGTACTGTCCGGCCGCTTTGCACATGTCGGGCGTGATCGACGGCTTCACCGATCTGGTCTCCTACGACAAGGTGCGCGTTTCGGTGGAGAGCGAAGAGCGCCAGGTCGTGGCCACGTTGCCGGCGCAGCAGGCGTTGGCGTCGCTGATGGGTTTGATCATGGCGTCCAGCGGCTGTCCGAACACCGCGGTGTTTCGGCCGATGGCGCGCTTTCATCTGCCGTTCTCGAGCGAATCCGAAACGGCGTATCGAGTCGCTTCCATGTATTTGCTGACTCAACACTACGCCGCGCGCGAAGGTGGCACGGCCGATTTGGCGCTCGAAAATCTCGAACGCGTGTATCAGGGCGTGCACTCGGTGAATCGCGGCATGGCGACGCGTTTGCGTGCAGCGAGCCGGCAGGATGCGATCGTCAATGCAGTCGTGCTGCTCGATGTGTACAGCAGCTTGGTGCCGGCAGCGATTCACGACATCCTCGACGAGATCAAACCGGCGTTCGCCGCGTTGCTCGCTGCGAAATAGACGTTTGTTTGTTCGTGTTGCGGTGTCGGATCTTTTTCCACTCGTGCAGCTGAACACGCGCGTTCAGCGATGTGTTTTGCGCGCGACGTGCGGCAACTCATCCAATAATCAATAACCGCCGGTTAAATACAGCGCGAAAAGCCCGCGCTTTGTGACGTGACACTAGTGTCAGTAGCGCTTCCCTTGCGATGGCTGTCGCACTCTAGAGACGACACTCGATCGCTGTGATGTAGTTCCTCACTCGCGTGGTGTGTGCTCCGTAAGTTGAGCTCGCACGAGGAGACACACATGACCACGACCGAATCCAAGATCGACGAGATGACCGCTACCGGCCGCCACCGCGCCTGGGCAGGCGAGAATGCGGGTGCGATCGTTCGCGCCGGTAACCGTGAGCCGCAGCGGGCCAACTGGTTGGATCGCGCCGAGCCGAGCGGCAATTCGCGTCATGCCGCGATCACGCGCTCATTGCACACCTGGTCCAACTACAAGAGCTGGACCGACAAGGTGAAGAGCAACTGGGACAAGGATACGAAGGGCGGCAAGTAATCTGTTCGCGACGCTAGTTCGGCTGTTAGCCGAACACGCGTCGGAGCAGCGAAGGCAGCAGCGATTCGGAAGAGTCGCGTGACTTCGAGCTGCTACCGCCGCGGTCGCTGAGCGCACTTGCCGGGCTCGCGACCGCATTCATCACCGCCGCGGGACTGAGCTTGGGCGTCTCGGCCGGAGTCGGCGGAGCGAACACTGAAGGTTTGGCCGCAACCGGTTGCGGCGGAAGGATGGACTCGAGCGTGGCGGTCGCAACCTTCGGTGTGGAGGTGAGCGCCGAAGTGATGGCCGGCGTGCCCGGCTCGATGTGCAGCGGCTTACGCTGCGCCAGCCAGCCCACCAGCGGCAACCAATGTTCCAGGTCTTCGCGCGCCGTCGAAGGCTTCATTTCGAAGATGCCGTAACCGGTCTCCGCCGAGCGGATGTACGTCTGCGAGTCTCGCAGCGTGGTCACCACCGGAATCTGCAGGTTCTCCAGAAACTTCATCAACGACTTGTAGATCAAGGTCTGTTTCTTGACCCGGTTGGCGATCACAGCGATGCGGTGTTCGTCACGGCGGACCTTGGCAACCAACAGCAGATTGGAGATGCACTTGGCCGCGGCATGAATGTCGATGTCCGAGGGCAGCACTGGCACCAGCACGGCGGTGGCATTGCGAGTCAAGTCGGCCAGCCGTTGCGCTTCGACCGCGGCCGGCGTGTCCACCACCAGGCGCTGTGTATCCAGCGGCAGACGAGTAGCGAAGCTGCGGGTCATTCCGGTATTACGTTCGTAACCGGCGATGCCATGGATCAGCGGCTGGCCCTGAGTGCGCTTGCTGAGCCAATGGCTGCTCGAGCCCTGGGCATCCATATCCATGAGCGTCGGACGCAACCCCTGGACCGCGAAATAGCTGGCCAGGTTGGTCGCGATGGTGGTCTTGCCGGAGCCACCCTTGGGATTCAAGACGACGATCTTTTGCATGACCGTTAAATGCCGCTGTGTTCGCTGGAATCGACTGTTAAATAGACCAAGCCGCTGTGATTAATCAGCCTACGCAGCACGTTGCCGCACTGCAAGTCCAGAGCGCTGTTCAGGACTGTGACGATCATCACCGGCTGGGGTTACCGTTGCTGTGAGTCGTCTCACACCGACCTCAATTGGCTGCCGCTAGAGTCGTCTCGCCAACCTTGAGGACTGCTATGGAATTCCTGTTGCTGTGGGCCGACAACCTGGACGACGCCCTGTGCGCCCTGCGCCACCTGGCGCCGAAGATCCTGGGCTTTGTGTTCGCATTCGCGCTGTTCGCTTTGACCGGATTCGCACTGGTGCTACAGCCCCAGGCGACGCTGGCCATCATCGGCCTGGTGATGTCCGCCTCGCTGGTCGAGCATCTGCGCCGCCGGCGCGCGACTCTCGCCACCGGCGACTGATTCTTCGTAAATTCTCCGGCCCCGACGAAAATATATCGGGGCCACCGGCCTTTTGAGGCCGCTCACCCGCCTTGAATCCTTCAACGCGGGTCCCCATAAGCCCACGCGTCCAATATCATTGCCGGCCTTCGGAAACCCGGCCTCACCGCGCTGCTGTACGCCGCGCGCGACGCGAACTTATGGAGAGCAGTACATGAACGACACGGGCACGCACGAGACGCAGAGCCAGACCCAAACCCTGGGCTTTCAGACCGAGGTCAAGCAGCTGCTGAAGCTGATGATCCATTCGCTCTACAGCCACAAGGAAATCTTCCTGCGTGAGCTGATCTCCAACGCCTCCGACGCGCTCGATAAGTTGCGGTTCGAAGCGCTGGCCCAGCCTGGGTTGCTCGAGGGCGGCGCGGAGCTCGCCATTAACATCGATGCCGACGGCCAGGCGCATACCATCACCATCGTCGACAACGGCATCGGCATGAGCCGCCAGGAAGCCATCGAGCACCTCGGCACCATCGCCAAGTCCGGCACCGCCGACTTCCTGTCGCGCCTCACCGGCGACCAGAAAGCGGACGCGCAATTGATCGGTCAGTTCGGCGTCGGTTTCTATTCGTCGTTCATCGTCGCCGACCGCGTGGAAGTGTTTTCGCGTCGCGCCGGTCTCGAGTCGAGCGCGGGCGTGCATTGGGTTTCCAGCGGCGACGGTGAGTTCACCGTGTCAGACATCGATCAGCCCGAGCGCGGCACGCGCATCGTGTTGCATCTGAAAGAAGTCGGGCACGAGTTCGCCGATCAGTATCGAATTCGTTCGCTGGTGCGGAAGTATTCCGACCACATCGCCTTCCCGGTGCGCATGCCCAAGCCGGCGCCGTACAAGCCTGAAGACGAAGAGAAGCAGGACGACTCGGTGGTGGCCGAAGTCGTGCCGGAAGCGGAGGCCAAGCCTGAGTTCGAAACGGTCAACACCGCGCAGGCGCTGTGGGCTCGGCCGCGCACTGAGTTGAAAGACGAGGAATACAAAGAGTTCTATCGTCACGTCACTCACGACTTCACCGATCCGCTGGCCTGGTCGCACGGCAAAGTAGAAGGCAAGAAGGAATACACCAGCCTGCTGTATATCCCGGGTCGCGCTCCTTACGACCTGTGGCATCGCGAAGGCGCTCGCGGTCTGAAGTTGTACGTGCGTCGCGTGTTCATCATGGACGACGCCGAACAGTTCCTGCCGCTGTATTTGCGCTTCGTCAAAGGCGTGGTCGATTCGGCCGATCTGCCGCTCAACATTTCTCGCGAGATGCTGCAGCAGGATCCGGCCATCGACACCATGAAGACCGGTCTCGCGCGCCGAGTGATCGACACGCTGGCGAAGCTGGCCAAGGACGAGCCCGAGAAGTACGCAACGTTCTGGAAAGAGTTCGGCACGGTGCTGAAGGAAGGCCCGGCCGAAGATCACGCCAATCGCGAACGCGTTGCCAAGCTGCTGCGCTTCTCGACCACGCTGGCCGACAAGCCGGAGCAAGATGTGTCGCTGGAGGACTACGTCGGCCGGATGAAGGAAGGCCAGAAAGAAATCTACTACGTCATCGGCGACAGCTTCGGTGCCGCCAAGTCGAGCCCGCATCTGGAAGTGTTGCGCAAGAAGGGCATCGAAGTATTGCTGTTGTCGGATCGTGTCGACGAATGGTTGGTCGATCACATGCGCGAGTTCGATGGCAAGCAGCTGAAGAACGTGTCGCGCGGCGAACTGGATTTCTCGACCATTCAGTCGGACGAAGAAAAGAAGGCGCAGGAAGAGCTGTCCAAGAGTCACACCGAGCTGGTCGATCGCATCAAGAAGGCGCTCACCGAACAGGTCAGCGATGTGCGCGTGACGGCGCGACTCTCCGATTCACCGGCGTGCTTGGTGCTGGGTCAGCACGACATGGGTGCGCAGATGCGCCGGATCATGGAAGCAGCCGGCCAGAAGGCGCCGGCCAGCAAGCCGACCTTGGAAGTGAACCCGAATCATCCGCTGTTGCAACGGATCGAGAAGACCGGCGAGGACGCCGAGTTCAACGATCTGTCGCATCTGTTGTTCGAACAGGCGACCCTGGCCGACGGTGGTCAGCTGGCCGAGCCGGCGGTGTTCGTGCAGCGCTTGAATCGCTTGCTGATGAAGACAGCTTGAATAGGACCTGACCGGGCGCGCGCTTATAATCGGGGCATTCCATCTGTGATTGGATTGCCATGAACTACAAGCGCTCGTCTTCCTTGGTCCTGGTTGGCGTCGCCGCGGCTCTGCTCGCGGCGGCGTGTAGCAAGAAAGAAGCTCCGCCGGTTGCGCCGGCGGAGACCTCGGCCCCGGCTCCGGCGCCGATTACCGAACTGCAGAAAGTCGACGTTGTGAAAGGCGCGGGCGAAGGCATCTCGGCCGGTCAGCAGGCGGTCGTGCATTACACCGGTTGGCTGTATGAGCCCGGTGCGCCTGAGCACAAGGGCAAGCAGTTCGATAGCTCGCGCGAACGAGGTAAGCCGTTCCGTTTCACCATCGGCGCGGGTGGTGTGATCAAAGGTTGGGAAGAAGGCGTGCAGGGCATGCAGCCCGGCGGTCAGCGTCAGTTGATCATTCCTGCGAGCCTGGGCTACGGCGAGCGCGGCGCAGGCGGTGGTGTGATTCCGCCCAACGCCACGCTGCTGTTCGATATCGAGCTGCTCGCCATCGAAGATGCAAAGTGAGCCTGGCTAGTTTTCTAGTGGCTTGGGTTTGTTGATCTTCGGATTGTTCGAATAGGTTCCGGTGAGGGTCGCCTGCGCAATGATGTGCGGGCGAATCGCCTGCAGGGCCTGCGCGCCGGTGAAGTCGCCATCCAGCGGCGCAGTGGTGCAGTTCAGCGCGTACACCGTGAAGTTGTAGTGATGCAATCGCTCGTCGTTCCATGGCGGGCATGGGCCGTCATAGCCCTTGTACGTGCCTTTCATGTCGGCATCGCTGGCGAACCAACCGGTGTAATCGTTCACGCCCTGGCGTGAGCCAGCCGGGCCACCCAGTGCTTGCTTGCCGCCGGCGACGATGCCGTTGGAACATTCGCCGGCTTTGAGTTCGGTGATATTGGGTGCAATGTCCACCATCACCCAATGATAGAAATCGGTGCGCGGCAGGCTGTCCGGGACCGACTTGCCTTCCTGATTGACGTCGTCGGGCGTGCTCGGCACGTCGGGATCGACGCAGATCACTGCGAAGCTGCGCGTTTGCGACGGGATATCGCTCCAGCGCAGCTGCGGATTGTGATTGTCGGTGAGGCGGATGTGCAGCACGGGATCCGGCGCGCCGAACGCGAACTGCTCGGGAATGGCCTGATCGTGCTGGAAGCTGGTGGAAGTGAGCTTCATATCGGTCTCGTCTGTGGCTGCCGCGGATCTCCAAAAAACAGCGCGATAGCAGTCGATGTTCCGTCATCCGGTGCGAAATCTTGGCCCGAGCAACCTCGACTCCGTGTCATTTCGCCATGAATGGTAACCTGCGCCCATGACTGTCACTGCTCCGCCCCCCGCACAAACACTCACCATCCCAGGTCCTGCCGGCACGCTCGAAGCATTGCTCGATGCACCCGCTGAGACAGGCTCGCCGGCAGCCGTAGCAATCGTCTGTCATCCCCATCCGCAGTTCGGCGGCACGATGACCAACAAGGTGGTGTATTCGCTCGCCAAGGCGTTTAACGAAGCGGGCGCGCCGGCGATACGTTTCAACTATCGCGGCGTGGGTGCGAGCACCGGCACTTACGATGAAGGCAATGGCGAAACCGACGATGCGTTGGCGGTGCTCGACTGGGCTGCGCAACGCTACCCTGGCGCGCAGCTGTGGCTGGGCGGATTTTCCTTCGGCGGTGCTGTTGCCATTCGCGCAGCTGCGCAGCGGAACGTCACTCGCTTGGTGAGCGTGGCGCCGGCGATTCGCCGCGTGTCGGTGGATACGAGTTCGTTACCGCAATGTCCCTGGCTGATCGTGCAAGGAGATCGCGATGAACTGGTGGACGCGAACGACATCCAAAGTTGGGCCGCGGCATTGCCCGAAGCGCCGCGCGTGGCCTTGCTCGAGGGTGTGGAACACTTCTTTCATGGCCGCTTGAACGAGCTGCGGCAAACGGTCGTGCGCTGGCTGAGCGAGCCGGCGCAGCTGGGCCGGTGAGTTTTACGGAGTACGCATGTTACTGGCGCAGTTGAAAAAGATTTTTGGCGAAGATGCCGTACCGCGTGGCGTGCTGGAGGATCGCGAGCCGTTCGAGCTGGCGACTGCGGCATTGTTGTTGGAGCTGGCGCGGGCCGACTTTTCCGAATCGAGCGCGGAAGTGCAGGCGATCCGCCACTTGTTACAGAAGCGCTTCGAGCTGACCGACGAGGCACTCGACGTGCTGATGGTCAATGCCGCGCGCCGCGTGGACAAAGCCGTATCGCTGCACGAATTCACGCACCGTTTGAATCGGGAATTACCTGAAGAGGACAAGCTCGCCATCGTCGAGATGCTGTGGCGAGTGAGTCATGCGGACGGCCGCATCGACAAGCATGAGGAGCAGTTGGTCCAGCGAATCGCCGGCTTACTGCATATTTCGGATCGCGACCGAGTGCGGCTGAAGCTGAAGGTGGTCGTGGATCGTTGAGGAGTCTTGGGAGGAACGGCGCCAGACGAATCCGGCGCCGCGAAGCAAACAGAAAACGGTGAAACTTAGTTCACCATCTCCTTGAGGCTCTTCAGCGCCGCGATACGCACTTTCTTGCTGGCGGGCTTGGCCTTGAACGTCATCTTTTCGCCGGTGAAGGGGTTGATGCCTTCGCGGGCCTTGGTGGCCGGCTTCTTCACAACCTTCATCTTCAACAGGCCCGGCAGGGTGAACAGTCCCGAACCCTTCAGGCTCTTCTTCACTACGCCGCCCAACGATTCAAACACATCCGACACCTGCTTCTTGGCAAGGCCGGTGTCTTTGGAAATCTGCGCGAGGATCTCCGACTTGGTCGGCGCAGCATTCTTTTTTGCCATTTGTAGTCTCCTGAGTAAGTGACAAATCGCGCCGTCTTGAACACGAGCGGTCGCGGGCAATCGCAAGACGCGCGGGAAAATAACACAAGATTTGCCGGGAAATAAGCAGCGATGCGATTTTTTTGCCTATTTTTTCAGGCTCGCGCGCGTACCCGTCGGGTGAATGCGACTAACGGACGATGCCATTAGTCGCTTTCGGTGGTGCCGCCGCCTAATCGGCGACGAATTCGCGCTTCAACTTGACGTTGAACGGTGCCGCTTCGCCCTGGGGTGTCACATTGATGTCGAACACCAGGATTTCGGTGCCCGCGATCGACACCTCGCCGATGGAGTAGATGGCTTCGCCTTCGGAGACACGGCGCATCTCGATGCCCTTGAGCTGGCCGTTCAAGTTATAGGCGTCGACGGCAACTGCCGCTTCGACCGGTTTGCGCGGCGCATGTTCCGCTTCCTTGCGCAACACCGTCACGTTGAGCAGCACCCGATTGCCGCTACGTTGAATACCGTAGACGCGCGCGACGTCGGGCGTCAGCTCGTCGGTGCGTAGTGCATTGAAATGCACCTCGTAATTTCCGAAGTCTTTGAAGGTTTCGTCCAGGGCCTGCGCCGGCATGGCGCGTTGTTCGGGTTGCTCGGTGCAGCCGGCGAGTGCCGCGGCGGCCAACAGCGTTGCCACGAACGGGGCGATTGTCCGGGTGTTCTTCAGCACCGTGTTCTCCTCGAATCGCTGGAGAACTGTTTATAGCACCGATCCGAGAGCGATGTTTATCGCCTGCAGGCCGACGATGACGAACAATGCCGAGAAGTCGATACCGCCCAGCGGTGGGATCAAACGACGCACCGGACGCAATAGTGGTTCGCACAAGGTATCGAGCAGTGCTGCTGCCGGACTATACGTGCCCGGCGCGATCCAGCTCAGGATCGCGTACAGCACCATGGCGAAGATGTAGAAGTTCAGCACGGTCGTGATCAAGGTCAGGAACACGACGAAGGCGAATTGTCCCGGCGTGAACACGCCGGGATAACCGCCGAGTAACCACAGCAGGGCCACTGCCGCGGCCTGCACGATGATCAATGCGACGACGGAAGCAGTGTCGACTTTGCCGATCGGCGGCAAGACTTTGCGAAGTGGCATCACCAGTGGATTGGTCATGCGTATCACGGCTTGCGACAGCTGATTGCGCGAGTCGGCGCGCGCCAGCGGCAACAAGACGCGGAGTAAGAACACGATGACCAGCAGCACCTGCAATAGGGTGCCGACGACAAATCTTATTGCTTCCATGGCTGAACGAGTTACGCGCTGCCCAGTTCTTTAGCGAGTTGTGCCGAGCGTTGTGCCGCGGCGGCCACGGCTTGTGAAAAGATAGCACGGACGTTGCTAGCTTCCAGATGCTTGAGGGCCGCTTCAGTGGTGCCGCCCTTGGAAGTCACTTGCTGGCGCAAAGTTGCCGGCGAGTCGCTTGACTCGCGCGCCATGAAGCCGGAGCCGTACGCGGTTTCGACCGCGAGCTTGCGCGCCACCTCCGCCGTCAGGCCCAACTCCTGGCCGGCCGCTTCCAGCATTTCGATCAGCAGGAAGAAATAAGCCGGGCCGCTGCCGGAAATCGCCGTCACCGAATCCATGTCGGTTTCTCGCTGCACCCACAGCGTTGCGCCGACTGCACCGAGGATTTGCTCCGCGAGTGTGCGATGGGCTTGGTTCACTTGGTCGTTGGCGTACAGCGCAGTCACGCCGCAGCCTTGCAACGCCGGGCGATTCGGCATGCAGCGCACGACCGGGACGCCGCCCGCCCAACGCTGGATGTCGGCGGCCAGAATTCCGGCGGCCACCGAAATCAACAGCGGGCGCGTGCCCAGCAACTGCTCTTGCAAGGCGCTCACGACGTTGCGCAATTCCTGAGGCTTGACGGCCAACACCACGACGCCGGCATCGCGCACGGCTTCGGCATTGCTGGCGGCGGTCTGTACGTTGTACTGAGCTTGCAGCGACTGCAGTGTCGGCGCGTACGGATCGGCGACGGCGATCTGTGCCGGCTCGGTGCCCTTGGCGATCAATCCCCCGATCAGGCTGCGGCCCATATTGCCGCCGCCAATGAATGCGATACGTTGTTTCATGGTTACTCGAGACTGTTCAAAGTTACTTCTTATGGCGTTCGCCAAAGATCGCCGTGCCAATTCTCACCCAAGTGGCGCCCGCCGCGACCGCTGCATCCAGGTCCGCCGACATTCCCATCGATAAGGTATCGACGGCCAAGCCGGCAGCGATCAGCCCACGCTGGCAGTCGGCCAGCTGTTGGAACAGCACGCGTTGCTCGTCGAACCGGTCTCGCGGCGGTGGAATGCACATCAAGCCACGCAGTTTGAGCTTTGGCAAAGCCACGATTCTTTGCGCCAAGGCCAAGACCTCGGCGGGCGGCACGCCGCCCTTGCCCGGCTCGGGCTCCAGGCTGACCTGCACACATATATTGAGAGGCGGGGCGTGCTGGGGCCGCTGCTCGTTCAGCCGGATGGCGATCCGCTCCCGGTCCAGCGTGTGTACCCAGTCGAAATGCTCGGCCACGGCCCGTGTCTTATTGCCCTGAAGCTGGCCGGTGAAGTGCCAGGTGAGCTTCAAATCCTGCAATTCCTGCTGCTTGGGCAGCGCTTCCTGCAGGTAATTCTCGCCAAAATCGCGCTGGCCCAGCTCGGCCAGCTGGCGCAGGGCGGCCGCGGGGTGGCCCTTACTGATTGCGACCAAACCGACGGAATCGCACAGTCGGCCCCATTGCGTCGCAAGATCGGCGATGCGATGCCGGGTCTGGGTCCAGCGCTCGCTCAAGTTTCCCGAGGTCCCGTCCGTCACTATAGCCGTCACTGTGTCAGCCGAAATCTGCGGACCGGTTAACATATTGAGCCCGATACCGCTCCGTTATACTGCTGCACGCTCGACTTTTGCGTCCGCATCGCCCCGCTCGTGCCTGTGTCCCAACCGGGTGCCCGTTGGTAAGAGCAGTGGGGCCGCTGACTGGAAGGAAGATTCATGCCCGTCGATATCGCGCAGCTATTAGCTTTCGCCGTCAAGAACAATGCCTCGGATCTGCATTTGTCGGCCGGCGTGCCGCCAATGATCCGTGTCGACGGCGACATGAAGCGCGTCAACATGCCGGCGCTCACTCATAAAGAAGTACACAGCATGGTGTACGACATTATGAATGACAAGCAGCGCAAGGCTTATGAAGAATTCTACGAGACCGACTTCTCGTTCGAAATTCCCAAGCTGGCGCGCTTCCGCGTCAACGCATTCAATCAGGCTCGTGGCGCCGCCGCGGTGTTTCGAACCATTCCGTCGTTGATCATGTCGCTGGACGACTTGAATGCGCCGAAGATTTTCAAGGACCTCGCCATGCAGCCGCGCGGTCTGGTGCTGGTGACCGGCCCGACCGGTTCGGGCAAGTCGACCACGTTGGCCGCCATGGTCAACTACGTCAACGACAACAAGCCCGATCACATCATCACCATCGAAGACCCGATCGAGTTCGTGCACGAGAGCAAGCGCTCGCTGGTCAATCAACGCGAAGTGCATCGTGACACGCTGGGCTTCTCCGAAGCCTTGCGCTCGGCCTTGCGCGAAGACCCGGACGTGGTGCTGGTCGGCGAAATGCGCGATCTGGAGACCATCCGCCTGGCGTTGACCGCCGCCGAAACCGGTCACTTGGTCTTCGGTACGTTGCATACCAGCTCGGCCGCCAAGACCATCGACCGTATCGTCGACGTGTTCCCCGCGGCTGAAAAAGAAATGGTGCGGACCATGCTGTCCGAGTCGCTGCGCGCGGCGATTTCGCAGAGCTTGCTCAAACGCATCGGTGGCGGCCGCGTGGCCGCGCACGAGATCATGATCGGCACGCCGGCGATTCGAAATTTGATTCGCGAAGGCAAGATCGCGCAGATGTATTCGGCCATCCAGACCGGTCAGAAGGACGGCATGCAGACGCTCGATCAGTGTCTGGCCGAACTGTTGCAGAAAGGTGTGGTGACCAAGGAAGAGGCGCGCTTCCGGGCGCAGAATAAGGACGCGTTCTGATTGTTACTTCTGCCCGTCGCCGTCGGCGAAGGCAATTTTAGGTAGGTTGCGAAATGGAACGCGAACAAGCTATCAAGCTGATGCAGGACCTGCTCAAGCGCGTCGTCGACCGCCAGGGCTCGGACTTGTTCATCACCTCCGGGTTCCCGCCCGCCATCAAGGTGGACGGCGAGATCCGTCCGCAGTCCGAGCGTGTGCTCACGCCCGAGCAGGCCGCGGTGCTGGTTCGTTCCATCATGAACGACAAACAGACGCGCGATTTCGACGCGTCCAAAGAATGTAACTTCGCGATCGCGCCGGCCGGCATCGGCCGTTTCCGTGTCAGCGCGTTCGTGCAGCAGGGGCAGATCGGCTGCGTGGTCCGAACCATCAACGCCAAGATCCCCACGCTGGAAGAAATGCAGCTGCCGCCCATCCTGCGCGATGTGGTGATGAGCAAGCGCGGCCTGTGTATTCTGGTCGGCGGTACCGGTTCGGGTAAGTCCACGTCGCTGGCGGCGATGTTGAACTACCGCAACGAAAAAACCCGCGGCCACATCATCACCATCGAAGATCCGGTCGAGTACGTGCACAACCACAAGGGTTGTGTGATCACTCACCGCGAAGTCGGCGTGGATTGCGAAAATTGGCACGTGGCGCTCAAGAACACGTTGCGCCAGGCGCCCGACGTGATCCTGATCGGCGAAATCCGGGATCGGGAAACCATGGAATACGGCATTCAGTTTGCCGAAACCGGTCACCTGGTGCTGGCCACCCTGCACGCCAACAGCGCCAACCAGGCGCTGGACCGCATCATCAACTTCTTCCCCGAGGAGCGCCGGGAACAATTGTTGATGGATCTGTCGTTGAACATCAGGGCACTGATTTCGCAGCGCCTGATTCCGCGCGAATCCGGCACCGGCCGGATCGCCGCCATGGAAATCATGTTGAATTCGCCGCTGATCGCCGATTTGATTTTCAAGGGCGAAGTGGCCCAAATCAAGGAAGTGATGGGTAAGTCCAACCGTCTGGGTATGAAGACATTCGACCAGTCGCTGTTCGACCTGTATGAAGGTGGGTTAATTTCCTACGAGGACGCGCTGCGTAACGCGGACTCCAAGAACGAAGTACGCTTGCGCATCAAGCTCGAGAGCAAGCGCGAGCTGAAGATTTCCGATGAGGCGAGCGATAGCTTGCGCATCATGGAAGAAGAATCCGAAGGCGTCATAGGGCGATAGGTTAGGGTTTGGTAATCATGGCCGCGAACGGCGAGACGGTCGAGAACGAAACGGCGACGACGGACGGCACTGGCGAGGATCGCCAGGTGGTCCTCAATACCAAGCCGTTGTTCAAGCTGATGGTGGACAAGCGCGCCTCAGACTTGTTCTTCACCTCCTACGCGCCCATCAAGATCAAGATCGAAGGCCAGATCTTTCCGGTCAACAAACAGATGTTGACGCCGGAAGTGGTGCGCCAGGCCGCCTACGGTTTGATGACCCAGGAGCAGATCGACGCGTTCAACGACGAGTTGGAAATCGACTTCGCCATTTCCGAGCCTGGGTTGGGTCGCTTCCGCGTCAACGTGTTCCATCAGCGCGGCAACCCGGCGATGGTGCTTCGTTACATCACGGCCGATATGCCGCGCATCGATGACCTCGGTCTGCCGGATATTCTCAAAGACTTGATGATGATGAAGCGCGGTCTGTTGCTCATGGTCGGTGCCACAGGCTCGGGCAAGTCGACCACCTTGGCGGCGATGATCAATTATCGCAACGAGAGCTCGTCGGATCACATCATCACGATCGAGGATCCTATCGAGTTCTTGCACTCGAATAAGAAATCCATCATCAATCAGCGCGAAGTCGGCTTGGACACCAAGTCCTATGCCCGGGCGCTACGCAGCGCCATGCGAGCGGCGCCGGACGTGCTGTTGATCGGCGAAATTCGAGATCGAGAGACCATGGAGTCGGCGATCATGCTGGCGGGCACTGGGCACTTGGTGTTGGCGACTTTGCACGCCAATAACTCGGCCGAGACGCTCGATCGCATCATCAATATGTTCCCTTTGGAACAGCACACTCAGATCTT
>NZ_JAEUPY010000802.1 GCF_016790065.1 Steroidobacter sp.
CCATCCTGCAGGCCTTTGACGAAACGCAAGCCATCCTGCGGCGGTTCGTGCGTCGCTTCGCCCAGAATCGGCACGACGTCGAAGACATCACCCAAGAAACCATCGTGCGCGCGCTGCAGGCCGAGAAGGACCGGAAGATCGAGGATCCCCGGGCGTTCCTGTTCGGTATCGCCAAGAACATCGTCTACAAGGATTTACGGCGCCGCTCGCGATTGATTGTCGAATTCATCGACGATGCAGTGGCCGATGCCGGCTTGCCGGCGGTCGAGCCGCTCGATGAACAACTGGACGCCCGCCAACGCATGATTCTGTTCTGGCAGGCGGTGGCGACGTTACCGCCGCAATGTCAGAAGGTGTTCGTGATGTGCCGGGTGCTCGGTCAATCTCATAAAGAGATCGCCGCGCGTCTGGGCATTTCCATCAGCACCGTGGAGAAGCATGTAGCGGCGGGACTCAAGCGGTGCAGCGATCATCTGCAGGGAACGAAGGCGCCGGCGGCCGATATCGAGGCGGCCCGCCAGCAGCGACGGAGCATGCCCAAATGAGTGTCATGGACCGAGCCCAGTCCGACGCCGATATCACAGGCGAAGCGTGCGCTTGGATTGCACAGCTGGAAAGCGGTGCGCTGACGCCTGAGGACTTGAGTGCCTTTCGCGAATGGGTCGGTCGCAGTCCCAGGCATGCAGCGGAAATTCGGCGTATCGCTCAGTTGTCCGAAGATGTGAGTTTGCTCGCCGGCATGGCCGAGCCGTTGCGCGATGCCATCGATTCATATCGACCGCTGGTAGCCGCGGAGCGACGCCAGCGCCGACAGTGGCGGTGGGTGGCTGCAGCCGCAGTGCTGGTCGTGAGCATCGCTGCGATCTTGACGACAGGCGTGCTCACGCAAGACCCACAACCGACGTTGTTGACCACGGCAGTGGGAGATTATCGAACGGTGCAACTCGCCGATGGCAGCGAGGTGAAGCTCAGTTCCAACAGCCAGCTCGAAGTGAACTACACCCGTGACATGCGTCGCTTGCGACTATTGAAAGGCGAGGCGTACTTCAGCGTCGCACACGACGAGTCCGCGCCGTTCGTCGTGTTCGCGCAGGAGAAATATGTGCGTGCCGTCGGCACCGAGTTTTCGGTGCGTATGTCGGGCGAAGATCTCGACGTGTTGGTCACCAAAGGTGTGGTCGAACTGAACGAAGCGGCGGCGCCGTCGCAGTCGGGTGCGGCAGCGTCAGTGCCAGCGGTCACTGAGGCGCCGAAACCCATGCAGTTGCGAGCAGGTCAGGGCGTAACAATCTCGCTCAGCCAGGACCTCAGCCCGGCAGCGGCCACCAGTATCGTCGATCACAGCGAGCGAGAATTGCAACGGACGCTGGCTTGGCGCGAAGGTCTGCTGGACTTCTCGCGCACACCGCTCAAGGACGTCGTGGCCGAAGTCGGTCGCCACACGGCGCTGCAGATCGAGATCGCCGATCCGGCCTTGGGCGAGCTGAAGTTCGACGGTATTTTCCGAGTGGGTCAGGTCGATCAATTGCTCGATGCGCTGGGTGCAACCTTCGATATCAAAGTGGAGCGTGTCGACGCCAACCACGTGCGCCTGTCCGGCAAATAAAAAACGGGTAAGTCAGTGGCTGCCAGGCCCGCGGCGCATTACATTAGCGCCGGTTACCGACCGGACAAGGGATCACGATGAGACTGGCACTGGCTCAATACGCACTGGGCGCCGACATTGCGCAGAATCTGGCCAAGACACTGGAGCTGATGCAGTCGGCGTCGCAACGCGGCGCGGAGTTCATCTTGTTTCCAGAGGTGTGCCTGAGCCCGTTCTTTCCTCAGTATGCCGGTCAGGACGTCTCGCGCTACGTGATGAACATCGACGATCCCATCATCCGACAGTTTCAAGCCGCCTGCCGACGCTTGAAGTTGGCCGCTTCGCCCAACGTTTACTTGCAAGAGGGCGGCAAGCGCTTCGATGCGTCACTGATGATCGGCGCGGACGGCGAGATCCAAGGCATCTCCAAGATGGTTCACATCGCCCAGGTGCCTTGTTTCTATGAGCAGGACTACTACACGCCGTCTGACACAGGCTTCCGTGTCTATGACACACCGTTCGGCAAGATCGGCATCGTGGTGTGTTTCGATCGTCACTATCCCGAGAGCGTTCGAACCTGCGCGTTGCGCGGCGCCGAGCTGGTGTTGATTCCGACTGCGAACACGATGGGCGAACCGCTCGATCTGTTCGAGTGTGAGGTGCGCACGGCGGCCCTGCAGAACTGCGTCAACATCGCGATGTGCAATCGAGTGGGCGCGGAAGGGGAAGTGGTGTTCTGCGGCGAGTCCATCGTCGTCGATGCCGATGGCAAGGTCATAGGCAAGTCCGGGCAGAGTGCAGATCTGCTGATCGTGGATGTGGATTTGGCGCACGCCGTGCGAGCTCGCAACACGCGGCCCTACCTGTCGCTGCGCCGGCCGGAACTGTACGAGTAATAGCGCTACTCGGGGCGACAGTGGCAATATGCCGGCCGTTTTTTGGATTTGGGCGGGTCGGCGATGTACTACATTCCTGAAGCAATTTCGGCGCAGCTGGCGAATCACGAGCTCGGTATGCGAGCGGCGGAACTGGCGCTGATTGCCGCGTCTCAACCCGGCAACATCATGTTTCCGGTGGTGATTGCGCACGGTACCGATCCGTCGAACCGCTTTTCCGTGAAGTCCGGCACCACCCCGCAATTGGCCGGGTTGAAGGTCGGTTCGTATTGGACAGCCAACGCCGCGCGTGGTTTGCCTTGCCACAGCTCATGCATCTTGTTGTTCGATCAGAGCGTGGGCCGCATCGACACGGTCATCGAAGCCACCAAGGCGAACGCGTTTCGCACGGCGGCGGCGAATGCGCTGGCCGTCAAACACCTGGCGCGCGCCGATGCTTCGCGACTGGCCGTCTTCGGTGCCGGCAATCAAGCGTTCTATGAAGCCTTGGCCGTCCTGGCCGTGCGGCCCATCAAGGAAGTGTTCATCGTCAACCGCACTGCTGAGCGAGCCAATGAACTGGCGGAAAAGCTGCGCGCTCAGGGCGTTGCTGTGTCGGTGGTCGGGGCGGAAGAAGCCTTGAAGCAGGCCGACGTGGTCGTGACCGTCACGGGCTCGCGCAAACCGCTGTTCGAGGCGAGCTGGGTCAAGCCGGGCACGCACCTGTCGTGCATGGGCACCGACGCGGCAGGCAAGCAGGAGTTGCCGCCGGAGTTGCTGACTAAAGCCCAGCTGTATTGCGATTGGGTCGATCAGTCCTTGCGGGTCGGCGAATTCCAGCATGCGGCCGACGCGATTCGCAGCGGCAGCCATACCGCGCTCAACTTGGGTGAAGTGCTGAGCGGCGCTCGACCCGGCCGCAGCGACGAGCGCGCCATCACCATTTTCGACAGCTCCGGCCTGGCGCTGCAGGACCTGTACCTGGGCGCATTGCTCAAAGAAGAAGCCCTGCGCCAGGGACTGATCTAACAGCGCTTCGCCATAGCGAAATCCAATCGCCCGGCTGTTGAAAGGCGCCGGGCCACTTCCTTTAATCGCCGCTCTTGCCTGCGGCGGTTACTTACGGATTGGAAGTGGATAACAAGCACGACGTCATCATCCTGGGCGGCGGATTGGCCGGCCTGACTCTGGCAATCCAGCTGCGGCGAAAATTCCCCACCCTGAATCTGCTGGTCATCGAACGCCGCAAGCATCCGGTGCCGGAAGCGGCCCATAAAGTCGGCGAATCGTCGGTCGAAATCGGCGCGCACTATTTCGATACGGTGCTCGGGCTGAAAGAGCATCTGGAAAATCAGCAGCTGCGCAAATTCGGTCTGCGCTATTTCATCTATTCGGGCGTGCGCCAAGACATCGAAGGCGTCACCGAGATGGGCGCCAGCCGCTTCCTGCCCACACCGAGCTATCAACTCGATCGCGGCATCTTCGAGAACTACTTGACCGAGCACGCGCGTGAGCTGGGCGCCACTGTCGTGGACGGCGGCGTGGTCAGGCAGATCGAACTCGGCAAAGACGGCGCCGAGCACTCGGTACGTTACGAAGTGGAGCGTGACGGCGCGAAGCAGAGTGTGCAGGCCACGGGTCGCTGGGTGGTGGACGCGTCGGGCCGCGCTGGCTTGATCAAGCGCAAGCTCGGCCTGGCCGAAGACAATGCACACGATGCCAATGCTGTGTGGTTCCGCATCGGCACCAAGATCGACATCGATGAGTGGTCCACCGATCAGCGCTGGCTCACCCGCTGCGATCCGCCGTTGCGTTGGTTGTCCACCAATCATTTGATGGGCGAGGGCTACTGGGCCTGGTTGATTCCGCTGGCGTCGGGTTCGCACTCGGTGGGCATCGTGTGCGATGCCAAGATTCATCCGCTCGAGACCATGAACACGTTCGACAAGTCCATGGATTGGTTTCGCAAGTTCCAACCGCGGCTGGCGCAGGAGCTGGAAGGCAAGAAACATCTACTCCAGGACTTTTGTTTCCTCCGCAATTTCTCGCACGGCTGCAAACAAGTGTTTTCGGGTGGCGATCGCTGGGCATTGACCGGCGAGGCCGGCGTGTTTCTGGATCCGTTCTATTCGCCCGGCAGCGATTTCATCGGCATCAGCAACAGCTACATCGCCGATCTGATCGCACGCGACATCGGCGGCGAACATGTCGGCGGTCGCGCCAAGGTGTATCAGCAGCTGTATTTCTCGTTCTACGAAAGCACGCTGTCGCTGTACACCGATCAATATCCCATCATGGGCGATCCGCGGGTGATGCCGGTCAAGGTGGTCTGGGACTACGCTTATTACTGGGGCATCTTGTGTCAGCTGTTCTTCCAGAACCGTCTCACCGATCTGGCCAGCATCGGTGCGCTCTCGGTCGAGATGTCGCACAGTAAAGCGCTGAACTTCGCTGTGCAGGATTTCATGCGAGCCTGGTCCAAGGTGACTCGCAAGCACGATGTCCCAGTCATGCACGATCAGGCCAATCTGCCCTGGTTCGCGGCCTTGAACGGCAGTCTGCTGGACACCCTCAATGAGGAAACCTTCCGGCAGCGGATCAAGGACAACTCCAAGGTGCTCAACACGCTGGCGCGCGAAATCGTCGAACGCGCCAAGCTGGAATGCCCTGAAGTGGATGCGTCAGCGGTGCTGAAGTTGCTGGAGAAGGCGCAGTTCGCGGCG
>NZ_JAEUPY010000824.1 GCF_016790065.1 Steroidobacter sp.
AAATAGAAGTCGGCATCGTTACAGCCCAGCTCGGCGGCACGCATGTAGTCGCGTAGCGCGTCGTCGTATTTGCCGCTGCCTCGACGCGCCGTGCCCAGATTCATCCAATACGCGCCCTCGCCCGGCACCTTCTTGGTGAGATCGGCGAACACGCGCTCGGCGTCGGCATAACGTTCCTGCGCGTGCAGGATGGCTCCCAGCAAGCCCAGAGCGCCGACGTCGCCCGGACGCTGGGCAAGCAGCTGGCGACACTGCGCCTCAGCCGCGGTCAGCTGATTCGCGTCGAACAGCATTGCAGCCCGCTGCAGTAATGCTTCAGTCATGGACGACACACTACATAGAAAAAAGGCCGCGTGGCAGAGCCGCGCGGCCTTGAATCGTCGCCGCCCGCGTGAGCAGGCGGCGAGCTACGTCATCAGAACTTCTGAGTGACGCCGACATACCAGCGACGACCCAGCAGGTCGTAGGTGGACACGTCGGTGTTGGCGTTGGTCACGTTGTTCTGGAACAGCAACGGCGGGACCTTGTCGCCCAGGTTGATGCCGCCGACCTGGATCTTGGTATCGGTCGGGAACGTGTAGCCGACAGTCGCGTCGACATACGTCATCGAACCGATTTCCAGCGGTGGCTCATCCGTCAAGCCGCCGTCCGGACCATCGACTCGCAGGCTGTGGATGTAACGCAGCGTGACCAGGCCGTCGAAGCCGCCCATCGCCCAACCGATACCCAACAGACCGCGCCACTTGGCGTAGTTGCCGAACTGACGATCGAACGTACCGGCGATTTCCACCGGAGTTGCACCCGGCGACGGCGTGTTCTCGTAGCTGTTGATACGAGTCATGTCCAACGTGAAGTTGAACGAGCCCGCCGCGGTATCCCGCAGCGAGTACTTCACGCCGAAGTCGATACCGTCGGTCTGCAGCTCGCCGAGATTCACGATCGGCTCGACGAAGACCTGGTGCAGGCCCGCGTTGTTGCTGGTCGAGGGATAACGGAACTGCAGATCGCAGAACTCCGGACTGCCGGTCTGCACGCACTGATCGATGGCGAAGTTCGGATCCAGGGCCGTGATCAGGTCCTTGATCTTGTACTTCCAGAAGTCCACCGACACCGACAGGCCTTGGATGAAGCCCGGGTCATACACCACGCCGAAGGTCACCACGTCGCCGGTTTCCGGTTTCAGGTTCGGGCTGCCGACCACCAAGCCGGTGATCTGGCTGTTCGGCTGCGAGAACGTGCCATCCAGCGGCACGCCTTGGCAGGCCAGCGCCAGATTCGGGTTGGCGGCCACGTCGCCCGGGGTCAGGCCCGTGCAAGGATCATTGAAGGTCGGCGAGTCCTGCGACGGCGCCTTCGACAAGTCCAGCAGGGTCGGCGCACGGAACACCTGTGCGTACGAACCACGAACCAACAAGTCGCTGATCGGGCGGTACTCGACTTTGAACTGGGCATTGGTGTCGTCACCGATGCTGTCCTTCGAGTAGTCCGAGTAACGCACGCCGGCGGTCACATTCAAGGACTGCACGCCCGGCAGATCCTTCAACAGCGGCACGAAGAACTCGGTGTACAGCTCGCGAACGTTGTACTTGGCATGCGAGTCGCCGGTACAGGTTTCCTGTGCCAGCAAGCACGACAGATACAACGGCGGCTCACCGCGCGTCAGCACGTCGGTCTCGAAGTCGGCGCGTTGAGTACGGTATTCCGCGCCCACCGCCATCAGCACCGGACCGGCCGGCATGTCGAACAGCTCACCGTTCGCGTTCAACGCGTAGCCCTGGCTCTCGTAGACGTAGTCGGTGCGATAGTTGGTCGAGATGGCCTGCAACGCTGCGATCTGCGCCGGATCTTCCACGTTGAAGATGTTGATCGGCGTACAACCGGCGATGACGTTGCCCGGCGTACCGCAAACGATGTTGCCGCCGCCCGCGTCGAACGATGGGCCCAGCGCCTGCGCCAGTTGCGGTCCGAGCAAATAACCGGAGACGTTGGTGTTCTGGCCCATGTGACCGAGCTGCGCGCCCACGTCCCACTGCCAGCTGCTGCCACCGAAGTCGCCGCGCAGGCCGAGGTTGCCGATGGTGCTCTCGGTTTCGGCTTCGCTGCGGCGGCTGCCCAGCGCTTCAAGACGCACCTGCATGTTCGGGTTCAAGCCTTCGACGCCGCCGAACGCCAGGCCTTGGCCCACCGCCCAGCCGGTCGGAGCCACACCGTACGGGTTGTTGCCGAACGGGTTGTAGTAGCTATCCGCCGAAATGATGGTGTCATCGGCATTCGCATCGAACGGCAGCGAGGCCAGATTGAAGCCGGCGGTGGTGCGGCTGTAAACCACTTCACCGTACGCTTCCACATGATCGTTGATCTTGTAGTTCAACATCGTGAAGATGTTGCTGCGCTCCTGCGGAGTGATCAGCAAGTTGTACGGCTGATAGTTATAGAAGTCGCCATTCGCGAAACAGTGATAGTTCGCGGTGTCGGCCGAGGTGCCCGACGCGCCGTTGTTACGAGCGACGCTCGAGCAGCCGCCGAAGGCGTCACGTTGCGGGCTCCCGGCCGGCAAACGAATACGACCCACGTTGGTGCGGCTCGAGCCGCCGGCGGTAATCACGCCGCCGTACAAATACAACGCAGCAGCGGAGAAGTCGCGATCGGCCGCGGACACCGAGTCCTGCTTGTTGTAGTTCACACCGAAGATCACGCTCAGCTTGTCGCCGCTCGAACCGAGCGTGAGGCTGGCGGACTGATGTTCGCCGTCGCTCTCGCCGGTCTGGCCGTATTCGACGTTGACTTCGGCGCCGTCGAAATTCTTCTTGGTGATGAAGTTCACCACGCCGGCGATAGCATCGGAGCCGTACACGGCGCCCGCGCCTTCCTTCAACACTTCAACGCGCTCGATCATGTTGATCGGGATCATGTTGATGTCGACGGCCGAGGTCGTGCCGTTGGCACCAAGGACGTTGATACGACGGCCGTTCAACAGCACCAACGTGCGCTGCGCACCGAGACCGCGCAGTTCGACGTTGGATTCGCCGGTGCCGCCGCCGTTGTTTACTTGCGGATTGGTGGCCGCGCCGGAGATCGCCGGCACGCGCATCATCAAGTCGCCCATGGTTTGTACGCCGGTGTTGGCGATGGTGCCTTGATCCATCACGAACACGGGGCTGGCGGTTTCCTCATCCACACGACGGATGCGGGAACCGGTGATCACGACCTCTTCGATGGGTCGCGCCGAGGAGTCCTGCTCCTGAGCCAATGCCGGCACCACCGGCAGCGTGACTGTGGCACTGGCCACCAGCACGCAATGCACTGCGTGCCGCAGCGAGTTACTCGTTGATTTCATTTCTGCTCCTCCTGCAAGAGGGTAAATTTATAAAGACCTTCAGCTTCCGATCAGAACGTGATCGATCCGCAACAGCTATCGCGCTGAAATTCGACAGCGCTGGACCCAAGTGTGCTGAGCATACAACTGTTGCTTTGACGGCAACAAGCACGCGACCAAGAAGTTCCCGGGATGAGTCGGTTGTAAATCACTTACTTAAGTAAGGGTTGTGGAGCACAAACTGATGCAGCAAATTATCGGCGTTGTACAAGGGCAACGACGGTTGTGGTAGCCCGATTTACCACCGCGGGCACCCCGACCCTGTAATTTTTCCCCGACAACGGAATAATGTGAGGCGCGCGGCGGGGTCATTCGAGCGGCACGATGACGACACAGATCCAATTGAATCCGAAGCTTGACCGGCGCCTGATTCGCGAAGTGTTCAAGTCGCAAGGCCGAGTCCACATTCCAGATGTACTCACTCCGTCCAGTGCCACGGCGCTGTTCTCGCACCTCGAAACTCGGACACCCTGGCAGCTGTGCTTCAATGTCGGCCAACGGCACGTCGATGTTGCGCACCATCAGCTAATGCTGATGCCGCCCGAACAACGGGAAGCGATGTCACGCGCCATGCTCGATCAGTCCCGGCGCGGCTTTCAATACGTATTCGAAAACTATCCGTTGTTCGACCTCTACCAAGCCGGCGAGCGCGACACGCCGCTGCTGGCCATGCACGAGTTTCTGAATTCCGAGGAATTTCTGCAATTCGCGCGCCAAGTCACCGGTTTCGAGCCCATCGCCTTCGCCGACAGCCAAGCCACCAAATACCTACCCGGTCATTTTCTAACCGAGCACGACGACAACGTCGCAGGCAAACAGCGTCTCGCGGCCTACGTATTTGGTTTCACGCCCGATTGGCGCGCGGACTGGGGCGGCATCCTGCAGTTCATCGACCGTGACGGTCACATCGCCGAAGGCTACGCACCCAAGTTCAACGTGCTGAATTTATTTCGGGTCCCTCAAACGCATAACGTGAGTTACGTGGCTCCTGCTGCCGGCCAGCCTCGCTACAGCATCACGGGCTGGTTGCGCGCCGCTGGCTGAACCTGACTTTGGCTGACTAACTTTAGTTAGGGCACAAATAAAATTAAATTTGGGAAAAATAGTTCCCTTCAGCGCGGGTAGCCGCCGGAAAGTTTGTCTCCGAGCAACACCCCTGAAGCACTTTGCAAATCTTGGTCGGTGATGGTTACGACGTGGCTGCCGGTCAGCGGTTGACCTTGCGCGTCCAAAGTCCGCGGGATGCGCGAGCCGGCGATGAAGTATTTATTCCACTTCGGCGTCTGGTTGAAAGCCTGGTTGAGACTCTGGTCCGAGTCGGGCGAGTGCGCGCAGCCGGTAAGAGCCAGCGCAATGGTGAGCATCAGGCCGCAGCTAGTCAGGGGTCGCGACATCACACACCTCGCCACTCTGAGCACCGGATCGCCCGTTTTTGTTTGGCAGCCAGTATAGCCCTGGTTTACCACAAAAAAGGGCGGCTCGTTGCCGAGCCGCCCTGATGGATCGAAACCGACCGAGCGACATCGATCCAAGCGTGCTTAGAAGCCCACCGTGATCTGTCCATAGATACGGCGGCCGATCACGTCATAGGTCGACGGATCGGTGCCGGACTGCACGTTCGGTGCATAACGCGGCGGCTGCTTGTCGGTAGCGTTGTTCAAGCCGATGCGGAACGAGGACTTGTCCATGAACTTCCAGGTTGCCGACACGTCGACGTAGGTGATCGAAGGCACCCCCGTGAAGCGTTCACCCGGGAACTGCACTGCCGCCCGATTATCCATCTCGCCGATCCAGCGCAGACGCGCGCCGAATGCGAACGGCCCGATGCCGTACGAAGCACTCAGGTTGGCGCGCTGTTCCGGGAAGCTCGAGCCCAAGCCCGCACCGAAGTACGAAATGGTGCCCGCATAGTCGATGGCCGGCAGACCCGGACGGTCCGACTGCTTATACGACAGCAGATAGTTGTACAGGAAGTTCACACCCAGTTCGCCCACCGGCAGCCCGACGCTGTAGTTGACCTGCAAGTCGATACCGTCGGTCTTGATCGAACCACCGTTGATACCCGGGTAGGTGCCGTCGTCGTTGTCCGGCGAGAACACGCCCTGAATGTCGGCGCCACCACGGGTCACACCGGCGCAGAACGGATCATCGGCACTGTAAGTCGGGTTGGTGCCGAAGTAGTTATAACAAGCCGCCACATACAGATTCGCCGACGGATCGATGATGGGATCGGAGATATCGATGGTGTAGTAATCCAGCGAGGCTTGCAGCCCTGCCAGCGCACCTTCCCAAGGCGAAGTGAACACCACGCCGAGGGTGATCGTATCGGCGCTCTCCGGCTCCAAATCGATGTTGCCAGTGGTCGTGATAGAGATCTGATTGCCCGGCGTCTGCACGTAGGTATTTGCAGTGGCGTCGTTCAGGCCCGTGGCGACACACAGTGCACGCATGAGAACAGCGTCTGCGCCAGTGCGCTTGACCGTGTTGGACGAACAAGGATCGAAGTACTGCGGCGCCGAGCCGCCGCCGTCGAACAACTCGTCGAAATTCGGTGCACGAACTGCGCGCTGATACGAAGTACGCACACGCAAGCTGTCGATCGGCACCCAGCTCAACTCAGCCTTGTAGGCATTCGAGCTTTGGCTGTCGCTCTTGAGGTCGGCGATCTCGTCCTCGAACTTGCTCTCCGAGTAGCGATAACCCAAGCTCAGCTCGAGCGACTTCGCGGCCGGCGCATCGCTCAACAACGGAATCAAGGCTTCGGTGAACAAATCCTTGAAGTTGTTGTTGCCCTTGGCCGGGCTCTGCGCATTCAAGCCGGAAATCGGGCCGCTGCTGTTACCCGGATTGAAGTCGTAATCGAACCAGCGGCCTTCAGCGCCCACCACCAGCGAGATCGGACCCGCCGGCACCTGGCCGACTTCGCCGGTCACGAACGCCTGCACGACGCGCTGTTCGAATTCGGTCTTCAGCTCCGTCGGCGCCACTGTGATGTAAGCCGCGCACTCCGGCGAAAGCGGGTTGCGACCAAAGAAGTTCAAGCCGCCAGCGCACAGACTGGCGCCACCGTCCAGCGCCGCGACTGCATCGACCACGCGCTGCGTGTCGATGTTGCCGGTCTGGACTTCGGTGATCTCAGTCTTGCCTTGCGACGCATAGGCTTCCCACTTCCAGCTATCGCCGAACAGCGGACCGCGTGCGCCCAAGGTGGCCTGCACTACTTCATTGTTATATGCCGACTGACGCAGACCGGTAGTCAAGGTACGCGTGCGGATCATGAACGGCTGAGTCGCGGGATTGGCAATGCCCACCAAGTTCGCGTCGCCGATAGTTCGCTGCGCCAGCAAGGCGCGAAAATCGTTCGGAATGAACGGATTGGTCAGCGGCACTACCAGGTTGTTGGTCACAGTGCGACCTGGGACCACCAGGGCCGACGTCGCCTGAATCGCCGAGGCCTGGCCAGGCGCACGCGTGCCCACTGTCGGAAATGGCGTCGGCGCCAGCGCAGTGACCGAGTCATATTCCGTGTAGCCGGCGTTGGCGAATATCTCCACGCCACCGCCCACTTCGAACTTGAACTTACCCATCGCCGACTTGCGCTCCAGCGGCAGGGTCAGGATGT
>NZ_JAEUPY010000850.1 GCF_016790065.1 Steroidobacter sp.
GCCGACCATCATCCTGCGTCGGCTATTCGTCATGCCATCGAGATGTACCAGCCGGATCTGCTGGTGATGGGCACCAGTGGCGGCGGTCGCGTGCGCAGAGCGCTGATCGGTAGCGTGGCCAATCGGATCATGGAGGTTGCCGCCTGCGATGTCTTGGTGGTACCGCGAGGTTCGGTACCTGCCCCCTGACGAAATAGCCCGCTGATTTCTTAACGCCTTCCTCACACCGCCGTTCCTAGACTGTCTCCATCGGTCACTGCCTTCCGGCAGGGTAGGAGAGGTCCATGGACAGAGCGATTGCCATCGCCGTGCTGCTGCTCATCGGCGGCACCTGGCTGCTCTACAAATTGATTCTATGGCTCGAGCCCGGTCACGAGAGGCCGCGCCAATGAGCTCATTGAACTGGATTGGTCTGGCTTTGGCCGCCGCGCTGGGCGTGTATCTGGTCGTAGCACTGCTGTTCCCGGAGAAATTCCAATGAACATGCTCGGTGCGATTCAAATCGTGTTGTTCCTGATCGTGCTGACGGTGCTGGTCAAGCCTGTCGGCAATTACATGGCCAAGGTTTATCGAGGCGAGCGCACGCTGCTCTCGTCAGTGCTAGGGCCAGTAGAGCGTGGCATCTATCGGCTTTGTGGCATTGACGGGCAGGCGGAGTCCTCGTGGCAGCGCTACACCGTCGCAGTGTTGCTGTTCAACTTCATCGGCTTCGCAGTCGTCTACGTGATGCAGTTGTGGCAAGACGTTCTGCCGCTGAATCCGCAAGGCTTTGCCGGCGTGGAGTCGAAGTCCGCGTTCAATACCGCAGTCAGCTTCGCCAGCAACACCAACTGGCAAGGCTATGGCGGCGAGTCGACGATGAGTTACTTCACGCAGATGCTGGGCCTGACCGTGCAGAACTTCGTGTCGGCCGCGTCGGGCATGGCGGTGCTGATTGCTTTGATTCGTGGCTTCGCGCGGCGGCAGGCCACAGAGATTGGTAACTTCTATGTGGACATGACACGGAGCACTTTGTATGTGCTGTTGCCGTTGTCGTTGCTGCTGGCGGTCGTGCTGGTATCGCAAGGCGTGGTGCAGAACTTCTCGGCCTACAAGGCTGTCGATTTGGTCCAGCCCGTTGTCGTTCAGACCGAGCAAGTGACGCAGCAAACCATTCCGCTCGGGCCGGCCGCGAGTCAGATTGCCATCAAACAGCTTGGCACCAATGGCGGTGGCTTTTTCAATGTGAACTCGGCGCATCCGTTCGAGAATCCCACGCCGCTGTCCAACTTCCTGCAAGTGCTGTCCATCCTGCTGATTCCCGCAGCGCTGTGCTACACGTTCGGGCGCATGGTCAACGACACACGCCAGGGCTGGGCGGTGTTCGCGGCGATGATGGTCATCTTTTTTCCGCTCACCTTCGGCGTGTTCGGCGCTGAGCAGTCGGGCAACCCTCGGCTGGAGATGTCGCTGGTCGATCAAGCCGGCGGCAACATGGAAGGTAAAGAAGTCCGCTTCGGCATTGCCAACTCAGCGCTTTGGGCTGCGGCAACCACGGCTGCGTCGAACGGCTCAGTCAATTCGATGCACGACTCGTATACGCCGCTCGGCGGGCTGGTGCCGTTGTGGTTGATGCAGCTCGGCGAGGTTGTGTTCGGCGGCGCCGGCAGCGGGCTGTACGGCATGTTGATGTTTGCCATCGTCGCAGTATTCATCGCGGGTCTGATGGTCGGTCGTACGCCGGAGTATCTGGGCAAGAAGATCGAAGCGTACGAAGTGAAAATGGCGTCGCTGGTATTGTTGTTGCCCTGTGTGGTCGTGCTGGTCGGCACCGCCATCGCCAGCGCCATTCCCGTGGGCACTTCGAGCATCGCCAATCCCGGCGCGCACGGCTTCTCCGAGATTCTTTACGCCTTTGCATCAGCCGGTAACAACAACGGCAGTGCGTTCGGCGGGCTGTCGGCCAACACCCCGTTCTACAACATCGCGCTCGGCGTCGCGATGTGGGTATCGCGCTACTGGCTGATGATTCCAGTGCTCGCGATCGCCGGCAGTCTCGCGGCCAAGCGCAGCGTCGCAGTGACTGCGGGCACGTTGCCGACTCACACACCGCTGTTCATCGCCATGCTCGTCGGTGTGGTGTTGATGGTCGGCGCGCTGACATTCCTGCCGTCGCTGGCGCTAGGGCCCATCGTCGAACACCTTCAGATGATGGGCAAGGGTTGATGTCATGAATACTCAAATACTGCATTCGGCTGTCATCGAGTCGTTTCGCAAGCTGAATCCGCGGACGCAGGTTCGCAACCCCGTGATGTTCGTCGTGTTCGTCGGCAGCGTGTTCACGACTGTGATCGGCGTCGGTGCGGCGACGGGGGGCATCGAAGGCGCAGGCCGGCCGGGATTCGTGCTCGCCATCGCCGCGTGGCTGTGGCTCACCGTGTTGTTTGCAAATTTCGCCGAAGCGCTTGCTGAAGGACGAGGCAAAGCGCAGGCCGCGACGTTGCGATCCATGCGGCGTAACACCTATGCGAAGAAAGTCACCGCCAACAACCGCACCGACTACAAGACGGTAGAGGCGAGCGCTCTGAGTCGTGGCGATCTAGTGCTGGTCGAAACCGACGACATCATCCCCGCTGACGGCGAGATCGTCGAAGGCGTGGCATCTGTGAACGAGAGCGCGGTTACCGGCGAATCGGCACCGGTGCTACGCGAGGCTGGCGGTGACTTTTCATCCGTGACCGGCGGCACTCGCGTGCTGTCGGATTGGATAGTGGTCCGTGTGACTGCCAGAGAGGGCGAAGGTTTTCTCGACCGCATGATCGCCATGGTGGAAGGCGCGAAGCGAGGCAAGACGCCGAACGAGATTGCGCTGTCGATCTTGCTGGCCATGTTGACGTTGGTGTTCTTGCTGGCAACAGCGACGCTCGCGCCTTTCTCACAGTTCGCGGTGAACGCGGCAGGGCAGGGCTCGGTGGTGACGCTGACAGTGCTGGTGGCGCTATTGGTTTGTTTGATCCCAACGACCATCGGCGCGTTGCTGTCCGCCATCGGCATCGCTGGCATGGACCGCATGGTGCGCGCGAACGTGATTGCGACTTCAGGCCGCGCCGTCGAAGCTGCCGGCGACGTCGATGTTTTACTGCTCGACAAGACCGGCACGATCACGCTCGGCGATCGTCAGGCCTCGGCATTCGTACCGGCGCCGGGTGTCACCGAGCAAGAGCTGGCGGACGTGTCGCAGTTGGCGTCGTTGGCTGACGAAACGCCCGAGGGCCGATCCATCGTGGTGCTGGCCAAGCAGAAGTTTCAGTTGCGCGGCCGAGATCTCGCGACCACGGCGCACACCTTCCACAAGTTCTCGGCTCAATCGCGCATGAGTGGCGTGGATTTGGAAGGGCGCAGCCTGCGCAAAGGTGCGGCCGACGCGATTCGCAAGTTCGTCGAAGAGCAAGGCGGCGGGTGGCCGGCGAAGCTCAGTGAGTCCATCGACACCATCGCGCGTCGCGGCGCTACGCCCATCGTGGTCGCAGAAGGTCGGCGCGTGTTAGGTGTCGTGGAGCTGCGCGATGTCGTCAAAGGTGGCATTCGCGAGCGCTTCGCCGAGCTGCGGCAGATGGGGATCAAGACCATCATGGTGACCGGCGACAATCGGCTCACAGCAGCGGCCATCGCCGCCGAAGCGGGGGTGGACGACTTTCTGGCTGAAGCTACGCCCGAGAAAAAACTGGCGTTGATTCGTAGCAATCAAGCCGAAGGCAGGTTGGTGGCAATGTGCGGCGACGGCACCAACGATGCGCCGGCATTGGCGCAGGCCGATGTCGCCGTGGCCATGAACACCGGCACCCAAGCGGCCAAAGAAGCCGGCAACATGGTCGACCTGGATTCCAATCCGACCAAGCTGATCGAGATTGTCGATGTCGGCAAACAAATGCTGGTGACGCGCGGCGCATTGACGACGTTTTCCATCGCCAACGACGTGGCCAAGTACTTCGCCATCATTCCGGCGGCTTTCGCAGCGACTTACCCGGCCTTGAATGCACTCAACATCATGCAATTGCAGAGCCCGGAGAGCGCCATCCTGTCGGCGGTGATTTTCAACGCCATCATCATCGTGTTTCTGGTGCCGCTGGCACTGCGTGGCGTGAAAACACGCGCCACCTCGGCGGCATTGCTGTTGCGAAGAAACTTGTTGATCTATGGCGTCGGCGGTCTGGTGGTGCCATTCATCGGCATCAAGCTCATCGATGTGTTGTTGGTAACCGTCGGCTTGGCCTGAGTCCATCGCGAGAATCATCATGAGCGAACTGCGTCCTGCCTTGGTGTCCTTCCTGTTGCTGACCTTGATCACCGGTGTTGCCTATCCGTTGGCAGTCACTGGCATTGCGCAGACACTGTTTGCCGACCAGGCCAACGGCAGCCTGATCACGTCGGGTGACAAGCTGCGCGGCTCGCGGCTGATCGGGCAGCCGTTCTCAGATCCCAAATACTTCTTCGGCCGCCCGTCTGCGACGTCGCCGCAGCCTTACAATGGCGCGGCATCGAGCGGCTCGAATCTGGGCCCGACCCATCCTGCGCTAGCAAAGGCGGTGGCAGAGCGAGTGGCCATGTTGCGCGAGTTGGATCCAGATAATCAGGCGCCGGTACCTGTCGACTTGGTCACCGCTTCGGCCAGCGGTCTCGATCCTCATATCTCGCCCGCGGCAGCTGAGTATCAAGTGAAACGAGTCGCGCGCGCTCGCGACTTGCCGGAAGCAGACGTTCGCAAACTGGTCGAAGATGCGACGGAAGGACGCACCTTCGGCTTGCTCGGCGAGCCGCGAGTCAATGTGCTCGAGTTGAACCTCGCCCTGGATGCCAGAAAGCTGGCGCCGACCTAACCGCCGTCGACCGGTCGCGTCGCTGGCTTGCCAATGTCCTTCACCATGAACACTACGAATCGGGCAGGCTCGGTCTTGCTCGCATTGGCAGATTGGCGATGAATGTCGTGGGGGCTTTCGCGAAACGTTTGACCCTTGCGCACAGTGACCGGCTCTTTGCCGTCGACCTGCATGGTCACGGCCCCTTCGAGCACATACACGAACACATCCGCGTCATGCCGATGAGGTAGCGACGCGCCGCCGGGCAGGTACTCGACCGTCAACACGGTAACTTCTTTGCCGGGAACGCCACTGAGCGGTTCCGTCAGCAGCGGCTGCACGACGGTGGTGTTCTTCGAATCCGCAGCCTGGCCGGTAGCGCCCAGCAGGCTGAAGGAGGCAATCAGCAACGACACAGTGCGGGGGTATTTCATGGCGCGTGGCCTTGTTGAAGGCAATGGATAAACGCCAGAATGCGCTGGGCAGCGGCTCCGTAAAAGGGCCAAAAAGGCAAAATTCGATGGAACCAGTGTTGGAACTGCCGATTCGTATTCCGCCGCGCAAGTCCGGCGAACGCCTGCGAGCTTTGCACGGTCAGCTCAAGGCCGCCATTCTGGAAGGCCGACTGCGGCCAGGATTGCGATTGCCGGCCACGCGCGTGTTGGCGACCAACTACGGCGTGTCTAGAAACACGGCGATTGCCACCTACGATTTGTTGCTGAGTGAAGGTTACATCACGACTCGTCACGGCGCGGGCACGTACGTGTCCGATGTGCTGCCAAGAATGACGAGTCTGGCTGGCCAACCTAGAGCCAGTGCCAAGCGCGTGCGTCAGTTGCACGAGTTCTGGCAGCGACCAACGATGTTCGATGAATCCCCGGGCGATGCCTCGGTGCGCTATCGATTTAGTCTCGGTAAACCCGACATCTCGCAGTTCCCGATGAGCGTATGGCGTCGGCTTTCTGCACGCGCGCTGCGATCCTTTGCTCGTGCGCCGTTGAGCGACGAGGCGCCAGCGGGACGGCCGGCGTTGCGTGAGGCGATTGCAAAGCATGTGTCGTTTGCGAGAGCAGTGGCCTGTAACGCATCTGACATCGTGGTTACCAGCGGGGCACAGCAGGCGTTCGATTTGCTCGCACGAATGCTGGTGACAGCGAAGCGTGCCGTCGTTGCCATGGAGGATCCGGGATATCCGCGCGCTCGCATGGCGTTCTCGGCAGCGGGGGCGAAGATCGTACCGGTGGCGGTGGATGAGGAAGGACTGATCGTCGAGCAGCTACCGGCGAACGCCAAGATCATCTATGTCACGCCGTCCCATCAGTTTCCCACCGGCGCCGTCATGTCGCCGCGACGCCGTGCGGAGTTACTGGCGTTTGCCGATGCTCACGATGCCTTGATCGTCGAGGATGACTATGACGCCGAGTTTCGTTTCGGGGCTCGGCCGCTCGACGCCTTGCAAACCTTGGATCGTACCGGCTCGGTATTTTATGTGGGTACGTTCTCCAAGAGCTTGTTTCCCGATCTGCGGCTGGGATTCGTGGTGGCGCCGGCTTGGGCACAGCCGTCATTGATCGCCGCGAAGCAGTGCTCAGATGGACAATGCTCGCCTTTGCTCCAGGAGACGCTCGCGAGTTTCATCGCGGAAGGTCACTTGGCTCGGCACGTGCGTCGCATGCGGCAGGTGTACAGCGGTCGACGAGAGGCGCTGCTGGATGGATTGAAGAAACATCTGAGCAAGCATCTGACGCCGGTTCCATCCGCCGCGGGCTTGCATCTCGCCGCGTTCACTCAAGCATCGGTCAATGTCGAGAAGATCGTCGAGCAAGCGCGTCGTCACGGTGCCGGTGTCTATCCTCTGCGTCGTTTTCAGTCGGGCCGTTCAGCCAGGGCCGGCCTGGTCTTTGGCTTTAGCAGCCTGACCGAGCGAGAAATTACTGAGGGGCTGGTGCGACTGGCGAAGGCCTTCAATAGCAAAGGCTGAGTGGACCCGTGCGATTGCTTCCAGGTGGCTCTTCAGAGCTGCCATGGCCTCGACCATAGTGCGAGGTCATGAGTTCATTGAAATGCAATCGGCTCGGACTCGCAGCCATGAGCCTGTACGCGCTGGTCCCGCTGCTGGCTCAGGCGTCTGCTTTGCCGGCGACGGCGCGCAAAGTCGTCGTCGAGAAAGCCGGCGAGCGCTATGAATGGAAACTGGTTCAAGCGCCGCTGCCGCAGATTGCTGACGATCAGGTGCTGGTGCGCGTGCTTGCCATCAGTCTCAACCGCAGCGAATTGTCACGACTGAACTCACAGTCTTTCGATACGGCAGCGACGACGCCCGTGTCGGACGCGGCTGGGGAAGTCGTGGCCGTCGGGCGGTCCGTCAAAAATGTTCGCAAGGGAGCGCGAGTCACCAACACTTTCTTCAGGAACTGGATCGAGGGTCCGTACCGCGAACAGTATCTAGACGCGGTATATGGATGGAGCATCGACGGCGTGGCGGCGGAATACATTGCGCTCGATGCTCGTGCTGTCGTCCCGATTACGAATGGCTTCAGCTATGAAGAAGCATCGACGCTGCCGACTGCGGCAGTGACGGCGTGGAATGGAGTGATGGGTCGCGTGATTACCCGCAAGGGTGACGTTGTACTCATCCAGGGAACGGGCGGCGTAGCCACCTTCGCTTTGCAGTTCGCGGTGGCCGCTGGCGCGCACCCCATCGTCACCAGCAGTTCGGATGAAAAGCTGGCGCATGCCGCGAAGCTCGGTGCTCGCGACGGCATCAACTATCGAACTGAGCCGGAATGGCCGAAGGCGGTGCTGCGGCTGACTCAGGGACGCGGCGCTGATTTGGTGATCGACGTAGTGGGCAAGAGCACGCTCCAGCAATCGGTGGCCAGCCTGGCCGATGCGGGCACACTCGCCATCATCGGCGGCATCACTGGTTACGACGGATCGCTGTCGTCGTGGGGGCTGCTGAAAAAATCCGCCACGGCTCGCGGCATCTTCGTCGGCTCGCGTGCCGATTACCTTCGTATGAACGAATTCATGGGGCGGCATCGGCTGCGGCCGTTGGTCGACCGCGTCTACCCCATCGAGCAATACGCCGAGGCGTTGCAGGCGATGGAGTCCGGGGAGTTCATGGGGAAGATCGTGCTGACGTTCTAAATGTGGTCTAGGCCCGTTATGCTTCGCGGATGAAAAAGACTGAAGCGCGCGCGGACGGCATGGTCCATGTCCGTGGCGCACGCGAACACAATCTCAAGAACGTCGATGTAGATATTCCGCGCGACGCGCTGGTGGTATTCACCGGTGTGTCGGGGTCGGGAAAATCCTCGCTGGCTTTCGGCACCTTGTACGCGGAAGCGCAACGGCGCTATCTGGAATCGGTGTCGCCGTATGCGCGTCGTCTGTTTCATCAGATGGGCGTGCCCCAGGTCGATGAGATCGACGGCTTGCCGCCAGCCGTTGCCCTTCAGCAGCAGCGCGGTTCGCCGACGACGAGGTCGTCGGTAGGCAGCGTGACGATGCTGTCGAATCTGCTTCGCATGCTGTACTCGCGCGCTGGCGATTATCCGCGCGGGCAGCCGTTGCTTTATGCGGAGGCCTTTTCTCCGAACACGCCGCAGGGTGCGTGCCCGACCTGTCACGGCTTGGGCCGAATCTACGATGCCACCGAAGCGTCGATGGTGCCGAATCCGTCGTTGAGCATTCGTGAACGCGCCATCGCAGCGTGGCCGCCGGCATGGCACGGACAAAATCTGCGGGACATCTCGGTGACGCTGGGTTTCGACATCGACAAGCCTTGGCGCGAGCTGTCCAAGAAGGATCGCGATTGGCTGCTGTTCACCGACGAACAACCCAGCGTCCCGGTGTACGCCGGTTACGAGCCGCCCGAAGTGCGTCGCGCGTTGAAGCGCAAAGAAGCGCCGAGCTACATGGGCACATTCACCGGTGCCAAGCGCTACGTGCTGCACACGTTCGCGAATACTGAAAGTGCGCTGATGAAAAAGCGCGTGTCGCAATATCTGGTCAGCACCGACTGTCCGGTTTGCGACGGCAAGCGCTTGAAGGTCGAAGCGTTGTCGGTGAAGTTCGCCGATCTGGACATCGCGCAGATGTCGGGCTTGCCGCTCAAGGAGCTGGCGAAGTTACTGCAGCCCTATGCCTCAGGCACTGCGCCTCGGTGGCGCAAGATCGAAGCGGAGCATCCGGAGAAGGCGCTGGTCACTCGACGCATCGTCGAGGATTTGGAAGCGCGGGTGGCCGTGATGCTGGAGCTCGGCTTGGGCTATCTCTCGTTGGAGCGCAGTACGCCGACGTTGTCGCCTGGTGAGTTGCAGCGACTGCGGCTTGCGACTCAGGTGCGATCGAACTTGTTCGGCGTGGTGTACGTGCTCGATGAGCCGTCGGCGGGCTTACATCCAGCCGATACCAAGGCGTTGCTGACTGCGCTCGATCAATTGAAGCGCGCCGGCAATTCGTTGTTCGTGGTCGAGCACGAGCTCGATGTGATTCGTCACGCCGATTGGATCGTGGATGTTGGTCCTGCGGCCGGCGAGCACGGCGGTCAAGTGTTGTATAGCGGCCCGCCCAAAGGGCTGGCGTCCGTGAAGGCATCGCACACGCGGCGCTTCTTGTTCTCCGAATTCAAATTGCCCAAGCGTGAGCCGCGACCGCCGAAAGAGTGGTTGAAGTTGAGTGGCGTCACTCGTAACAACCTCGAACGCTTGGATGCACAGTTTCCGCTCGGCCTGCTGACCAGTGTCACGGGCGTGTCGGGCTCGGGCAAGTCATCGCTGGTGAGCCAAGTGCTGGTCGAGTTGGTCTCGGCGCATCTCGGGCAGCAAGTCGAGGCCGACGAAGACGAAGGTAGCGAGTTGGAGCGCACCGTCGTGCATACAGTCGGCGGCAAAATCACGACCGGCATGGAACGGATCAAACGTCTGGTGCGCGTGGATCAAAAGCCCATCGGTCGCACGCCGCGCTCCAATCTGGCCACGTACACGGGATTGTTCGATTACGTGCGCAAGCTGTTTGCTGCCACGAAGACCGCGCGCTCGCGTCGTTACGATGCGGGTCGCTTTTCGTTCAATGTCGCTAAAGGTCGCTGCGAGACCTGCGAAGGTGAAGGCTTCGTGATGGTCGAGCTGTTGTTCCTGCCGAGTGTGTATGCGCCATGCCCGACATGCCACGGCGCTCGCTACAACGCACAGACGCTGGAGGTTCGCTATCGAGACAAAAACATCGCCGAAGTGCTGGCGATGACGGTGGACACCGCTTGGGAGTTCTTCGCCGACGAGTCGCACATTCATCGCTCGTTGAGCGTGCTGCGTGATGTTGGCTTGGGTTATTTGCGGCTGGGGCAGGCGGCGACGGAACTGTCGGGCGGCGAAGCTCAACGCATCAAGCTGGCCACTGAGTTGCAGCGCTTGTCACGCGGCGACACCTTGTATGTATTGGACGAGCCGACCACAGGGCTGCATCCCACCGATGTGGAGCGCTTGGTCGTTCAGCTCGAACGCTTGGTCGACGCCGGCAACACCGTTGTGGTGGTCGAGCACGACATGCGAGTGGTCGCAGGCAGCGATTGGGTCATCGACATGGGGCCGGGGGCGGGCGATGAGGGCGGTGCCGTCGTGGCCACCGGATTGCCCACTGAAGTTGCCAGATCAAAGCGCAGTCGGACGGCGCCGTATCTGGCCGAGTTTCTGCGAGAAGCCAGCTGAGACAGCAGGAAGCCGGCGAGCTGCAGCAGCTGCCGGCTTCCGAAACGAGCGCTTACCAGCCTGGCTGAATGCGCGGCCACTTAGCAACGACCTGGCCATCCAGAATCACGTTGTAGTGGCTGTGTTGCGCGGACGTGGCGCAAGCATGGTTGGGCAGAATGCGTACCAGAGAGCCCACCGGCAGATCCGGCAACTTGGCCGTGCTACCCGGGCGGAGTTCCAGCACGCCGTGTTCCTGGTTGGCGTAGCGCATGATCAGGTCGGGATACGGGCGGCCGGCAGCGTCGCACACCAGGCCGTAGAACTGATCGACCGGCTGATTGGCAGTACCGCGGTCGCGCGACATGGCCATCCAGCCGGCATCGACCAGAATCTGATTCTTGCTCGGCTGATGACCGATCACGCTGGACAGCACGCTGATGGCGATGTCGTCGATGGAGCAAACGCCGATACCCGCCATCACCAAATCAAAAAATACAAACACGCCGGCACGCACTTCGGTGACGCCGGTAAGGTCGCGTGCGAAGTGTGCGGTCGGGGTCGAGCCGACGCTGACCACCGGCGACGCGAAGCCCGCGGCTCGCAATTGTTCGGCACACTTCACCGCTTCGGCTCGCTCTTGTTCAGCGGCTGCGATCAATTGCGCTTCGCTGCGAGCGTCATAGGAACCGCCGGCGTGAGTCATGATACCGCGCGGGTCGGCGCCGCCTTCCTGTAGGACACGTGCGATCTCAACCAACAACGGGTCGCCCGGTTGTATACCGGCACGGTGGCCGTCGGAGTCGATCTCGATCAAGGTCGGCAACGAAATTTTCAGCTCGCGGCATTTGGCCGCGACCGCTCTAGCCTGGTCGATGTTGTCGACCACGATGGACAGGTCCACACCGCTCCGGCGCAGTGCAATGGCGCGGTCGAGCTTGGCCGGCGCGATGCCCACTGCATACAGGATGTCTCGCACACCGGCGGCCGCGAACTCTTCCGCTTCCTTCAACGTCGACACCGTGGCCGGGCCGCTCGGGCTGACCATCACGCGACGGGCTATGTCGACGGATTTGGTGGTCTTTAGATGAGGGCGCAGTGTCGTGCCCAGACGACCGAGATGGTCGGTCAGCCGAGCGATGTTCCGATCCATGCGCTGTTGTTCGAGCAGCAGCGACGGCGTGGGGAGGCGGGCTAGCGGGGACTCGGCGGCATTCACGGGCATCGAACACTGACTCTTGTTGCGGCCTGCCAACGTGTCATGGCGGCGGCAGCGGAGCATCGGTAGAAGTGCTGAAAGTACCAGGTGGGGTGTTATAAGTACCGGTTGTACGACCTGCGTTCCCCGCCGACCATCGGTCGCAAATAACCAGCATCGACTCGGGCGGGGGTTGGCGTGACTGCGTTATGTCGCTGGCGGGAGGCCGGTGTACAGCTGCTGTTCTTGCTCGGCGCGGCCGCGTCGTTATGGTCGATTCTTGCCTATCCCGCCAGCGCCGAAAACCGGACTCGTTCCCAGCAATTCGAGTTCGACATCCCGCGTTCCACCCGAGTGATGGCTCTGCATGAGTTGAGTCGCCAGGCCGGCGGGTTACTGCTCGGTTATCTGTCCACCAGCACCGCTGAAGAGGAAGCTCTGGTCGGGCCAGTCAAAGGACGGCTGTCGGTCGAACAAGTGTTGTCGGTGGTGCTGCGTTCATCGCAACTCACTTTTCGTTGGGTCGAGGACAGCATGGTTTCGGTGGAGCCCATGCCGCCCTCCGATGCGGCCGCCGAATTGAACAGCGTGGGTGTGTTGCGCACGCTGCCGCACTCCAGCGATTTCGATCCGGCCAAGGTGGGCATGCCGGAGGAAGTGATGGTGGTCGGTTGGCCGATGAAGGATCTGGCGTTGTCCGGCTCGCCGGTGGTGGTCATGGAACGCAGCGATCTGGAAGCCATCGCCGCGCCGACCTTGCCTGATCTGCTTCGTTACATTTCTCAGAGCGCGTATTCGCGACCGGAAAGTTATCGAGGCAGCGGTGCGCAGTACGCTGAGATGCGAGGGCTCGGTCCCGACACGGCGTTGGTGCTGATCAACGGCCGTCGTGCATTGCCCAGCGCCAACAGTATTGCGTCCAGTGCCTTCGATCTGAACACCATTCCAATCACGGCGGTGGAGCGCATCGAGTTCCTGCTGGATTCGGCGTCGGCGCCGTACGGCACCGACGCTATCGGTGGCGTAATAAACATCATCCTGCGAGATCGAATCGCGCGCCCGACAGTGGAGTTGCGCTATGGCGGCGCTCAAGGTGGCGCCAAGCAAGAGCGCGTCACCTTGTCCGGCGGTTGGGAACGGGACCGAGTGCGCACCGCCATGATGTTCGACTATTACAAGATGGGTGGGCTGCTCGGCGAAGAGCGCGATCTGTGGCGGGATCAGGATTTCAATCGCTTCGGTCGACGCGATTTGCGCACGCCCATCAGCAGCCCGGGCAATGTGTTTGCGCTCGCCGGCAATCTGCCCGGCCTGTCGCAGCCGTTCGCGGCCGTGCCGACCAGCGATGCGACGCCGGGCATCAGCATCGCTGATTTTCAAGCCACCGCCGGACAGTTGAATCTGGAAAGCTTGCTACGTTATTCCAGCGTCGTTCCCGAAGCCACGCGAGCGACAGTCACTGCGACCGGCTGGGCGCGACTCAACGACTCGATGACGCTCTCGAGCGACGTGCTGTATGCGAAGCGCGAGTCCACCTATCACTACGGGCCGCCGATTCTGGCCGGCCTGGTGTGGCCGGCGGTGGCATTCGTGCCGACGCTGCCGACCAATCCCTACAATCCGTTCGGCGTGCCGGTGATGGTGTATCGCTTGCTGACGGAATTGCCGCCACAGTATCAGCACGTCGACTCCGAGCTGAAGCGCGCCGTGTTGGCGCTGCGCGGTAATTCGGGCCTGTGGGATTGGGAAGTCTCGGCGCTGTATTCCGATGAACGAGCCAACACCTGGCTCGGCAATACGCTCGACATGACGGCGACGCTGGCGGCATTGACCAACTCCGATCCGGCGCGGGTGCTGAATCCTTTTTCTGCCGAGTCACTCGGTAGCGATGCGTTGCTCGACAGTTTGCGGGCGGCACGCGATGAAGATCATTTCACGTCCGGCGGCCGGCAACTCGCTGCTTTCGTGCAAGGGCCGGTGTTGGCGGTGCCGGCGGGTTCGGTGTCGGCCATTGCCGGCGGCGAGTGGCGCAACGAAAACATGCAGTCGTTGAGCGGCTTGAATAGTTCTTTCGACACGGATCGCAATGTGAGCTCGGCGTTCACGCAACTACGAGTGCCGTTACTCGGGGAGCGAATGAAGATCCCAGGCGTGCACGAGCTGGCGTTGACCGCAGGTGTGCGCTGGGATCGCTACAGCGATTTCGGCTCCAGCTTGCGCTATCAGGGAGCGCTGTTGTGGCGGCCAACGAGCGCTGTCCATCTGCGCGTCTCGGGCAGCGAAAGTTTTCGCCCACCATCGCTTTACGATTTACATCTGCCGCGGATCACGTCTAAAGCCAGTGTGAGCGATCCGGCGCGTGGTGAACTCGCTACCATCGATTACATCACCGGGGGCAATCCCGAGCTGGCTCCGGCCACTGCGAAATCGATGAGCGCCGGCGTGTTGTATAGCCCAGCAACTGCGTGGAACTGGCAATTCTCCGCCGATTGGTGGCGCATCGACATGCAGGATCGCCAAGTGTCGGTGCCGTTACAGACCATGCTCGGTAACGAAGGGTTCTTTGCCGATCGTATCGTGCGAGATCCAGCAGTGACGCCGGATCGTCCCGGCACGCTGCGCCGAGTGGACACGTCCCGCATGAACGTCGGCGGCGTCAGTGCATCGGGTGTGGACTTGGTCATCAAGGCTGATAAACAAACCGACTGGGGACGGATTACGCCGGGCCTGCAGTTGACCTGGTTCGATAAGTATCGCGCCACCGATGTGCCGGGTCAGCCGATGGTGGAGCGCGTCAACGTTGCCAGCGAGCTCGGTTCGGTGCTCGCCTGGCGTGCGGTGGGTTCGTTGAAATGGCGACGCGGCCCCTTCGGTGCGGTGATGTTTGCTCGCTATACGCCAAGCTACGAAGATGCCATCGCTGGGGTGCCTACCAACCGCAAGATCGCGGCACAGACGCTGTGGGATGTACAGGCTTCGTTAGATCTGGGCATGTTGGATCGAGACAAGTCGGCGCTCGATGGCTTGAAGCTGTGGGTGGGTGCCGTCAACGTGTTCGATGGCGAGCCGAGCTTTGCCGACGTGGGCGATGCCGGCGGCTTCGATACCTCGCAAGCCGAATTGAGACAGCGCCAGTTTTATATCCGCTTGGAGCAAAAGTTCTAAGCACTGACCCGATGGCGCTGGCCGGCGTCGGCTTGCCACGCTCTGGCCCAGATCTCCACATCCAGATGACGCAGCAGTTCGCCGGAATAGGCGGCGCTCTTGGAGATTCGGTCGCTCAAGATTTCTTCCACGGCCGCGCGGTTCAACAAGCGAGCCTGCACCAGTACGCCATCGAGCAATAGCTCGCGCAGCAGGTCGCGATTCTTTTCAACCAACGCATCGTCGAAACCGGGCGCGCGATCCTTCCAGTTGCGGCGAGCGATTTCGAACGGCAGATCCTGGGCGAAGGCCAGGCGCGCCAAACCTCGTTCCCGGCCATCCTGAAAATGCACGTCCACGGGAATGCGCAGAAGCAATTCAATCGTCGGCTGTGAATAGAGTGGCGCGAGCACTTCCGGTGCATCGATGGCGGGCGCGACGTTGTAGAACTCCGGCGCTGCCAGCAGTGAGCCGAGGCGCCTGATCAGCGGCCAAGGCACCGGTTGTAGAGCGCTGAACCAGGGATGCGGGAAGGTGGCTGAATCGGAGTAGCTGTGGCGCAGCTCCTCGGTGAGTAATGTCGACATCGAGAGCAGCGACTTGCGTTGATGCTCCATGCCCGGGCCACGCCGCCAACGACGCAGCGACTTACTCATCACTGTCCAGGTCGATTCTTCAGTGATCGCAGCGACGCCGGCGGCGAGGCGCAGCGCCTGTAGGTGCAAGCCGTGACGTCGCATGTATTCCGATACCGCGTATGCGAACGTTTCGCCGCAGAAGCCGGAGTCGCCGCCGTCGCCGCAGAACACGGCGGTCGCTCGATACTCGCCGGCGATTTGTTGTTCCAACGTGCTGCGTAACAAATAACCCATCAGGGCGGTCGGTTCGACCTGCGCCGCCAGGTCCAGAATTTTTCCCAGCGGGATGTGTTCGGCGAGCACGGCATGCTCTTCGTGATTGAGAGCGTGCCGACCGGCCGCGAGACGAGCCCAAGGGCGTTCATCTGAGCGAGCACCCGGCGTGTAGTAGGTGTAACAGCTCACGCAGGGGCGTGCCGGCACGTCGGCGAGGCAGGCTGCGATGATGGAAGAGTCCAGGCCGCCAGATAGTCGAAGCAGCACGCTCTCGTGATCGATGCACAGCGTGCGCGTGCATGAACGCACCGTCGAACGCATGGCGCGAGTCGCGAAGGAAACGTCTTCGATGGCGTTGCCGGGTTCGGTGAAGCTCAGCGGGTGCCAGTGAAACAGTCTCTGCGTGCTGCGCAGGTCGGCGTCGAGCTGAACACACTCGCCGCGCTGAATGGTTTGCACCTCGTTCAAGGCGTCTTGATCGAGCACGCCGCCGAGCAATACACGATTGCGCAGATAGCGCTCGTTGAGGGTAAAGCGGAACAAGCCGGTGGCGACCAGATCGTCGACATTGCCAAAAATCAGTTGCACGCCGCGGAACGAGGTTCGAAGGCAAGGCAAGTTGCCGCTCGGGTCTTTCAAAACCCACGCGCTGTGATCGGAGAACTCCTTCAAGACGGCGACGTAATTGCCCCAAGTGTGTTCGATGAGCCAGCTGCCACGGCTCGCAACGATCAACTCGCTTTGAGGTAGGTCGGGACGGAAACGCTCGGCAGGCGAGTCGTCCGTGCAATCGGACTGGCGCTCGAAGATCGCGCCGATCAACACACCGTGCTCGTTCGGTAGCGCCTGAATGTCCAGCGATCCTTGCCGGAAGTTTTTATGCAGCACGCATAGACCGATTTTTTGTTCGACTCGCCCCCACGATTTGTTTCGTGCCGGCCAGCGCTCACTCAAAAATCGCGCCGTCGAACACTGTTCCGAGTCCTCGACATTCCAGGTCAGCGCGACATAGCGAAACATATATGTCTCCCGACAGCGCTCGTTACATCCGGGTGCATTCGGCCGCATGCACCCGGACGATCAGGCATCAACCGTCAGCCGATATCCGGCACCAGGCCCCGAAAATATTGGCTGTCCGGAAACACCGGAATGGGGACGTACTGTTTTGTTTCTTCCGCGGCATCGCCCAGGTCGAGCAAATCGATGGGATCCGTAGTCATCGCCGTCTCCTTGGTTTGCACGCCGAACAACACGAGATGTATTGACCGGTGCGTACGGGACCGTGCCACGCCCCAACTTGCTTTCAATTGCGTGCTCGGGCGAGCCCCGCGGGGTCGCAATGCGATGGGCCGGCACGATCCGCGTCAACTCTCACATCGGTGCCGGCGCCGAGTTGGTGCAGCGGGCAGTGACAGGCATTGGATTATTGGTATATCGCCGCGCGCCGGAGTTGTGACTTACGTCACTCGAGCTCTGGGCGAGGCCCATGCGAGGGATACGGCAAAGCCTGAAAGCGCAGCCGGATCGGGTTATGGCCTCAGGCCCGGCAGGCGGATGCCGATTGGGTAGCCAGACCGACAATGAGGCTCGCATGGCCCTGGCAATACCGACGACCCAATTGAGTGCGATTGCTGCCGCCGTCTGCATGGCGTGCGCGGCCGGTGCCGTCGACGCCGACGATCTGGCGTCGAGCATGCATTTCGAAGCGGGCTACACCGGCGACTTCTTTGCCAATCGCCGTGGCGGACTGGAACGCGGAGAACGTCACCTCGGCAATCTCGACGTTGCCGCCACTCTAGATGCAGAGCGCCTGTGGGGCTTGTCGGGACTGACCCTGTTCGTGTCCGGGCAGAGCAACAACGGCGGCGGTCTGTCGGATCGTTTCATCGGCGACTCGTTCGCTGTTTCCAACATCGATGCCCCCAAGGCGTCGCGGCTGCTTGAAGCGGGTGCGGACTGGAGCTTCGGCGAAAGTTCTGAACATTCACTACGCGTCGGTTTGCTCGATCTGAATGCAGATTTCGATAGCAGCGAACCGCGTGCGCTGTACATCAATTCCATCTTCGGCGTGGGCCAGGACTTGGGCCAGTCGGGCGAGAACGGTCCCTCGATATTCCCGACCACTTCGCTGGGCGTGCGACTCAACTTGGCCATCGGGGCGCAATGGCATTGGCTGAACGCGGCCTTCGATGGCGTGCCGGGCAATCCCGACGATCCCACGGCGACCACGGTGCGGTTGAATCATGACGATGGTTTGTTATTGATCTCCGAGTTGCAGCACTTGACCGATGGTCCGGTCCAGAAGCTAGCGCTGGGCCTTTGGGGTTACACGCGCAAGGCCGATTACTTGGCTGCCGCGGAGAGCCCGCCGGCTGGCTCGACCCACAATCATGGTTGGTATGTTTCGGCCGACTCACGTTTGGGGGCGCCGGACGATCCGCAACCGTGGAGCACTTCGTTTCGCGTCGGTCATGCGCAGCAGATCGTGAATTGTCACGATTGGTCGTTCGTCGCTGCGCTCAATTACGATTTGCCGCGCCCGGAAGGTCGTGAACAAACATTGGGTATTGGCGCGGCTTGGGTGAGAACGTCGTCGGCGTTGCGATCTAGCGCCGAAGACATCGATGACTACGAGACCGCTGTCGAGCTCACGTGGCGAGCGACGCTCACCGATTGGCTGACAGTGCAGCCCGATGTTCAGTACATCGTGAATCCAGGCTCGCAGCGCTCGCTGCGCAATGCCCTGGTGGTAGGTCTGCGTTTCGAAGTGGCGGCACCGACCTTTTCTTGGTGATTGAGCAGTGCCGGCGCTCGCGCACCGGCACCGCCCGCTAAGTTACATTCGAGTATTCAACCGGAACGTCACCGGTAGCTGCTTCCACATTGCCATCGGTTTGCCGTCGCTAGTGCCCGGCACGAAGCGCCATTTCTTGGCTTCGCGCAGTGCTGACTCATCCAGCTTGGCGTGACCGCTGGAACGGTCCAGCCTCACCTCACCGACGCGGCCATCCGCCAAAATATAGATCGATAGCAGCACCGTGCCTTCGCCGCCTTCACGAATCACCTGCGGCGGGTAGTAAGGCTCGCTCAGGCCGCGACGCGCGTCGATGCGCGGCTCGACGACCGTCGGCGTTGGTGGCGCCACCACGTCGCCAGTATCGGTGAAGTTGCCGGGCTGCGTTGGCTCCGGCACATACACTGATTTGGCGTCGGGCTCAGGGGCGAACTCGAGTACCGGCTTGACGTAGGTGGGCTCGAGTTGTTTCGGCTGGATGGTCGGCTCCTGTATCAGCACTTTTTTCGGCGGCATGGGAGCTACCGGCGGCGGTAAATATCTCGGCGCTTCCGGAATCAAGTAGGTGATGAATTTCGGCGTCAAGCCGCTACTCAGTGCCCAGAAAAAGCCCAAGTGCAACAGCGCAATGATTGCCAACGCCCAGCCGCGTGGCGAATTCCAGCTGTGTAACGAGGGAAAACTATTGATCGTCGTCGCAGTCATTCGTTTCACTCCCAGCGTGTTATTTGAAACCCGCTCGTGCGCACGAGCGAGCGTTACGCGGAGTTGCGGCGACGGGGGGAGATCGGCGCTGCACCCGCGCTACGAATCTGCTCCTGCGCGCGACAGTCTCGGAAGTAGGCACATTCCGGCTGCGGTCGCGGGGAATTTTTTATGAGTTGACGTTGTCGAACTGGGCTGAATGTGACGAGTCGATAGTTACTGTGCCGCCGGCTCGACCAGCCGCAGTCGTTGCTCGAATTCGCGCACTAACGCGCCGTCGTCATGGTCCCAGGGATGAAAGCCGGGCCGGAAGAAACTCAGATACGGCAAAAAGATGGTGCGCATCATGCCGGGCTTGAACCACAAATATGTAAACACGCGCCACCAGGTGCGCGGCGTGTTGATGCCGTCCTGGCGAAAGAAGTCGGCCATGCGCTCAAAGTTGGAATACCAGAACTGAAAGCTGAGCATCAGCATCACATGGCTGCGTAACAGCCAACGTTTCAGCGGCGACAACTCTCGCGTGACTGCGAGGTAGGTGTCGTACGCGACCGCCTTGTGCTCCACCTCTTCGATCGCATGCCATTGCCACAGCCGCAGGATTTCGGGCGGCGCGCCGGGCAGGGGATTCTTATCGGTCAACAAACAATTGGCCATGATCGCGGTGAAGTGCTCGAGCGCCACGGTGATCGCCAACTGCACCACCGGATTGCGTGAACGTGCGATGTCCAAGCGACGGCGCGTTTCGGCGTCCATGGCGGCCGTGTCATAACCTGCGTTCTTGATGAGCTTGTTGAACACGACGTGCTCGCGCGTGTGCGCGGCTTCTTGTTCGATGAACGCCTTGATCTGTTGCTGCAGGCGGCCGTCGGTGCGACCCCGAAAACGCCGCACCGACTCGATGAAAAACGTCTCGCCTTGCGGGAAGGATGCCGACAGGGCATTGAAGAACGCCGTCGCCACCGGGTCGCCGCCGTGCCACCATCGCGGATTCGCAGCGTTGCGATCCAGCCGCAAGTCGCGGGGCGTGATCGTCAGGTGGGCCGGGGTGCCGGTGGGGAGGGTGTCCATGACCATCTTCCATTGCGAAGCTTGCGGGGTTGGCGTATTAAAAGTTCTTATTGAGAGTGTTGTCAATAGTGACTCAGCCGAAGAAAGCAGCCCGTTCCGCCGGTCGGACGCCGGCCAAAGCCGCCAGCCCGGTGCCCAGGGTGCCGCGGGTACGGCGGACGCCAGAGGAGGCCCGCACCCTGGCTCTGGCTTCGGCGCGCCGGCTGCTCCTGGCTGAGGGACCGGATGCCATCACCCTACAGTCCGTGGCCGGCGACCTGGGCATGAGCCACACCAACCTGATTCATCACTTCGGCTCCGCGGCCGGGCTGCAATCCCAGTTGATGCGCCAGATGGTCAGCGAGCTCACCACCACCATCGAATCGGCGGTCATGCGACTGCGCGCCGGCAAAGCGGAAATGAAGGATTTCGTCGATATCGTGTTCGACGCGTTCGACCGGGGCGGCGCGGCCCGCTTGGCGGCGTGGATGGCGCTCACCGGCGAATCCAAGCACCTGACCCCCATCGGGGATGTGGTGCGCGACTACATCGATAGCGTCGAACGCGGCGCGGACGGTGAAGGCGACGCGGCCACTGTGCACGCGAAAGTCACATCGGCCACCTTGTTTGTGACCGTCGCGGCACTGGGCGACGCCATCATCGGCAATGAATTGCGCAAGATGGTGGGGCGCGAGCGGGATGCCGTCCGTCGGCTGATCGGTTCGCTGTTGCCGGCGGTGTTGGGCTACACATCGGCCGGCGGCGGCCCGCTGAAATAGCGGCGATGGCGAAGGGGAGCGCACTTTCATGACCAAAGTCAGTGCTCCCGAAGGCCACTTGAACGCAGCTTGCGCGAAGCAAATACTTCGCTCATCAACCGCGCGCGGAACCCTGCCGTGAGCTCCGGAATCCTGCGAATCGAAGGCCGCGACACGCCCGCGATGAGCGAGCCCTTCAATACCATTCTGGAAGAAATCGCCAGCGAGCTGGAGCTGCGCCCATTGTTGACCAGCATCATCACTCGCGCCTGCGGCCTGCTCGGGGCCGAGGCCGGCGCCATCGGTTTGTATGTGCCACGCCGGCATACGGTGCAAGTCGAAGCCATTCATCAGTTGCCGCTCACCGAGTTGGGGCTCGAGTTCGAGCCCGGCGAAGGCTTGATCGGCAAAGTGCTGGCCAGCGGCCGGCCGGTGATCTTCGAGCGCTACGGCGAGCTGGAGCGCATTTCCTTGCCCGAGCGACGCGACTACGCCGTCATTGGCGTGCCCATTCCTGGCCCCGGCGGCGGTTTGCTCGGTGTGTTCGGTATCGGTACGCCGGCGCCGCGGACATTCGATGCGTCCGATTTGGAAACATTGCAGTTGTTTGCGCGGCACGCTGCCATCGCGATTCAAAACGCCATGCGCTACGAACGCGAGAAGCGGCGCACCGAGCGAATGACGCTGATCGCGCACATCGCACGGGTCATCACTGCTGGTTTGGAAGCGAATGAACTGGTGGCTACGGCCGCGCAGGTGATTCACGAACATCTCGGCTATCCCAACGTGGTCATTCCATTGTTGTATCGGGATGATGACGAGGAGTTCTTGTTGTTCGACGGCCATGCGGGCAACTACGGCGATGTGCTCGACCTGGCGCACAGCATGCCTGTGACCAAAGGCGTTACCGGCACGGCGGTGCTGACTCGGACTGCGCAAGTCGTCAACGATGTTCGCAAGGATCCGCGCTATGTGCCGCCGCCGATTCCGATCAATGTGCGCACCGAGTTGGCCATGCCCATCGTGCTCGGCGACGAAGTGTTCGGCTGTATCAACATCGAAGGCTTGAATCCGTTCGATGAAGACGATGTCGCGAGCATTCAGATCATCGCCGATCACCTGGCGGTTGCGATCAAGAATACGAGCTTGTCTCGCGAGGCGCGGCAGGCAGCGGTGATGCGTGAACGCCAACGATTGGCGCGCGATCTGCACGATGCGGTGAGTCAGGCGCTTTCTTCGATCAGCCTGATGTCGCAGTCCATCGTGCCTGCTTGGCGTCGCGATCCGGCGGAAGGCGAGCGGCGCGCTCGGCGTATCGAAGAATTGGCGCGATTGGCGTTTGCTGAGATGCGAGCGCTGCTGCGGGAGTTGCGGCCGGATCCGTCGGTGGATGCGGGCTCGCAGGTCGAGAATGCCGGTGTTGCCGACGTCAAGAAAATGGGCTTGGCCGCGGCGTTACAACGGTTCGCTTTTATTCTCGCGCCGCAGACGCCGAGCATTCGGTTGGACTTTGCTGCGTATCAGTCGCAGCCGCCGTCGTTGGAAGAACGCTTGTATTTGATTTGTCGCGAGGCCCTGTCGAATGCCATTCGACACTCGGGTGCCGATCGGCTCGATGTCAGCGCCGGTGTGAAGGACGATGTTTTGATGTTGAACATTCAAGATAACGGCCGCGGCTTCGATGTTGCCGCTCGCGCCGAAGTCACCGGAGATTCTCCTGAACAAGGGATTGGTCTGCAGACCATGAGCGAGCGTGCCGCCACGCTCGGCGGCGTCTGCGAAGTTCAATCGCAGCCTGGACGAGGGACCACTGTATGTATTCGTATTCCGTTGCTGGCGATCACCCCATGACCGCCGCCGCTCAGACCATCAAACTCATGCTGGTCGACGATCACGGCATCGTGCGTGAAGGGCTGCGTGCGCTACTCGATGACGGCGAAGAGTTCGTCATCGTCGGCGAGGCCGGCAATGGCGACGAAGCCTGCGAAGCCGTGCGTCGCTTGCAACCGGATATCGTACTGATGGATTTGAAAATGCCCGGCATGGCGGCCAGTGACGCCATTCGCGTGATCCGTGCTACTTCGCCTGCTGTGAAAGTCATCGCGCTGACTTCGTATGCCGAAGACGGTCAGGTTCGCGAAATCATGGCCGCAGGCGCGGCCGGCTACATCCTGAAAGACGTCACCAAGTCCGATTTCGTCACCGCCCTTCGCACCGTCGCCGGCGGCCAGACCTGGCTCCATCCCCTCGCCCAACGCTCTCTCGTCGAACAGCTGCGCAATCGCCAAGCCGATTCGTTGGCTCTACTCACTCAACGAGAACGCAGCGTGCTGGAATTGATCGCTCGCGGCATGAGCAATCGCCAAATCGGCGACGAACTGCACCTCACCGAAGGCACCGTCAAAGGCTACGTCAGCACCATCCTCGCCAAACTCAAACTGGAAGACCGCACCCAAGCCGCCCTGTTCGCCGTCCAGCGGGGGCTCGGGCGTCGCTGAGGCTCGTGCCTAAACCGAATACCCTTCCTTGGTAAATGGCATCGACCGCACCCGCTGTCCGGTCGCGGCGAAGATCGCATTGGCGATAGTCGGAGCGACTGGCGGGAGGGCGGGTTCGCCGATGCCGGTGGGGGTGAAGTCGCTTTCGATGAAGTACGACTCGATCTTCGGCGTGCTGGCGATGCGCAGAATCGGGTAGCTGTCGAAATTGTTTTGCACGATGCGGCCATTCTCGAAGTCGATCTGTTGGCCCATCGCTGCGCTGAAGCCGTCGATGACCGCGCCTTCGGTTTGATTCTCGGCGCCGCTCAGATTCACGATCGGGCCGACGTCGCCGGCGACGACGATGCGGTGGACGGTGAGTTTGCGGTTGGCGTCGACGCTGACTTCGGCGACTTCGGCGAAGTGGCCGGCGTGGCTGAAGTGGAAGGCCAGGCCCATGCCGCGGCCCTTGGGTAATGAACGGCCCCAGCCGGCTTTCTCCGCCGCGAGTTTGATAACGGCAGCAGCGCGGCCGGTGTTCAGAGCGAACTCATTGCCTGGTTGCAACCAACGAGGCTCACCCATTACCTCGAGCAAGAATTCCAAGTGATCGCGTTTGGCGCTCACGGCACATTCGTGCAGGAACGACTGAGTAGCGAATGCAACGGAGCAAGAGCGAGGCGCGCGCCAAGGGCCGGTGGGAATTTTCAGAGGCAGCTTGGTCTGAGTGAGACGAGCATTGGGCAGTAGCTGAGCAGGAAACTCATCCGCGGGCAGATCGCCACCGCTGGTGGGCCGCTGGCCGTCTTGAGTGAACGTGATGAAATGATTCTGCCACGCGACCAGCTTGCCAGCCTGGTCCAACCCGCCTTTGAACGAATGGAAGCCGCCAACGCGATAGAAGTCGTGGTGCATGTCATCTTCGCGAGTCCACTGCAGCTTCACCGGTACACCGGCTTGTTTAGCAATGGCCGCAGCTTCGCACATGTAATCGTTCATCAAGCGACGGCCGAAGCCACCGCCGACGCGGGTCTGATGCAATGTGACTTTGTCGGGCGCGATGCCGAGCACGTCGGCAACCAGCTTCATGCCCGACTCGGGTGTCTGAGTCGGCGACCAGATTTCGATGGCGCCGTCCTTGAACCAAGCTGTGGTGTTCTGCGGTTCCAACGGCGCATGAGCGATGAACGGATAAGAATAAAAAGCTTCGACCGGCTTCGACTCCGCGAACACCTTGTCGACGTCGCCCGTGTTACGAATCGAATCCGGCCCCGAGGTCGACGCGAGTTTCTTCGCCTGTTCGACATACGCTGACCAGCTGTCCTTGGACGCCTCGGTCTCATCCCACTTCACTTGCAGCTTCTGACGTGCGCTGAACGCTGCCCAAGTGGACTTGGCGAGAATCGCCACGCCCGGCATCACTTCAGTGGGCTTGCCAGTGCCAGCGACGACGAACGCCTGCGTCACGCCAGGCAGCTGCCGAATCTCATCCAGATTCGCTTCGATCACTTTGCCGCCCACCGCCGGCGATTTCACGAACACGGCGTAGTGCATGCCCGGCAACACTTGATCGATACCGAACAGCGGCTGGCCTGTGACGATGGCGTGATTGTCGACACCGCCGATGCGCTTGCCGAGCAGCTTGTACTCGCTGCGAGTCTTTAGCTTGATCGTCTTGTCATCCGGCACCGGCAAAGCAGCGGCCGCAGTAGCCAACGACGCGTAGGTCGCCTTGCGCTTGCTCGCCTTATGAAACACGGTGCTGTTCTCAGTGGTGAGTTCGGCCTCACTCACTTTCCACTGCTTGGCCGCGGCACTAACCAGCATCGCGCGACCGACAGCGCCGGCACGTCGCAACTGATCCCACGACATCGGAATCGATCGCGAGCCACCCGCGCTCTGTCGACCGAACGCCGCTGGATTGATCGCAGCCTGTTCGACTTTCACGTGCGCCCAATCGGCATCGAGCTCTTCAGCGATGATCATCGGGAACGCAGTCTTGATGCCCTGGCCGATCTCCGGCGCCTTGGAAAACAACGTGATGGTGCCGTCGGAAGAAACGCGCAGGAACGCATTGGGCGCAAATTCCCCAGACGTTTTGCCGGACGCCTTGCCATTCGCCCGCGCCTCGCCTTGCTCACCGACATAGAACGCCAGCACCAAGCCACCGCCGACCAGGCCGGAGACTTTAAAAAACGTGCGACGACTAAACTTGTTAACAACAGCAGACTGCGCCTCGGCGGCCTGAAGCAACGCCTGCACATACGCATCGGAGGACAGAATCGAAGTTTCGGCTGCGCTCATGTGAAATCCCTCGCGCTTAGTTCTTGCTCACGATCTCGCCGGCTTTCGACGCGGCGGCGTGAATGGCTTTGCGAATACGCGTGTAGGTGCCACAGCGGCACAGGTTGCCGGCCATCGCCGCATCGATGTCGGCATCGGTGGGTTTGGGATTGGTCTGGAGCAGCGCCGTCGCCGCCATGATCTGACCAGCTTGGCAGTAACCGCATTGAGCAACGTCGTGCTCGATCCACGCGGCCTGCACGGCGTTCAACTTGCCGTCCTTGCTGGCCAGGCCTTCGATGGTGGTGATCTTCTGGCCGACTGTCGCGCTTGCCGGGATCACGCAGGAGCGCACTGGCGTGCCGTTCAGATGCACGGTGCAGGCTCCGCACTGAGCCACGCCGCAGCCGTATTTGGTGCCTACCAGGCCGAGCTGATCGCGCAGCACCCAGAGTAGCGGGGTGGTGTCGTCGACATCGTCGACCGCGAGTTCTTTGCCGTTGATGTTCAAGCGCATGGCAGTCGTCCTGGCTCGGGGCTGGGAGCGGCCGATTCTTCCATGGCTCGGCAGCCCGGACAATGCAGTTGGGCGCGTCTCGGTGGCGACTTATCGCAGCCGGTGGGTAGTCCAGCTCACCACGCGCAAAGGCACGGCAGGGGCGCTTGTGTAGAATCCCTGCCGAACACTCTCGAGGGGGGAAGTAGATTTGAGTACCGATGTGAGTGACAGCGTGGCTGCCGATGTCGATGGCGCCATTCAAGCCGACGTGGTCATCGTCGGCGCCGGCCCGTGCGGCCTGTTCCAGATTTTCGAGCTCGGGCTATTGGGCATTCGTGCCCACATCATCGACTCGCTTCAGCATCCCGGCGGCCAGTGCAGCGAGCTGTACCCGGAAAAACCCATCTATGACATTCCGGCCTTGCCGGTCTGCGGCGCGCAGGAGCTGGTCGATCGGCTGTTACAACAGGCCAAGCCGTTCAACGCGCAGTTTCATATGGGGCAGGAAGTCACCGAGCTGAAGGTGCTGCCGGACCACACTTTCCTGGTCAAAACCTCGTTGGACACGCGCTTTCACGCCAAGACCGTGATCATTGCCGGCGGCCTCGGCTCGTTCCAGCCGCGGCGGCTGGGCTGCGAAGGCGTCGATGTCTTCGAAGCCAAGAGCGTGCACTACAAAGTTAAAAACTCCGCCGAGTTCACCGGCAAGCATTTGTTGATTTTCGGCGGCGGCGACTCGGCCCTGGACTGGACCTTGGAGTTCGCCGGCAAGGCGCGCAGCGTCACGTTGGTGCATCGTCGTCCGGAATTTCGCGCGGCGCCGGCGTCGGTCGCCAAGATGCACGACCTGGTCAACTCCGGCAGCATGCGCTACGTCGAAGGCATCGCGCAGTCGTTGGTGGTCGAGGGCGGCGAGTTCAAAGGCGTGCGTGTGAAGAAGCCCGATGGTGCCTTCGAAGATCTGCACGCCGATCGTGCGTTGGTGTTCTTCGGTCTGCATCCCAAACTCGGCCCGATTGCCGAATGGGGCCTGGCGCTGGACAAGCGCGCCATCCAGGTCGACACCGAAAAATTCCAGACCAGCGTGCCTGGCATTTTCGCGGTCGGCGACATCAACACCTATCCTGGCAAAAAGAAGCTGATCCTGTCCGGTTTCCACGAAGCAGCACTGGCCGCATTCGCGGTGGCCGCGCATCTGAATCCGGCCAAGAAAATTCCGCTGCAATACACGACCACCAGCCCCATCATGCAAAAGCGCTTGGGCGTGGCGGGAGAGCAGTGAGTTGAACGAGCTGTTGGCCGATCTGCTCCAGGTTCTGAAGCTGGAGCGATTGGAAGTTGACCTGTTTCGCGGCGAAAGTCGCGATCCGGGTGGGCATCGAGTGTTTGGCGGGCAGGTGCTCGGCCAGGCTTTGGCGGCTGCGTATGCGACCGTCGAGGGCCGGCAAGCACATTCGCTGCATGCCTACTTTTTGCGCGCCGGCGATCCCGACCATCCCATCGTTTACGAAGTCGACCGCAGCCGCGACGGCAAAAGCTTTTCCTCGCGCCGGGTGGTTGCCATTCAGCATGGCGAACAGATTTTCCACATGTCGGCGTCGTTCCAGGTGGACGAGGACGCCATCGATCGGCAGGCCGACATGCCGGTCGTGCCCGAGCCTGAATCGTTGCCGGACTTGATGACCGCGGTCGAGGAGTTGAAACGCAAGGCGCCGGACCGGCCGCGGCCGTTTCGGATTCACGAGCATCCGTTCGATTTCCGGCCGGCCGAGTTGCCTGATCCACTCGCCGAGGTGCCGCGTGAACCGCGCATCAAGGTCTGGATCCGGCTCAAGGATCGCGTGCCCGACGACCCGATCCTGCATCACTGCCTGCTGGCCTATACCTCGGACTACTTCCTGCTGGGCGCGGCGAGCATGGATGCCCGCATGGCCAACGACCGGGAGCAGCTGCAGATGGCCAGCATCGACCACGCCATGTGGTTCCATCGCCCGGCTCGGCCCGATGAGTGGCTGTTGTACGTGCTCGATAGCCCGACGGCTTCGGGAGCGCGCGGCTTCGCTCGGGGCAGCCTGTTCAGCCGGGATGGCCGGCTGGTGGCGTCCACCGCCCAGGAAGGGCTGGTCCGGCGGGTCAGCGGCGGGTTACCGAAATCAACCTAAGTCGTTGATCCGTGTAACCCCTTTCTAACCGACATCTAGTCATATCCAACTCGAATTTCTGCTTTTGCGGAGCAGGCTTACAGTCGCGCACCATGTATCAGTACGACCAGATCGATCAGCAGCTCGTTGACCAGCGGGTGGCCCAGTTTCGGGACCAGACGCGGCGTTATCTCGAAGGCACGCTGTCAGAAGACGATTTCCGGGCCCTGCGCCTGCGTAACGGCCTCTATGTCCAGAAGCATGCCCCCATGCTTCGCGTGTCGATTCCCTATGGCCTGTTGAGCGGCGCCCAGGTGCGCGTGCTCGGCCGCATCGCGCGTGAATACGACAAGGACTACGGTCACTTCTCGACCCGCCAGAACATCCAATACAACTGGCCGAAGCTGGAGACGGTGCCCGACATCCTGGCGCTGCTGGCGACGGTGCAGATGCATGCCATCCAGACCAGCGGTAATTGCATTCGCAACGTGACCGCGGACCATCTGGCCGGTGTCGCGGCCGATGAGTTGGAAGATCCGCGTCCCTGGTGCGAATACATTCGGCAGTGGGCGACGCTGCATCCCGAGTTCTCGTATCTGCCGCGTAAGTTCAAGATTGCGGTCACCGGTTCTCCGGCGGATCGCGCCGCTTCACGCGTGCATGACGTTGGCTTGCACTTGGTGAAGAACGAGCAGGGCGAAGTGGGTTTCGAAGTACTGGTCGGCGGCGGTCTCGGCCGCGCGCCCATGATCGGTCACGTGATTCGCGAGTTCCTGCCGAAGCGCGATTTGCTGGCGTATCTCGAAGCCATCCTCCGCGTGTACAACCTCGAAGGTCGTCGCGACAACATTCACAAGGCGCGTATCAAAATCCTGGTGAAGGCGATTACGCCGGCCAAGATGCGCGAGCTGGTCGAAGAGGAATTCGCGGCTGCCAAAGACACCGCGCCGGTGTTCGATGCCGCTGACTTCGAGCGCATCAAGGCGCTGTTCACGCCGCCTGCGTACGAGAATTTGCCGGATCAGGACGTCGTGACCGGCAAGCCGGAAGAGTTTCGTCGCTGGTACCAGTACAACACTCGCAAGCACAAAGTCTCGGGCTATCGGGTCGCGTACCTGTCGCTGAAGTCGCCGAAGCGGCCGCCAGGTGACATCACCTCGGATGAATTGGATCGCGTCGCCGATCTGGGCGAGAAGTATTCGCTCGACGAGGTCCGTTCGACCCACGACCAGAATCTGCTGTTCGCCCACGTGAAACAGAGCGATCTGTTCGCACTGTGGCAGGAGTTGAAGCTCAACGATCTGGCCACGGCCAACATCGGTACGCTCACCGACATGATCTGCTGCCCCGGCGGCGATTTCTGCGCGTTGGCGAATGCCCGCTCGATTCCGTTGGCGGAGCAGATCAATGAGCGCTTCGACAACATCGATTATCTCTACGACCTCGGCGAGATCCAGCTGAAGATGTCCGGCTGCATGAATGGCTGCGGCCATCATTCCGTCGGCCACATCGGCGTGCTGGGTGTCGATAAGGACGGCGAGGAGTGGTATCAAATCACTCTCGGCGGTTCCACCGGCGGTCACGATGCGTCGCTGGGCAAGGTGATCGGTCCGTCCGTCGCTCACAACGACGTGGCCGAGACCATCGAACGCATCCTCAATGTTTATGTCGAGCAGCGGCAGGAAGAGGAACGGTTCCTCGATACCTTCCGTCGTATCGGCGTCGCTCCGTTCAAGGCCAGGGTTTATGCGCCGTCTCATCAAGCAGCGTGAAGTTATCGTCGATGAGTGGCGTTACGCCGACGAGGATCCGATCGGTCGCGAACGCGCGCTGATCCTGCCTTTCGAGCGTTGGAAAGCCGAGCGTGAACAGTGGTGGCTGTGGGACGGCCGCCTCGGCGTGCGTCTCGGGGTCACCGACAAAGTGGAAGAGCTGAAGAACGACTTCACTCGCATCGGCTTGGTTGCGCTCGAATTCGGCGGCATCGGCGAAGGCCGCGGTTACAGCCAGGCTGCCTTACTGCGCTCTCGCTACAAGTTCACCGGCGAGTTGCGCGCGGTCGGCAAGATCCAGCGCGATCAGCTGTTCTACATGGCCCGCTGCGGTTTCGACGCCTTCGAACTCCCCGAAGGTGCCGACCTCGACGTCGCGCTCACCGCGTTCGACGATTTCTCGGTCGCCTACCAAGGTGCGACGGACGCCGCCGGCGTTCACATCCAGCGTCGGGCGGTTTGATTCTTGAGTTCGCGTGCCTGCGCTCGCGGGCACGTCGCGCCTATGGTGTCCGATGGACGCGAGCGAGCAGCTTGTCGAAATCTTCGATCAGCTCGGACATGCCTGTCACCGAGGCGAACTCTCGAACCCACTGCCGAACGCCACTCAGGTCCAGATTGGGATGGACTTGAAGCAGTCCCTCGATGTCTTGTAGATCTCGGGGGCGGTGCGCCACCGCTTTCATGATTACAAGATCCTCAACTTTGGGCAATCTCACAGTCACGCCGCCGATGATGTGGCGCTTGCCGTTCGTAACTGCATCTTCCTCGAAGGGTAAGCCGCCGAGGATGATGTCGATATCGATCTGGGTTTCTTGATGTCGTAACAACAGAACTCGCGAACGACGCGCGAATTCGACGGCGTCGTCAATTCTGGGAACGATGCCGTAGTTGCTAGCCGCGCCCACGGCTGCACTCCATTCAGACTCTGAAATGATGGCGAGTGCATCAATGTCTTGGGTGAACCGAGGCCGGCCTAAGAACGAGGCCGCTACTCCACCCACAATGACCGACTGCGCTTGAATTGCATCCAACCACCTGCCGAGATCGAGCAGTGGCTTTAGCAAATTCGCAGGCAGGCCATCAGCCACTCATCGCTCTCCGGATCCTGGTCCAGCGGTCTCTTACGTCGACGATCTCCTGGTCACGCGACTCATCGCGTCGGAAGAGATCTCGTGATGCCATCAGCACCGCAAGTTGGCGCGCTTTCGTATCCATGGATGCGGCGCGCAGCTCGGTCGCTTCTGCCTCACGGACCAGATCCCAGCGGTTCAGATAGGTGCGAGCGTCTTTGGGAGTAATCGAGGCCATGGCGCAGATGATACGCCTGTCTGGATCAAAAGCGTGGCGCTATGCAGCTGCTCTGCTGAGCCGTTGGTAACACACTGACAGCAGCGCGATTTCCAGTGGCAGGAACAACCAAAACAGTAGATTCGCTGCCACGATGTAGTCGGCGTCGATGGAGAACGAGCTCGCCAGCCAGCGTTGCACCAAATGGAATAGCCACGGAGCGATGCCGACCAACAGCAGCAAGCGCAGACCATGGCCCTGGGTGAGCTGCCAGGCTTGGCTGGCAAGGAGCCGGCGGTCCACCGCAGCGGCAGGTAAGCAAACGGCATAGCGACACGTGACGTACAGCGCGGGAAGGAACGTCAGCCAAGTGAGTGTCACTGCTAGATCGCTGTTCGCTGGGGCCGTGTTAGGCGCGAGGGCTGACAGCGGGATGAAGATCGCCATGTTGCCCAATAGCTGCAGCAGACTGATCGTGACGAACAGTGCGACTGCTGTGCACAGAAAGCGCCAGTCGCGAGCAGCGGTGCCGGAGCTGCCCAATGGTGGAACGGATTCAGGACCCAACAGGATGACTCGATGGCATGAATGCGCGGCCAGCGTCATCAAGAAGCCTTGCGCTACCCAAAGTAGCAAGAACAGCGGCTTTTGGTTCGCCGTGAGCCGGAACCAAACATACAGAATCACCGCATGCGCCAGCGCAGGTAGCGCAATTACGCGCATCAAGTCCGGGAATAGCTGTCTATAACGTTGTACGGCGGCAGCGACGATGGCAAGGATGGGGAGTCGTTCCATGACCCTACGTGATTACGCTGCGGTAGCTGGCGAGCTACCGCTTAGATCGGCGAACTGCAGCGCTGCGAGGCGAGCGTAGAGCTCGTTGCTTGCGAGCAGTTGCGAGTGAGTGCCGATGTCGACGATGCGGCCGTGGTCCAGCACGACGATGCGGTCGGCTTTCAGGATGGTCGCCAGGCGATGCGCGATTACCAGCGTGGTGCGATGTTGCATCAGCCGTTCCAGCGCTTCCTGCACGTAACGTTCGCTCTCGGCGTCCAGCGAACTGGTGGCTTCGTCCAACAATAAAATCGGCGGATCTTTCAGCAAAGCGCGAGCGATGGCGATGCGTTGGCGTTGGCCGCCGGACAGGCGAGTGCCTTTTTCGCCGAGGAACGTGTCGTAGCCTTGCGGTAGTTCACTGAGGAAGTCGTGAGCACCGGCGGCGCGAGCGGCGGCTTCGATGTCGGCATCGGAGGCACTAGGGCGGCCGTAGCGAATGTTTTCTCGAGCACTCGCGCCGAACAGCACGGTTTCCTGCGGCACCAATCCAATGCGTGCGCGCACGTCTTCGGGCCGGGCTTTAGAAATGTCCACGCCGTCGATGACGACGCGACCGCTGGCCGGGTCGTAGAACCGCAGCAGCAGTTGAAACGTGGTGCTCTTGCCGGCGCCGGAAGGGCCGACGAACGCCACCGTCTCGCCGGGCTCGATGGTCAACGATAAATGATCGAGCGCGAGCGTTTCGGGCCGCGAGGGATATCGGAACGACACACCTTCGAACCCAATGCGTCCCACTGGCGGCGAAGGAAACTCCTGCGGCTGAGGCGGAGCGACGATGTTCGGCGTGGCAACCTTCAGCTCCATCAAGCGCTCCATGGCGCCGGCCGCACGCTGCACTTCGCCCCACATCTCGCTCAACGTCGCGGCGCTGACGGCGACCAACACGGCGTAGATCAAGAACTGGCTGAGTTCGCCGCCCGTCATCTCTTTGTCGAGCACGCGATGCGCGCCCTGCCACAACACAAAGGTGATGGCGCCGAAAATCATCATCGTGCCGATGGCGGTCATCACCGCTCGCACTTTGGAGCGGCGGATCGCCACGACGAACGACTCTTCAACCGCTTTGCTGTAACGCTGCGTATGCAGGCCTTCCAGCGTGAACGCCTGCACCGTCTGAATCGCGTTCAACGTCTCACCGGCCAACCCGCTGGTGTCCGCCACTTTGTCCTGCGACTCGCGCGACAAGGTGCGCAGCTTGCGGCCCACGATGATGATGGGCGCGATGACCAGAGGAATCAGCACCACGATCATGCCGGCCAGCGACGGGCTGGTCGCGATCATCAATATCAACGCACCGGTCATCTGCACGGCCGAGCGCAACGTCATGGACAGATTGACGCCGGCGATGCCTTGCACGACCGTCGTGTCGGTGGTCAGTCGCGATAAAACTTCGCCGGTGCGCGTGACTTCGAAGAACGTCGGGTCCATGCGCACCACGCGCGAATAGACATCCGCTCGCAAGTCAGCGACCACTCGCTCACCCAGCCAGGTCACGAAATAGAAGCGCGCCGCTGCGAACACGCCGAACACAGCCGCGGCGGCGAGAAATGCGACGAAGTAAGTATTGATGGTGGCAGCGTCCTGCGCCGCCATGCCGTGATCGATGAGATCGCGAAACGCCATCGGCACCGCCAGCGCCGCGCCGGCCGCGACCAGCAGTGCGAGCATCGCCAGCGTCAGGATGCCGGAATACTTGCGCAGGTACGGCCACAGCTCTCGCAGCGGCCGCAACGAGGAGGCCTTCGGTCTTTCCGGGTTGGCTGACATGCGCGGGCAAACGTCCCTATCGAAT
>NZ_JAEUPY010000852.1 GCF_016790065.1 Steroidobacter sp.
GTTTCGGAACACCGCGACGCTGGTGGCAGCCGGCGGCTATATCTCGGATCAACACCGCGAGTTGCTGCTGGGCGCGTGTGCCTTCATCGACTACGTCCAGTGCCGAGGGTTACTTGCGGAGCTATTGAAGTCTCATGATTCGGCTGCAGTGCGCGCCTAACTTTCTCGACTTCGGCGGCTGCCGGACGCGCGACGGCGGTCGTGTGCGTCGTGGGGTGTTGTTTCGTTCCGATCTGGCGGCCGATCCGACGCCGCGAGACCAAGCGTTGCTCGATCGTTTGCGGATTCGCACGGTGGTCGACTTGCGTACCTCTTCTGAACGCCGGCACACGCCGTCTTGTTGGCATGAGGCAGAAGGCGTTGACGTTGTGCATTTGGATCTCAATGGCGATCCACGCACCGGGGATAGTCATTTCGCGTCTTTGCTACGCGAAGATCCGACCGATCAGGGCGCTGCGCGGATGATGCGGAAGGTCTATGAGCACATGCCTCGCGCCGCTGCGCCAGGTCTTGCTGGTTTGTTCGACAAGCTGGCGGATGCGAGTGCTTTGCCGTTGGTGGTTCACTGTGCGGCGGGCAAGGATCGGACTGGGTTTCTGTGTGCGGTGTTGCTGTTGTCGCTAGGAGTGCCGCGTGAGACGGTGATGCGCGACTACATGAAAACGGCTCGCCGCCGTCATCGAGAGCGGCAAGAGAGCAGAATCGCAGCCACCATCACGGCGATGATCGGCGCCACGCCGACGCCGTCGACGATGGATATGATAATGAGCGTGCGACGAGACTTTCTCGCGAGCGCGCTGGCGCAGATTCTGACCGAGCACGAGACCATCGAGGCGTATCTGCGAACCGCCGGCGGCGTTTCCCCCGAGAAGCTGCGCGCAGTAAGAGCAACTCTTACCGAGCGGGAGCCACGATGAGCGTCGTTCATTATCTATCGGCCGTCATCGCGGAATTGGAGGCGAGCATTCGGCCCGAGCTGCAATCCGCCGGTGCACGGCAGGCGCTGTACGGCTGCCAGCGCGTGCTGCTGCGAGCAGCGGAGCAACTCAAAACCGCGGCTCTTTGCGAGCCCGACTATCAAGGCCGTACCGAAGCAACACAGCTCGTGTTGGAACAGTTCGGGCTAGAGAACCTTCTCACCGCCGGGCCGCAACGAGACCAAGCGCGTGCTGCCAGTGATCGAGCGATCGAGCTGCAAGCGTCAGGTGTCGCGAGCAGCGACGCCGAATTCCTCGATCTGCTGCGTGAAGAAAGCCAACTACTCCAACAGCGCGAAGCCCAGACAGAAAACTACTGGCGCTCTTTGCTGACGGCGCGTGGCGGGCACGTCGCCGACACAACAGACATCCGATCCCGGCTCGAACAATATCTTCGCCGGCACAACTCAAACGATGGCCGCGTAGCGGAATTGCAATGGCTCTCCGGCGGCCGAACCAAGCAGACCGCGTTACTAACTTTGGAAGGATTCGACGGTCTGCCCAACAGCGCAGTGCTGCGCAAAGAAGTCACCGGCGTCACTCTGCAAACCTCGCTACGCGACGAATACCCGCTGCTCCAACACCTCAGTGCCCATTCGAACTCGCTCCGTCTACCGCGCCCCTATTTATTCGAAGACGACGAAAGCGTCCTCGGTGGCCGATTTGCGCTGGTGTCGCACCTCCCGGGTCGCATGGCCGGCGGGGCCTTCAGCGCTCATCCTTCGGAAGCATTGGCACTGGGACTGGCTGAACAGCTAGGCATCCTGCATTCGTTACCAGTCGAACCGGCGCGACACTTGTTCGCCGCCTCAAGACAACAACAGAGCAAAGCCGACTTCGCCGCGGCACTCGAAGCAATGCGCATCGAGTGGACGACCAATGCACGCACACCGAGCGTAACCGCGATAGCGGCGTTCGCTTGGTTACGCGACAACCTTCAGCACGCCGAAGGTCTAACCGCCATCGTCCACGGCGATTGTGGATTTCATAACGTGCTGGTGCACGAAGAGGGGCTCGGCGCATTGCTCGACTGGGAGCTGGCTCATCTAGGTCATCCGGCGGAAGACCTGGGGTACATCCACTCGGTGATCGAGACCATGACGACGTGGCCCAAGTTCATGGCCGCCTATCACGCAGCGGGCGGGCTGCGAGTGAGCACGAGAGCGGTGCATTTCTTCACCGTCTGGAAGTCGTTGTGGCTCGCAACCATCATCCTGCGCGCAAGGCAACTCTTCGAAGACGCGCCGCCAGCCTCAGTGCACTTTGCCGAAGCACCGTCCGACCAGTCGCCAATGATGCTGACGAGATTGTCGCGTGAGTTGATCGAGGCGATGACTGAGGAGGGCCAGTGACCTCGAACAAGTCGCTCGACTACATGACCAGCGATGCGCCGGGCTTCGGCTCGGTGAGCGCGGCCACCGATTATCTATTGGCGGATATCCCCGAACGCCATCCGTCCGCCACCGAAACGTATTGGTTCAACTTCGTTCAACCAGAGCATGCTCTGGTTGGCGAGGTCTATCTGTGGGTACATTCGAATCTGCGCTCCTGTA
>NZ_JAEUPY010000762.1 GCF_016790065.1 Steroidobacter sp.
CTGACCCGCTTGCGGCCGGCTTACATGCTGCAATTGTTGTTCGAGTTCGCTCCGACCATTGCCCAGCAAGGCTTGATCGCCGGCCCGTTCCGCTCCAATCCTTGGAGCTGGGTCGATGCGCGCGACGTGGCTGCGGTCGCAGTCGCGGCTTTGAAAGATCCTTCGCATGCTGGACGTATCTACACGGTGACGGGCTCGGAGAGCCTTAGCTTTCCGCAAATCGCTGACAGGCTGAGTCATATTCTGGGCAAGCCGGTGCGCTACAACGACATTACCGCCAACGAAGCGCGCGGTTGGCTGCAGGGCAAAGGCCTGTCGCCGGTGATGATCGAGGCCAAGCTGGAGTATTGGGACGCCTGCGCGTCCAACATGCTCAATGTGCCGCCCAACTCGGTGGTGCAGGATGTGACCGGCCGGCCGCCGCGCTCACTCGAAGACTTCGTGCAGGATTACAAGACTCGTTTCTTGTCCGCCTCGGCCGCCTGAGCGGCGCTGACCGCTGCGTCAGCGGCTGAAGCTCGGCGTCAGTCCGGGCGAGACGGAAATCTCCACAGTGCGTTGATCGTTGTCGACGGTGGTCATGGTCACCGGTCGACGCCACACTTTGGCGACGTACTCCAATACTTTGCGCGCCCGTTCGGGATCGAGGCCGCGACCGTCGGTGAGATGGTCGTGCACCAGGTCGAGTTTGCCATCCACATGCACGCGAGCCGCACTCACTCGGGGCGCGCCGAATCCATACTTGGGAGCGAGCAGCGCTTCATGTAGCGCCGACAAATCTGTTTCCTGAACGGTCAGCGTGCCGGTGGCCGGCCCCTTGAAGCGGAACAGTTTCAATTCGCTGGCCAGATCGTGCGTGAGATGGTTGCGCACGAACGAGAAGTCATCGTCTTCGGCCATGATGCGACGAGCGGCTTCCATGCCCTGCGCTGCCACGATCTTTTCCCAAATCGAAAAGCCCAAGTGATACGGATTGGTGGCCAACGCGACGTTTTCACCACTCGCGGTCGGACGCACCACATCTGAATGACACTTGATGGCGTCGACATAGGCCGATGCCGGCAGAAAGTCGGCCTCACGCAGCAGCCGCGCATGCCAGTACGAAGCCCAGCCTTCGTTCATGATCTGGCAAGCGAACACCGGATAGAAATAAAACGATTCCTCGCGCACGGCCAGGAAGATGTCACGTTCCCAAGGCTCCATTTCCGGCGCGTACTGCGCAATGAACCAGAGCAGATCCGATTCGGGATGCGGCGGGATCGGTGCCTTCTTCGCGGGACCGGTGGGAGCAGGGCGCGCAGTGTCCGGCCCGAGGGCGGCGAAACGTTTCGCGAATTCATCGTTCGACGGCGGTCCGCGCTCAGCCTGCATTTCCGGATAACGCGGCCGGCGCAGGCCTTTGTCGATGTTCACATGCTGTTCCAGCGACAATGCGGCGTCCAGCACCAACTCCACGCGTTCCAAACCATGTTCCTGGATGGCCATCGCAATCTGACGCGCATGAGCGGCCGCTTGCTCGACGATGTGTTCGCCGACTTGATCTTGGCTACGACGGAACAACATGTTGTTAGTGGAAAAGTCCGCGTGACCCAACACATGCGCGGTGACCAATACGTTCTCAGCCGCGCTGTTGCTCTTCGCCAGATAGGCACGGCCGGGATTGCCCGGAAACACCACTTCGAACAAGCGCGACAAGCCCATCCGATGTTGAATGAGCTGATAGATATAACGCACGCCGAACGACCAGTGCGGCATGCGCACCGGCAGACCGTAGATGGCAATCTCGGTCATGAAACTTTCCGGGACCACCTCGAACTCCACCGGGTGGTACTTCAATCCCTGCGCGCGAGCCAACTGTTCGATGCGCGAAATATGGGATTGCCAGTCTTCCGCCTTCATGGAGGTGGGCGTCGTGTTGGGCATGACGTCTAGGAACCCTGCGAGGCGTGGGTGAAGAAATGCCGCACGGCATTCCAGATATCGTCCGTACCGCTGACGCGATACGCGCCGACGCTATCGTCATCCCGCGATAAGTCGACGAACAGCCTGCCGATCTCGCTATCCGGGGCCGAGCCGGCCAGCGGCGCCACTTCCAAGAAGCCGCTGTAGTTACAGTCACCGGCGATCTCTTCCAACGCGACCTGCGCTTGCGGTTGGTCGGAAGGGAAGTTCTCGCCGTCGGAGGCGTAAAACAAATAGATGTTGTATTGGCTGGGGCTGTAACGCGCGTCGATCACTTCGCGCACCTTCTTCAAGCCCGCCGAAGCCACCGTGCCGCCAGTGCCGGTGACTTTGAAAAACTCATCCTCTTCGAACTCCCAGGCTTCCGAAGTGTGTGCCACGAACACCAGATCCAGATGTCGGTACTGACGCCGCAGACCTTGAATGGCCCAGAAGAAAAACGTTTTGGAAATCTGCCGTTCGCGTTCGCCCATGCTGCCCGACACGTCGAGCAACAAAATCACCACGGCCTGCATGGCCGGCTGTTCGCGCTTGGCGAGCTGGCGATACCGTAAATCATCATCGGTGAACGAGGGCGACTCGGCGCCGTTGGCGGTTTGCACGCCGCGCCGCTTGATGGATTCTTTCATGGAACGACGGCGATCGAGTCGCGAGCGCGCGCCGCGTCGATCCCAACCTTCGCGTATCCAATCGTCTTCCTTGGCGCGCCCGGCCTTGGCCTCGAGGTTGGGCAACTTCATTTCTTCCCACAACCAATCGACGATGTCGTCGATACGAAACTCCAGCGTGTATTGCACGCCGCCGTCTTCGTTGCCGCCTTGGCCGCGTTGATTCTCGCTGTCCTGTTGTGGGCGGCCGATGCGGTCGCCGGGCTTGGCCTGGCCTTGGCCGACGCCTTGCTGTTCGTTGGAATTGCGTAGCCGGAAACGATAATGCTCCAGCATCTTCACCGGCACGCGCACGGTGCTGGCGCCGCCGGTCAGCACATCGGCGCCGGCAACGATTTGCGGCAGGTGCTGACGCACGGCATCGCGCACCTTGTCGTTGTGACGCAGCCAATCTCTCGCGCCGCGCGAGAAGAGGTCGTACCAACCGGCCTCACCCGGGCTGCGATTTCCGCCAGAGCCGCCAGATCCGCCATCGGTCGTGGTGCCCGTTGCGTTGTCGCTCATCGCTCGCAACCCCCGTCTCAATCGGCCCTTGCTACTACAGTACGCCTAAGAGGTGCTCATGGATCGCCCTTTACACAAAGATACTTGTAAAAGTGCCATCCGGTTCAGTGCCCTTAAGCTCACTCCAGATCATTCCTGAGCCAGCAAGGTCGTCACATAACTCAGCGCTTCCTTGGCGCTGTGATCGTCATAACCGTACTCCGAAGTCAGGCGATCCTGAACCGCGGAGATTTTCTTACGGGCCTCGTCGTCGGGACGCGCGGCAGATGTCACCAGGCGCAGCACATCGCGCCGCTCCTCGAACAGATATTGCTCAATAGCTTCGCGCATGCGCGAATGGCTGTTGAGAGTGAATTTCTCACCGGCCTTGTACGCCACCATGGCCTTGCGTACCACTTCTTGACGGAAGGTCAGCTTGCCCGATTCCGATACCTTGATCTTGTCCTCCACCGAGCGCAGGAAACGCTCGTCGGCGGGACGCGACTCGCCGGTGATCGGGTCGGTCACCTCGCGGTGATCGAGCGCGGCCTCCACTTCGTCCAAGTACTTATCCAGCAACTGTTGGGCTTCGTCTTCGAACGAAGCGAACAGCGCACGATGCACGTCTTCCTTCACCCAGCGGTTGTAGAAGTCCTTGCGCGCCAATACCAGATAATCAATCCAGAGCTTCTTGGCCTTCGCATCCATGCGCGCATCGGTTTCGATCGAATCCTTGAGCGCGAGCAGCACTTCCATGCTGGTCAGGCTCTTCTTGTCGGTGCGCGTGATGGCGTTGGAAATCGAATTCACGATAAAGCGCGGACTGACACCCGTAAGGCCTTCCTCGGGCGACTCTGCGCGCAGTCGAGTGATCTCTGTCTCCGGGAAACCTTCCACGCTCTCGCCTGCATACAGGCGCAGCTTCTTGGACATGTCGAGACCTTCGCGCTCGGGTTTGTAGAGTCGTGTGAGCACAGCGAACACAGCCGCGAGCTTCATCGCGTGCGGGTCGAGATGCACATCGCGAAACGCCGGCGCGGCGGACACCAACTTGTTGTAGATCCGCGATTCTTCGTAATACGACAAGGTGTAAGGCACCTTGACGATCACCATGCGGTCCAGCAGCGCCTCGTTCTCCTTCTCTTGCAAGAACTTGTGGAACTCGGCCAGATTGGTGTGCGCCAGAATGGTCTCGTCCAGATAGATCAGCGGGAAGCGCGACACCTTGACGTTCTTCTCCTGCGTCAGGGTCAGCAGCAAGTACAGGAACTCGCGCTTCACCTTCAGGATTTCGATCATCTCCAGCACGCCGCGGCTCGCGGCATACACTGCGCCCGACCATGACCAAGCGCGCGGATCGCCTTCATCACCGAACTGCGCAACTTTGGATAGATCAACGGAGCCGACCAGATCGGCGAGATCCGCAGTCGTCGGGTCGTGTGGTGCGTAAGTGCCAACACCCACACGCGATGCTTCAGAAAGGAACACTCGCTCCACCGGCATGCGCAAGAAGTCGCCTTCGAATTCGCGCTCGAGACGATCGCGTGCCCACGGACTCAACTCGCCCTTGATCTCTACGCCGTAAGTGTCGCGGAACTCCGCGCGCAAACTTGCGGGAATGAGATTGAGTGGCGATTCATGCATGGGCGAGCCCTGCAAGGCATACATAGCCCCTTCATCGGTATGGCTGTATTCCTCGAGGCCGCGCTTCAACAGAATGGCCATGGTGGACTTGCCACCGGACGGGGGTCCCAGCAGCAGTAACAAACGTCTGCCGACATCGGAACCGGCTGCGGAGGCCTTGAAGTAATCGACGATGCGACCGAGCGGTTCGTCGATACCGAACAACTCGCGCTTGAACAACTCCTTGGCGCCGGCACTGGCTTCACCGTTACCGCTGTTACCGTTGCCGTTCGCGGCCGCAGTAGCATTGGTGCCCGGCGAGTTTTTGCCGAACCAATTGAGCATGTCCCATAGATATTCGTGGCTGGTACGCGCGAGTTGCCGCGTATTGCCCGGGACAACGGTGCGAAGAAATTCGCCGAAGGTGCCCGACCAGTGCTGCGCACGGTGGAACCGGCTATAGGCGCTTAAGGCCTCGACGAAGCTCTCGCCGCGTTGCG
>NZ_JAEUPY010000009.1 GCF_016790065.1 Steroidobacter sp.
GGCGTTGCGGCCGTTGCGAATGTATCTAACTCACTACGGCGCGGTGGCCCATCCTGAACAGCTGGCGGTCCAGTTCCTGGCGCAGGTGGATGCGATGGCCGCGGCCGCTCGTTCGCTGGCGTCGGTGCCGGACCGTCACGAGCAACTGAAGCGCGCGTTCACGGACATTTATATCGCGGAGCTGCGTCGTTCCGGATCGAGCCAGCCGGAATCTTTCCTACGCGAGCTGTTGGACACCGACATCGAACTCAACGCGCAGGGGCTCGGCGCCTGGCTCAGCAAACATTGAACCAACCTTTGCTGGGCGGTGTGGTGTCGGGAAAAGTCGGGTGGCGCCGACAATTCAGCGTCCGCCTCAGGGTCCGCGCCGTCGAATCGTGATCCACTGCACTGACCGTCGCGATGCCCTCGACGCATCCTGCGCACGGCCCCCCTCGCTTTGGATCGGAACATGTCCGCAGAATTGATGCCCATCATCGCCTTTTTGTCAGGCGCCATGGCGGCAGCGGTATTGAGTTCGCTGTCGGTGTCTCGTGGCTCCAAGCTGCAGCAAGAGATCTTAAAACGAGGCCAAGTCGCACCTGGCCGCGTGCTGCATGTGTGGCGGCCCAAGTTGTACGGCGCCTTCACCCGGATTTATTTCGAGTTCGAACCCGCCGGCATCGACGATACGGTGCGCGGTTGTCACATCGATCGGCGCTCCCTTGCCGAACCCAGTGCTTCGTTGCCCGCCGTGGGCACCACCGTTTCGGTGCGCTACCTACCCGAGAGCCCTCGGCAGGCGGTCATCGCACGGCTCGTGTCCCGATTTACCGACTAAAACTGTCGGTCAATACGGAACCAAGCGCCGGCTCGCCCCATTTCGTGGTCGATAGATGGTTATCGTCGCCCCCGAGGAGGGTCTTATGGGTATTCTCGTTTGGTTGATCGTCGGCGGCGTGGTCGGCTGGCTTGCCAGCATCATCATGCGCACCGATGCACAGCAAGGTGTGTTGTTGAACGTGATCGTGGGCATCGTCGGCGCGTTGCTGGCGGGCTTCATTATTTCGCCGATGGTCGGCGTGGGGACCATTAACGAGGGCATCTCGCTCGCGACCTTCCTGGTCTCGTTGCTGGGCGCCGTCATCCTGCTAGCCATCGTCAATCTGTTTCGTCGCGGTAGCGTGCGCTGAGCACTGGCTAACGACGAACGGGGCGAATCTGAGCAGAAGGCCGGACATGAGTCCGGCCTTTTTTATTGAGCGTTCTTTAGGTAGCAGCCTCGAGCGGCTCGGTGAGCTTGCTCAACAACACCACCAGGGTGCGCAGATCGTCATCGGCCAGCGGCGACATGGTCTTGGCGAGGAATTCGCGATGCGGGCGACGCGTGGCGCGCAATAACTTATCGCCGGCGGGCGTGAGTTTGACCCGAACGATGCGCCGATCGTCGGGATCGGGCAGCCGCTCCACCAAGCCGTCGCGCACCAACCGGTCGATCACGCCGGTGATGTTGCTCATCCGCGAGAAATGCTTTTCGGCGATCCAGCCCAGCGGCACCGGATCCCGGCCCACCAGCAGTCGCAGGACCACGTAGCGCGCCAAAGAAAGATTGTGGGTGGCCAGGTTCCGCTCGACCGCTTTGACGATCAGTTCCGCGGAATGATGGATCTGCACAAAGGCCAGGATGGCCAGCGTATCGGGGCTTTCCAGCTCGATCAGGTCCGCCGGGATACCGCGCAAGGCGCTCAGTTTGGCGGCCGAACTGGCCACCTTCGCCGCTGCTCGCGGCCTTGGTCGGTAACGCGCTCAATCCCGGCACGCTGGCGTTCTATTCGCTCGGCGTGTTGTCGCCGGCGTTACAGCGTGAGTACGGGTGGAGTGCAGGCGCCGCGGCGGGCGGACTGTTCGCAGTGTCGGTGACGACGCTGTTGGTCAGTCCGCTGGCGGGCGCTCTCACCGATCGGTTGGGCGCGCGCAAAGTGGCGTCGTGGTCGGTGGTTCTGCTGTCGCTCACGCTTTGTTTGCTCGCGACCGTGCCGCTTTCATTGCCGATGTACTACGGCTTGTGGATGTTGGCGGCTGCGGGCGGCGCCGGTTCGTTTCCATTCACCTGGTCACGATTGATCACTCAGCATTTCCGGCGCAAGTGCGGACTGGCGCTCGGGTTGTCATTCGTGGGCACAGGCTTGGCCGGTGCGTTGCTCAAGCCGCCGTTGTTTCAAGTGGTCGAGCAGCATGGCGTGCAAGGCGGCTTCTGGTTTCTGGCGGTACTGCCGCTGTTGAGTTTGATCACGACACTGCTGTTGGTTCGGCCAATGTCAGCAGTGCCGCGAACGGATGCGGCTGCGAAGCCCGTCGCTGCAGAAGGAGTCACGCTCGCTGAAGCCACTCGTGACTGGCGGTTCTGGTTGCTCGCACTGGTCGTTGCCAGTGCTGCCATCGGTGTCGGCGGTCCGTTGCCCAACATGGAGAGCGTGCTCAGAGCCACTGGCTACAGCGGTGCCGAAGCAGTGGCGCTGGCGCAGTTGATCGGTCTCGCAATTATCTTTGGTCGTATCGGTTGTGGCGCGTTGCTCGATCGCATCTGGGCGCCGGCCGTCGGTGCAGTGGTGTTGGCGGCGGGTGGTCTCGGCTGTCTCGCGGCTTGGAGTACCACCGAACCGAGCTGGACCGCGGGTGTGACGGTGTTCTTGATCGCGACCGCCTCCGGACTGGAAGTTGAATTGGTGGCGTTCCTGGCGCTGCGTTACTTCGGGCTCAAAAACTACTCGTCCATCTATGGCGTGCTGTACGGCATTTTCGCGCTCGGCACCGGCGTGGGCGCGATCAGCTTCGGCGTGATTTTCGATGCCACGGGTTCGTATGGCCCGGCGCTGATGAGCTTCGGTCTGCTGCTCATAGGAGCCGCTGCCGCCATCTTGTGGCTCGGTGCCTATCGCTACGAGACACGTTCCCAGTGAGCGGACGTGTCACTGATTTCACGGGCGTGGCCCGAGTTGGAAGAATGCTGAATACAGAACATTTCGATGCGGACATCATCGTGGCGGGCGCGGGTCCTTCGGGCCTGGTGGTCTCGTGCGAGGCCGCGCTTGGTGGTGCACGCGTACTGACGTTGGAGAAGCGGGGCGAGCCGTCGTGGTCGCGCGCGGGCAATCTCACATCGCGAGTGCTGGAGTTGTTTGCTTCGCGCGGTCTTGCGGACCGGATTTTGAAGCGAGCGTTCGAGCTGCACACCGAACCGCGCACGGCCAGCGGCATCTGGGCAGGCTTGCCGGGCCTGCGCTACGAAGGGCTCGAGACCGACTATCCGTTCGTGTTGTTTCTGTCGCAGATCGAAATCGAGCGCATGCTGACCGAGCATCTGAAGGATCTTGGCGGCGACTTGCGTCTGCGTCACGAAGTGCTTGGCTTCGATCAAGATGAGACCGGCGTCAGTGTTCGTGTGCGTACGGAAGCGCAGGGCGAACGAACGTTTCGTGCGCGCTATCTAGTCGGCGCAGATGGTAACAAGAGCTCGGTGCGCACCGCTGCCGGCATCCCCTTCGAAGGCCACGCCGCCACCAAGTACGCTTACAACGTCGACGCGCGGATTCGGAATCCTTATCCGGGCGTGTCCACGTTCTTTCATTCCGAAGCGGGCTGGGCGATGGCCTATCCGTTGCGAGATACAGTGACGCGCCTGGCATTCATCGATGCGCAGACTTGTCGCGGGCCACAGTCCGAAAGCACCAGCTTCGATGAAGCGATGGCGATGCTGCGTCGGGTGCATGGCTCGGACTTCGATATTCGCGAAGTCGAAGCGATCACTCGTTTCCATGACGCGATGTTCCTAGCTGCACGCATGCGAGAGCGCCGGGTATTCCTGGTCGGCGAGTCGGTACGAATTCATTATCCCGCGTCCGGCGTGGGCATGAACTTCTGTATTCAAGATGCGTTCAATCTGGGTTGGAAGCTGGCTGCCGTGGCGGCTGGTCGCGCCGCCGACAGCTTGCTCGATACTTATGAGCAAGAACGTCGGCCGCAGATCGAAGCATTGTTGGATGACGTGCGGCGCCAGTGCGCGATCCAATTCAACTTCGACGACGAACATGCAGCGCTGAAGCGCTTCCTGCAAGACGTGCTGATTCCCATGCCGGATGTGAACCGCCGGCTCTGCGAGAATCTGTCGGGCCTGGGTGCTCGTTACGAGCGCGGTGAGGGCAGTCATCCGAGCGTCGGTCAGCGCATGCCCAACCTCAAGCTCACGGATGCCGAGGGCGAGACCAGCAGCGTGTTCGAACAACTGCGTGGCCAGGATTTCTTGTTGCTGGATCTGACCGGCGGCGTGGCGCCGCGGGCGTTGGCAGGATTGCGGATGAAGACCGCGTCTCTAACTGCGCCGGTCAGCAACTCGTCGCTGCAAGGTGCAGCGACGGTGCTGGTGCGCCCGGATGGCTATATCGCCTGGGCCGGCGAGCAAGCTTGCTCCGAATACTTTCCGTTCGAAGAGCTTGCCCGCTGGTTGCCCTCGGCCGGCCGCTTGGCCGACCGTTAATCGCTACTGCGCGGCCGCTGCTTGCGTGGCGGCCGGCTTGTCTCGATAGCGCTCGAACCAAGCCAGGATGGCGCTTGCCTTAGCGGCTGACTGAGAGGGCCGTGCGGTGAAGCCGCCATGCGAAGCGCCGGGCACTTTCACCAAACCCGTGGGCACGCCCGCTAACTGCAGCGCCTGGTAGTACTGTTCCGAATCGCTCAGCGGCGTACGGAAGTCTTGATCGCCTACCACTACCAAGGTCGGTGTCTTCACCGAGCCCACCAGCGACAGCGGCGAACGCGCCCAGTACGACTGCGGATCTTCCCAAGGCGTTTTGCCGAACCAATATTTGGTCATGAACGCGGTGCCGTCGGTGGTCAGCACCAGGCTGGCCCAGTTGATCACCGGTTTCTGCGACGCTGCCGCTTTGAAGCGAGTGGTCTTGCCGACGATCCACGCGGTCAAGATGCCGCCGCCGGAGCCGCCGGTGACGAACAAGTTGTCGGGATCGACGAAGCCTTGCGCGATGGCAGCGTCGACGCAGCTGATCAGGTCGTCGTAGTCGTTGCCCGGATACTTGTGATGAATCAGGTTGGCGAACTCGTCGCCATACGACGTTGAACCGCGCGGGTTGGTATACAACACCACGTAGCCGGCGGCGGCGTAGAGCTGATTGTCAGTGGCGAACACCGGGCCATACGCCGAGAACGGTCCGCCATGAATTTCCAGGATCAGTGGATATTTCTTCTTGGGATCGAAGTTCGGCGGCAACACCAGCCAGGCATCGATGTCGCGCTGATCGAACGAGGACTTCACGTCCAGCGCACGCACTTCACCGAGCGTCTTGCTGCCCAGCAAGCCCTCGTTCAAAGCGGTGAGTTGTTTGGTGCGGCCGCCGCGAGCAATAGAAACATCCGACGGGCGAGAGCCATTGCCGCTGGTGAAGGCGATGCTGCCATCGTTGGCCACGGAGAAGTCGCCGCCGGTGTAGGGACGATCGAGCGAAGAACCGCTCAAGCCTTCCGCCACCGGGGTGATGCGACCGTTGAGCGCGACGCGCGCCACCTTGGTAATAGCGAGATCGTCGTAACGAATCAGCAGACTGCGGCCGTCCGGCGACCACTCGACGCTGTCGATGGAGCGATCCAACGATGCTGTGAGCGAACGCGAGTTGCTGCCGTCGGCATTCATCACGTACAGCTCAAAGTTCTGGTAGCCCTTGAACTTGTCGTCGAAGCTCAGATACGCGATCGACTTGCCATCGGGCGAGACGCGAGCTGAGCTGTCCGGGCCATCGCGCTTGGTCAGCTGCGTGATCTGACCGTCAGCGACTGAAATGCGATAGAGCTCGGTGTTGACCGGCTCACGACGCCAGTTCTCGTTACGATTACCCGTGGCCACCAAATAACTGCCATCCGGCGACCATGACAACGGGCCGCTCTCGTTGAACGCACCGAATGTGAGCTGACGCGGCGCGCCGCCATCCGCTGCGACTACATACACATGGGTGTAGCCTGGCTTCAGATAACCGGCGCCGTCGGCGCGATAAGTGATATCGGTGATGACTTCCAGTGGCGGCGCCCACTGCGCGTTTTCCGGCTTGGGCGGTGCTTCGCCGAGCGGCTCTTTGCTATCCGGCGCGAACAAGGTGAAGGCAATCCATTTACCGTCCGGCGACCAGGTCAACGAGTCCGGGGCGTCCAGCAGCTCGGCCAGCTTGGCGGTCTGGCCGCTTTGTAGCCAACGCACGAACAATTGTGGCCGGCCGTCCTCGGCGCTCGACACGTAGGCGAGCCGATCGCCTTTGGGCGACCAGCGCGGCGAATTGTGCGAACCGCTGCCCGCGACCAATGGCGTTTGCGAGCCAGACTCGGTATCGATCAACCAGATCGAGCTGCGACCGCGGTCGGTCATGATGTCGAACGAGCGCCGCGCGTAGGCGACGGCCTTGCCGTCGGGCCGAATTTGCGGATCGCTGGCGTATTGCAGGCCGAACAGGTCGCGGCCTTGGAAGATTTTGTTGGCCGCCTCGGGCGGCGTTGCCAGGGCCGCTGTCAGCGGAGTGGCCGTGGTAATCAGGCAAGCAACGAGGAGCGGCAATCGGCGCATAAATTCCTCTGGCTCCGGGGCGGGAAAACGGGGCGGGTACGCTATCCCTCCCGCCGCGCAGCGTCCAGTGAACTAACGAACCGGCTGGCGGCTTCGGCAGTTATTGCTACTGACCCTAACAGGGGCCTCCCCGGTACAGGGATGTATCCCCGTCCGCGGCGGCGAGCTGAGCAAAAACCACGTTTTTGCTCAGCTCGCACGAGGCCCGTGGCAGGATGCCCGGTGCCGAATCCGTAAAGTGGCGGTGTACGAATCCCCGCCTTGGAATGGGAGGATGGGCGCGGCGGTGGCATCGCGACCGGAGATTTTTGTGCCTGTATCGACGGCCGAGCTGTCGTGGCGCGTGCTCGGCTTCGTCAATGGGCTGCGGCTGCTCGCCTCGGCGTCGCTCGCGACTTTATTCGTTTCCATCATGCCCGAGACCATCGGGCAGCTCGATCCGGCTTTGTTTGCCGGCTCGGCGACGGCCTATTTCCTGTATGCCGTGGTGTCGGTGGGCAGCATCCGCCGCCGCACGCCCGACATCGTCCTGCAAACATGGACGGGTGTATTTGCCGATGTGCTGGTGTTGTCGCTGCTCACCTACGCCAGCGGCGGGGTGAACGGCGGGATTTCGGCATTGGTGGTGTTGTCCATCGGGGCGGCCAGTTTCATTTTGCGTCGCCGGTTGGCTTTGGCCATCGCGGCCACTGCTGCCGTTGCCATGCTCGTTCAGCCAGGCATCAGTTTGCTGGCGAACGTCGATGCCGTCGGTGACTTCACGACGGCGGCGATTTCCGGTGCATTGACGGTCGTGATCTCGCTGGGCATTTGCCAGTTGGCGCGCGTGATGCGACAGAACGAAGAACTGATTCGCCAGCGCGAGTCCGCTCACATCGAGCTTGCCGATTTACACCGGTCGCTCGCGCAGTACTTGCGTGAGGGGGTGTTGATTGTGGACGCGGAGAACAGCGTCACCATGATCAGCGACTCCGCCGCGACGCTGCTTCAAGGCGGCAGTGTGATGGAAGGGTCGCCGCTGTCGGATGTGTCATCGCGACTCGCCAATCTGTTGGAGACGTGGCGACGTTATTTCTGCGATGAAAGCCGCAGCGCGCCGACCATGATGGCGTTCGATGGCGAGCGTCGATTGCAACTCAAGTTTGTGTCGCTTGATAACAGCACGCAGGGACCGGCGCTGATTTTTGTCGAAGACAAATCGCGCGCCGCGCCTTGGCTGGCGTCGATGGTGCCGGCGTCTGTGCAAGTCAATCAAGTTCCCGTGCCGCGCGAGCCCGCGCCGCCGCGGGAGGTGGCTCGGGCTGAGCCGGTTGTTCGAAATGTTTCTAAAGAGCGGGCGTTCGAGAGTCCTTACGCGGCCGGTGCGGTTCGTGAACCGTCGTATGAAGGCGGGCAATATGGAGGTGGGTTGTCGCCGGTAAATGCGTTACGCAACAGCGCGCCGCGCGGCAGTTCGTTTGAAGAGTCGTCGTATCGAGAGGGGCCGCGTCGGCAAAGTCCACCACGAGTTGATGCTGTGCGCGCCGATGCAGATGTCGACAACGCGAATGAGGAGGATTATCGAGCCAATACTTTGCGAGAGAACATCGCGAGACAAAACTCCTTCCGAGCTGCGCTTCAAGAGATTTCTCCCTGGGAGAATCCGCCCAAGCCGGTGCCGGCACCGCCAGCAGCTAGGTCGCCATCATCCAGGCCGCTACCGCCTGCTCGATCGTCCTCGGCGCGTCCCAGCCAGCCGGCAAGCACCGGAGCGCGCCAACAACGACAGCCAGCGCAGCAGCTGGCGCAGCCGCAGCCACCGCGGCCGCCGGGGAGCATGCTGACGAATAACGATCCACGACTGCGCATCATCATCGGCAATGCCTTGCAGTTCGGGCGGCGCGACTCGCTGCGGCTGGAGCGGGTCGATCTGGCGTCTTGGTCCAAGGAATTCCTTACCGAGTTCTGGCAGACCGAAGACATCGATCAGGACACATTGCGACTCAGCGCTCCACGCGAGAGCGTGCCGGTGCGCGCTGATCCGGCGCATTTGCATAAACTGCTCTGGGCACTGTGCACTGATCTGTTGAGATACGGCCGCGCCAGTAACGCCACTGATCCCGTCGAGATTCGCGTCGGTCGCAGCGCCACCACGCAGCGACGCTATCTCGATGTGATCGATCGTGGCTCTGCCATTGGTCCGGTCGATTCGAAGCGCGTGTTCGAGCCGTTTCTCGCGGCAGGCAAAGCAGGCACGGGCATTGCGATGTTCGTGTCGCGGGAGTTGTCGCCAGGCGTGCGCTCTGGCGCCAACAACGATCCTCGTCCCGGCGGCGGCGTAGTGTTCAGGTTGGTGTTCGCCGAGGCGCCGGCGCCCAAACCAGTAGCAGCAGCGGACTAGCATTGCGCAGCTAGATCGCTGCATGGTTCCATAGCGATCTTCCCGGTAGAGCAGAGGAGTCTGGGGATCAGCAGTCGGCGCAGTAAGTCGCGCGGCTCCGGCAAACGTGGCCGCAGCTGGCGCATCACCAAGTTTCTTCCGAGCGCAACCACCCGCAAGCGGTGGCTGCGCATTTTGCGTACCGCGCCACTGACGTTGCAGTTGATCGTGGTGCTGCTGTTGACCGTGTCCACCTGGTTCGCGGCCAACTTCATCTATCAAGTGATTCGCAAACCGTCCGAGCTGTTCTTTCCGGTGAGCGGCACGCTCTACAAGACGCCGAGCGAAACCTGGACGTCGTACGAGCCCATCTTTCGCAAACACTCCACGGCTACGGTCAGCGCCGAGTTGTTGGCGGCGTTGGCGCAAGTCGAAGGCTCGGGCAATCCCATCGTGCGCACGTACTGGCGATGGTCGCTCACCCACAAGCCGTTCGAAGTCTATCGGCCCGCGTCCAGCGCGGTGGGCATGTATCAAATCACCAATGGCACGTTCGAAGAGACCAAACAGCTGTGCGTGCACGATCACGTGGTGGTGCGCGACGGTCCCTGGAGCGACTTCAAGTCATGCTGGTTCAACAGTCTGTACATGCGCGTCATTCCGTCGCATGCGGTGGAGATGACGTCGGCGTACTTGGATACCCGTATCGCCATCATCCTGAGCAAACATGGCATTCGATCCGCGACGCTCAGGCAAAAACAAGACCTGGCTGCGGTGATCCACGTGTGTGGTGCCGGGGCGGGCTCAGTCTTCGCACGTCGCGGTTTTCAGCCGCGACCCGGGCAGCATTGCGGCGATCATTCCGTGCAAGGCTATATCTCGCGTGTGAATCGGATGAAGGGCGTGTTCGCCTCGCTCGCGCAGCAGCCTAAAGCTTCACTGTGGCAGTAGCCTTCGGTTCGATCGTCACCGACTGAGCGCGACTGCTCTGGCCTTTGATACGGACGGTGTACGTGCCGGGCAGCACACTCACCGCTTCGCTGCCGGTGACGCCGCTTGCGACCACCTGACCTTGCGCCGTGACCACTTCAAAGCTCGAGCGCAACGATTGAGTGAGCGCATTACTCAAGCCCGCCGCGTCCTTGGCGTCGAAGTAACTGCCGTTGCCGAGCGACGCCCAGTGACTGAACGTGACCGCGAGCTTGGGGTCTTCGATGGCGAAGCCGACGATGTTGACGCGCACCGTAGTGCCGGCCTTGTTCAATGCTGCGATGGCCGCCGCTGGATCGCCGCCGCAAGTTTCTTCACCGTCGGTCAGGAGCACGACCAAGCGTTCGCCTTTGACGGCGGCTAGGTCCGACGACACTTTTTCCAACGACGCGCCGATGGGCGTGCGCGCATTGTTCTTGGCTTCGAGTGCATTGATCTTGGCGCCGACCGCGGCGGCATTGAGCGGGCTCAGTGCGATGTCCAAGTCGGTCTGGCACGAGTCCACTTCGCGGCCGAACACTCGGAACGCGAACGGCGTGCCGGCGGGAATGCCGGCGGAGGTGAGCTTGGTCAAGGTTTGTTTGGCAATGTCGATGCGACGCTGACCGCCGATCTTTTGCAGCATGCTGCCGGACGCGTCGAGAATGATTTCGATGCCGCCGCCGGCCGCCACGGCGGTGGTTGCAGTCACCAGCAATTTGCCGGGCTCTTGCTTCGCCGGCGTCACACGAATCGTGGCCTTGGCGAGCGTGGTGTGGGACTGGCCGGTCGCGTACCAAATCTCATAGTCGCCGGCCTGCAACGGCGCGATCAACTTGGCCGGACTGCCTTCGGACGAATATTTGTAATAGCCGCTGGTGCCTTCGCGCGCACCCTTGGCGACGACGGTGATGTAGTCGGACTGATTGTTCGGTCCCTTCCAAGTCACATTGAATGCGCTGCCGGCCACGGCTTCGGCCGGGCCCTGCACGGACGCGTCCGCTGCGCCGATGGCGATCTTCGTAGACGCCAGCGTGGCGTAGCTTTGGCCGGTGAGATAGCGAATCTCATAGTCGCCGGCGGCGTCGGGTGCACGCAATTCAACCGGATTGCCTGCTCTGGTGTACTCGTACTTTGAGTACGTGCGCTCGGGCGCGCCGGCTTTCACGATGGCAATGAAATCCTGCGGATTGTTCGGGCCTTGCCACTTCACTTGAAACTTGGCACCGGCCGCAGCTTGTGCCGGTGCGGTGACGCTGGCGGAAACTTTGCCGATGCTGAGTTTGCGAGTGGCGATGACCTTGTCGCCGTTGCCCAGGAAATACCGCAGCTCGTAGTCGCCGTCGACATCCAGTGCGCGAAGTTTCGCGGGACTGCCGCCGCGAGTGTATGCATAGACCAGATACGGACGCTCGGCATTGCCGATGGCAATGTAGTCGCGTTCGTTGTTGGGGCCGGTCCATTTGACCTCGAAGTTGGCTCCGGCCGCGACCTGCGCTGGTGCCTCGAGCGTCGCGGTCACGGCGACCACTTTCAATGGCACGCGAGCCAGAGTCGGATACGGGCTGCTGGCCGCGAGCAGACGAATCTCATAATCGCCCGGCGTCGCCGGCACTCGCAGTTCGACCTTGCCGGATTTAGTGGCGTACTCGTAAGCGTCGTATTTACCTTCCGGCGTGCTCTTGGGCACGATGCTGATGAAGTCTCGCGGGTTGTCGCTGCCCGTGAAGCTGACCGGGATGACGGCGCCGATGTTGGCGGTGGCCGGGCCTTGCAACGCCGGCGCGCCCCAGGCGAGCGAGGTGCCGAGCAGGAACAACCAGACCAGTCGGGTCAGCGTCGAGCGGGCGTGCATGCGGGGACCTATCGAGGTTGGAAGTGGCGCGGGACGGCGGATTCTAGGCCGATCCCGCGCCGCCGACCTCGGCCGATAGGGCCAACCGCGCCGATTCGTGCGAGAATCCGCGCCCGCCATCCCCCAGATCCGCAGGTTTCGCTAAAAACGATGAGTCAGACGTCGGTGTCGAACGGCGCAGGTAACTCGCCGCGACGGGTGCTGTTTGCCAGTCTGATCGGCACCACGATCGAATATTTCGACTTTTACATCTATGCCACGGCGGCGGTGCTGGTGTTCCCGCAGCTGTTTTTCCCGGCGAGCGACTCGGCCTCGGCGACCTTGCAGTCGTTGGCCACGTTCGCGCTGGCGTTTTTCGCGCGGCCGCTGGGATCGGCGTTGTTCGGCCATTTTGGCGACCGCGTCGGGCGCAAGGCCACCTTGGTGGCGGCACTGCTGACCATGGGGCTGTCGACGGTGTTCATCGGGTTGCTGCCGACCTATGAGTCGATTGGCTTGCTGGCGCCGCTGTTGCTGGCCTTATGTCGTCTCGGCCAGGGCTTGGGGCTGGGCGGGGAGTGGGGTGGCGCGGTATTGCTCGCCACCGAGAATGCGCCGCCGGGCAAACAGGCCTGGTACGGCATGTTTCCGCAGCTCGGCGCGCCGCTCGGGTTCTTGTGTTCGACAGGTGTGTTCTTGTTGTTGACCGAATATCTGAGCGACGTCGAGTTTTTCGCCTGGGGCTGGCGGGTGCCGTTCATTGCCAGCGCGTTGCTGGTGTTCGTCGGTTTGTATGTTCGCTTGCGGTTGCATGAGACGCCGGCATTCCAGCGCGCCATCGACAACAACGAGCGCGTGCGGCTGCCCATGCTCACGGTGTGCACTCAACATACGCGGACGCTGATTTTGGGAACGTTCGCTGCCACCGCCACCTTCGTGGTGTTTTATTTGATGACGGTGTTTTCGCTCAGCTGGGGCACCACGGCGCTGGGCTACACGCGGCAGGAGTTCTTGATTCTGCAAATGGTCGGCGTGCTGTTTTTCGCGCTCACCATTCCGCTCTCGGCGGTGATCGCCGACCGCCGCGGCCGCTTCCCCATGTTGATTGCCGCGACCTTGGGCATCATGGCGTTCGGCTTGTTTTTCGCGCCCTTATTTAGTGCCGCCTCGCCGCTGCGTGTGGTCATATTCCTTGCGCTCGGGCTGGGCTTGATGGGACTCACCTACGGACCGCTCGGGACGGCACTTTCGGAGCTGTTCCCGACCTCAGTTCGGTACACTGGCGCCTCTTTGACGTTCAACCTGGCCGGCATCGTGGGCGCCTCGCTGGCGCCGTACGTGGCCACCTGGCTCGCGACCCACTACGGGCTGGCGTATGTCGGCTATTACCTCACGGCTGCTGGGGCCATCACGTTGCTGGCGCTGCTCTTGATCCGCCGGCCGCAGCCACCACTTTGAGCTTTCTTTTGTAAGTCTTCGGCAACTCCAACACGCATGCTGTCTACCGCAAACGTTTCTATTCAATTCGGCGCCAAGCCGCTGTTCGAACAGGTTTCGGTCAAGTTCGCCGATGGCAATCGCTACGGCTTGATCGGCGCCAACGGCTGCGGCAAGTCCACGTTCATGAAAATCCTCGGCCGCGAGCTGGATCCCAGCTCGGGCGAAGTGATGCTGGTGAACGGCATGCGCGTGGGCAAACTGCGCCAGGATCAATTCGCGTACGAAGATCAGCGCGTGTTGGACGTGGTCATGCAAGGCCACGCCGAAATGTGGGAAGCGATGGTGGAGCGCGATCGCATTTATGCGAACGCCGAAGCCACCGATTCGGACTACATGCGCGCGGCCGAGTTGGAAGCGAAGTACGCCGAGTACGGCGGCTACGACGCTGAAGCCCGCGCTGCCAGCATTTTGAAAGATGCCGGCATCGATCCTTCGTATCACAACGGCCCGATGCGCGAGGTGGCGCCGGGTTGGAAGCTGCGTGTGTTGCTGGCGCAGGCGCTGTTTTCGCGCCCCGATGTGTTGTTGCTCGACGAGCCCACCAACAACCTGGACATCCATTCCATCGGTTGGTTGGAAAACGTGCTGAATCAGTACGACGCCACCATGATCATCATCAGCCACGATCGGCACTTCCTGAATCAGGTGTGCACTCACATGGCCGATCTGGACTATGGCCAGCTGAAGATCTACCCGGGCAATTACGACGACTTCATGTTGGCGTCGGTGCAGGCGCGCGAGCGCGTCGAAGCGTCCAACGCCAAGGCCAAGGAACGCATCTCCGACTTGCAGGAATTCGTGCGCCGCTTCTCGGCCAATGCCTCCAAGGCGCGCCAGGCGACCTCACGCCAGCGACAGATCGAAAAGATCAAGATCGAGGAGGTCAAGCCGTCCTCGCGCCAGAATCCGTACATTCGTTTCGAGCAGGAAAAGAAGCTGTATCGCAACGCTGTCACGGTGGAAGAGTTGAGCTTCACTTATCCCGGCGCCGAGCAGCCGGTGCTGCACAACGTGAACTTCAATGTCGAAGCCGGCGAGCGCATCGCCATCATCGGCCAGAACGGTGTCGGCAAGTCCACGCTGATGCGCTTGTTGGCCGGCGAGCTGCAGCCCACTAAGGGCACCATCACCTGGGTGGACAACGCCAAGGTCGGCTACATGCCGCAGGATCCGCAGGCTGAGTTCGCCAACAAGGTGGACCTGTTCACCTGGATGACCGAGTGGCGCGGCAAGAGCGACGACGATCAGATCGTGCGCGCCACGCTGGGCCGGCTATTGTTTTCCGGCGAGGAAACTCGTAAGTCGGTCAAGGTGCTGTCCGGCGGCGAGAAGGGCCGCATGATTTACGGCAAGCTGATCCTGGCCAAGCCCAATGTGCTGGTGCTGGACGAGCCCACCAACCACATGGACATGGAAACCATCGAATCGCTGCAGATCGGCGTGGAAAAGTACCCCGGCACCTTGGTGTTCGTGTCGCACGACCGTGAGTTCGTGGGTGGCATTGCCAACCGCATCATCGAGGTGCAGCCCGGCGGCAAGCTGATCGACTTCAAGGGGACTTATGACGAATACCTGAAGTCGCGGGGCCTGACTGCTTAACGGTCCGCCGCTGGGCGGCCGATGCGACGCTGGCCTAAGACTCCGGTCGGCTGGGAAAGTGCTCGCATCGGCCGAAATATTCGTCACGGCGGCCGCCGCCATGTATAGTCGACCCCGGCTCGTAACCTTTCTCTTTATCTTTTCTTGGTCAGCGGCGACCCCCTCATGCTCGCCGGCGCCTCTCAGGCGCGATCAACTCAACCTAAACCGAATCGTTCTCGAACCACGGTGGCCGTGCCTCGCATAGCCTTGTTTTCCCACGGCCTGTTTGGGCTGGAGTATTGAATGAGCAAAATCTACGTGGGCAATCTGCCCTTTTCCGCCGATGAAAATGCGGTTCGCGAGCTGTTCGCACAGCACGGCACCGTCGAGTCGGTTGCCCTGATCAATGACCGTGAAACCGGTCGTCCTCGTGGCTTCGGCTTCGTCGAAATGCCGCGCGCCGATGCGGCCCGCGCCATCCAGAGCCTCAATGGCCATGACATGGGCGGTCGCGCTCTGAAGGTCAACGAAGCGCAGGACAAGCCCCGCGGCGGTGGCGGCGGCGGCGGCGGTGGCGGCCCGCGTCGCTGGTAATGTGACTCATCGTCCCGCGGAGCCTCACGGTTCCGCGGGACGGTTCCTGGCGGTTCAAGCGAAATGGGTGAGGGTTCGAGATGAAATCTGCCGCTGCCACGGATGCGTGGCTCGAAACACCGTTCGTCCGTCAGTCGGTGACGCCTACCGCAACCCCCGAGGGCTGCGAAGGCAACTGGTTCAAGTATGTGATTTCTCAGGGCGATAACGAGATCACCGGTCTGCGCGCCGGCAGCCTGAACGAAGTCACCCGGCAGGTCGATGAAATGACCGACCGCCTCAACGAGCGCCGCATCGGCAAACAGAAGTACAAATAACACGCCGACGGTTAGAGTCGCGGCATGGCTGCGACGGACTTGCTCAAGTATCTATTGATACCGCTGCGTAGTGCAGCGCTGGTTCTGATCCTCAGCTTCAGTTTGTTGTTAGCGCTGGCCGCCTCCGGTGGCTTACTGGGTTTGCCGCTGGCGCTACTGATCCTCTCCTGGTTCTTCAAATACGGCTTCGCGCTCGCCGACGCTACTGCGGACGGTGTTAAAGAACCGCCCGTGCTCTCCATGGACATGCTGAATCCAGCGAATGAATCGCGGCCGCTCGGCTTGCTGCTGGTGGTGGCGTTGTTCTATGGGTTCAGTGTTTTGCTGGAACCTGCGTTGGGTCGCGAAGTGACTGCGGTCATTCGTGCCGTCGGTCTGTTGTCGATCCCGGCCGTCATCATGACTCAGGCGGCCAGCGGCTTTCTGCAGTCGCTGAATCCGCTGACGTTGTTACAGATCGTGCTGCGTGTGCCTGGCAGCTACGCCCTCATTCTCGCGGTGCTCGCGGGTGCGTGGTGGTTAGCGACCATGCTCGTGACCTGGTTGCCCGAGGTGGAGTTGCCATTCTCCCTCGAGATTCCCATGCCTGAGATCGTGCGCGTGATGATTCTCATGTACGCGTGGCTGGCGTCGTTCGCCATGATCGGCGGTGTTTTATATGAGCGGCGCTTGGAGTTGGGATTCGAGCCGGCGCACTCGCCGGAGCGTGAGGCTGCGAAGGCCGAGCGCGAGCAGCAGCGTGAACTCGATCAACTCATCGATCGAATTTTCGCCGAGTGGCGCGGCGGGGCGTATGGCAATGCCTGGCGGACCATCGAAGCGCATTTTAATAGCAGCGCACGCCCGAGTGCTGAGCTGATGGCTTTGTTTCAGCGCGCCTCGCAATGGCCCGACGGGCGCTTGGCTCATCGGCTGGCGCAAGAGCTGATTCCGCATTTGTTAGTGGCACGGCGCACCGGCGATGCATTGAACATCGTGCGTGCGCAGTTGCGATCCGATGCCAGCTTCCGCCCGCTCGAGAGCGAGCACACGATCAAGTTGATCGAGCTGGCTCGCGATGCTGGCGATAGAAGCACCGCGCGTACATTGCTGGTCGGATTCGATGAGCGGTACGCCGATGACATGGCTCGACGCATCGCTGGTCAGCAGGCTCGGCAACTGGAGCGTTGATGGCCATCGCTGCTCGCATCAGCGTGTATGTGCAACCTCGCGCGAGTAAAACCGCTGTCGCCGGAATGCACGACGGTTGCGTCAAGATCAGGTTGGCGGCACCACCGGTCGATGGTGCCGCCAACGCTGCATTGGTGGAGTTCGTCGCCGCCCAGCTTGGGATCGCCAAATCCAAAGTGCGCGTCGCCTCCGGGCTGAGCAGCCGGCGTAAAGTCGTCGAAGTGGAGGGAGTTTCGACCGAGCAGCTGTCCGCAGTGTTGCGGTAGTTATTGATTGGCTGCGTCGTCGACTCGTAACAGATCCAGCGTGCCTTGTTGAGTGTCGAGCAGCACGTAGGTCACTACGTCGCCGTTGGAAACGTGAAAGCGCGCCGGACCGAGCGCTAACGTGGACGTGCCGGCGTAGTAGAAATAGATGTCGTAGTCGCCCTCGACCAGAGTGAACTGACTGGACATATTTTGATAAGGCAGCGACGAAACGCTCGCAACAGTGTCGTCGTCATCGAA
>NZ_JAEUPY010000043.1 GCF_016790065.1 Steroidobacter sp.
CGGCTATTCACGCGTCATTGGCGAGGGCACCACGAGTCAGTACTACGGACACAAGCAGGATGCCGCTTCAGTGGCTGAGTTCATCCGTCTGTGGCTCACCCAGCACAAGCGCTGGATGTCACCCAAATATCTCGCCGGCGAGAGCTTTGGCACCGTGCGAGCCGCATTGCTGGCCGACATCATGGGCTGGGGAGCAATCGACATCGCCTTCAAAGGCATCATCCTGATGTCCCAGATTCTCGACTACCCCGCCGCGCAGGATGACGACAACAATCTGATGGCGTATGTAAACAATCTACCCGCGATGGCCGCGGCGGCGCACTACCACAAGAAGGTCGAAACACCTCTGAGTGCACGGCAGTTCAGCGACGAGGCGCGCCGCTTTGCCATCGAACAGTACCTGCCCGCGCTCTTCAAGGGACGAGAACTGCCTCGAGACCAGTACGATTCGATCCTTGCAGGTCTGCAGCGCTACACCGCCTTGAGCCGCGACTACCTCGAGAAGTCCAATCTGCGCGTGAAGCCTTATCGTTTCGTCAAGGAGCTGCGTCGCGACGAAGGTATCTCCGTGGGCATGTTCGACGTCCGCTATACCGGTTACGAGCTCGACCGGCTCGCTCCCACACCGCCCGAAGATGCATCGGCCTACGGCAACGGCAGTGCTTACACCGCTGCACTGAACGAGCTGTTCTCGCGAGAGCTGGGCGTGAACATGGACATCCCTTACAAGACGCTGAACCTGGAACCGTACCTTCAGTGGGACTGGCGCATGACAGGACCGAACGAGTACTACGAGCCGAGCTACAGCAACGTCACGAAGTCGCTGGCTCAAGCCATGGTTCGTAACCAGGACCTTTCGGTGCTGGTGGCCTGCGGACTCTATGATCTGGTCACCACCTGCGCGAGCGCCGAGTACGTCTTCTCCCAGCCCGTCATTCCCGCGGGCCGCACCACAATCGAGTATTACGATGCCGGACACATGATGTACATGCATCAGCCCTCCTTCGAGAAGCTCATAGCCGACATGCGCCGCTTCATCGCGGGCAAGCAACCCCGGACGTCGGCGAACGATCGCTGAGAGGCACGGTCGACCGCAGGTCAGCGCGGTTTATTCGAGGATCGCGCGGTATTCCGGTGTTGGCCAGCCAATCCGGAACCACCGGCTCATTCGCGCGAGGGCTGACAGGTATCGATGAGCTTTGCTTGCGGCATGGAACGAAGCTCGCCGCTCACGGCATGCGTGGTGAACTGCACCGTGAATTCATGATTGCGGAACAGTCCCTCCACGATCAGCTGGTAGTCTTCAATATTGCGCGCAGCGATCTTCAGCAGGTAATCCGTCTCTCCCAGCAGCGAGCAGATCTCCACCACCGCGGGTTCGTCCAACACTAGGCGTTCCCACGCTCTCACCTGGACCGTGGTGTAGTTCGTGATCTTCACCAACGTAACAAAGAAGGAGTAGTTGGCCAGGCGCCGGTAATCCAGGCGTGCGTGATAGCCCTGAATGATCTTGCTGCGCTCGAGCTTTTGGATACGCTCGTGGCACGGTGAGGGCGACAGGCCCAC
>NZ_JAEUPY010000048.1 GCF_016790065.1 Steroidobacter sp.
TGACGCTGGTCGGCCAGATGATTTTGTTCGAGACGCTGTTCTCGCTGATCTACGGCCTGTTTTGGGAACGGCGCTTTCCCACGTCGTTGGAAAGCGCGGCGTTCGTTTTGGTTGTGCTCAGTGTGCTGTCTTGTCTGGCCGCGCACCGGCGGCCCGCTGTGATTGCAGCGGGCGCCTGAGGTCGAGTCGTCAGTCCGACAACAAATCCACATTACGCACGGCGCCTTTGTCGGCGCTGGTCACGAGCTTGGCGTAGGCCTTCAAAGCTGCCGTGACCTTGCGTGGACGAGGCAGCGCCGGCTTCCAACTCTGGTCGGACTTGAGCGAACGGCGACGAGCGAGCTCTTGGTCGCTGATGTCGACACGCACCGAGCGAGTCGCAATGTCGATGACGATGGTGTCGCCGTTCTCGATCAAACCGATGTTGCCCCCTTCAGCTGCTTCGGGTGACACATGGCCGATGGAGAGGCCAGAGGTTGCGCCTGAGAAGCGGCCGTCGGTGATCAGCGCGCAGACTTTGCCCAAGCCTTTGGACTTGATGTAGCTGGTTGGGTACAGCATCTCTTGCATGCCCGGACCACCGCGCGGGCCTTCGTAGCGGATGACGACGACGTCGCCGGCTTTCACTTTGCCGCCTAGAACTGCTTCGACTGCTGCGTCCTGGCTCTCGACCACGACGGCCGGGCCAGAGAACGACAGCATGCTTTCATCCACGCCAGCGGTTTTCACGATGCAGCCGCGCTCGGCGAGATTGCCATAGAGCACGGCGAGGCCGCCGTCGCGTCGATAGGCGGATTCAGACGAGCGAATGCAGCCGCCCTTGCGGTCGATATCCAGCTCTGGATATTTGCAGCTCTGCGAGAACGCGGTCTGTGTGCGAATGCCGGCAGGGCCAGCGCGGAAGAATTCATGGACGGCGACGTCAGTCGTGCGGGTCACGTCCCACGAGTCCAGTGCTTTCGCGAGCGACTCGGAGTGAACCGTCGGCACGGAAGTCTCCAACAATCCCGCGCGATCCAGCTCGCCGAGAATGGACATGACGCCACCGGCTCGATGCACGTCTTCCATGTGATAGTGGCTCGAAGGCGCGACCTTGCACAGCACCGGCACTTTGCGTGACAGCCGATCGATGTCGCTCATGCTGAAGTCGACGCCGCCTTCCTGCGCAGCGGCCAGAAGATGCAGCACGGTGTTGGTAGAGCCGCCCATGGCAATGTCCAGGCACATCGCATTCTCGAACGCGGCTTTGCCGGCGATGTTTCTTGGCAGCGCTCGCGCATCGTCGTTCTTGTAGTAACGATGGGCCAGCTCGACGATCATGCGGCCGGCCTTGCGAAACAACTGTTCTCGATCCGCATGCGTGGCGACCAGCGAGCCATTGCCGGGCAGCGACAGTCCGAGCGCTTCAGTGAGACAGTTCATCGAATTGGCGGTGAACATGCCCGAGCAGGAGCCGCAGGTGGGGCAGGCCGAGCGTTCGATCTTTTGCACGTCTTCGTCCGAAACGGAGTCGTCGGCCGCGGCCACGATAGCGTCGACCAGATCGAGCGACACGTTCTTATCGGCGAGCCGCGTCTTGCCGGCCTCCATCGGGCCGCCCGAAACAAATATCACTGGAATGTTCAGGCGGAGCGCCGCCATCAACATGCCGGGCGTGATCTTGTCGCAGTTGGAGATGCACACCAGCGCGTCGGCGGTGTGCGCGTTACACATGTACTCCACGCTGTCCGCGATGATGTCACGTGAGGGCAGGCTGTAGAGCATGCCGTCGTGGCCCATGGCGATGCCGTCATCCACTGCGATGGTGTTGAACTCTTTGCCCACACCGCCGGCTTTCTCGATTTCCGCGATCACCAGCTGGCCCAGGTCCTTCAGGTGCACGTGACCGGGCACGAACTGAGTGAAGGAATTGGCGACCGCGATGATGGGCTTGTTGAAGTCGTCGTCCTTCATGCCGGTGGCGCGCCATAAGGAACGGGCGCCGGCCATGTTGCGGCCGAAGGTGCTGGTACGCGAGCGATAGGCTGGCACGGGTTGAGTCTCTGAAACGGGTGGCCCGGCAAGTTTGGCTTGGCGCCGGCTATACCTGCCAATACAATCTTGAGAGGCTCGTTATAGGGTTTACGAATAATGGAACTGCGTCAGCTGCGCTATTTCATTGCCGTCGCGGAGCTAGGCAGCTTCTCGCGCGCGGCTCACAGGCTGCATATTTCGCAGCCGCCGTTGTCGGTGCAGGTCAAAGCGCTGGAGGACGAACTCGGCGTGCGTTTGCTCAACCGAACCACTCGCGGAGCGTCACTGACGGCCGCCGGCACCGCGTTTTTCGAAGAGGCGCGCGCCGCGCTGGTTCGATTGGAGAGCGCGAAGAGCAAAGCGCTGCTAGCGGAGCGAGGCGACATCGGCACGCTCGCCATCGGCTTCGTTTCCATTGCCGACTACGGCATCCTGCCGCCGGCATTGAAGAGTTTCCGTTCGAGTTATCCGCTGGTGGAAGTGCAACTGCATGAACTCACCACCGACGCACAGCTTCGCGAGCTGCGCGCGTCCCGCTTGGATCTGGGCATCGCGCTGGGCCCGGTTGGTGAGCCGGACATGCAGTTTGATCGTTTGTTACAAGAGGAACTGGTGCTCGCAGCGCCCGCAGGTCATGCGCTCGCCAAAGGCGAGGGGACCATCGATCTTCGAACGTTGTCCAAGGAAAGCTTCATCATCCCACCGCGTGACATCGCGCCGGGCTTGTACGATCTGATTCACGACCATTGCCGCTCCTTCGGTTTCGCGCCGCGAATCACTCAGCATGCACGTCAGATGCAAACAGTGATCAGCCTGGTCGCGAGCGGCATGGGCTTCGCGCTGGTGCCATCCTCACTGCGCAATTTGAAACGTCACGGCGTGCAATATCGTCGCTTGCGTGGCAAGGCGGCTCGCGTCGAACTCGGCATCTTGCGCTCACGAGGCGCGAGCAGTCCGCTCGTCGATCGTTTCATCGAAGCTCTGCGCAGCGCGGCGAGATGATTTTTTTCGGTAAAAACACCCAACGGCGCCTCGCTGCATTGACCGCCGGCGCGACTCGCGTCTAAATGGCCGCTTCGCGTTCCGAAGCGCCCTCGCATCGCCCGACACCATGCAAACAGTTCCGCGGTTTCTGTGCCGATTCGCCTTCGTCGTAGCGGCATTCGTCGCCGTTCCTGCCTCGGCTAGCGATGCGCCGCTGCCAATCGGCGAGATCGACGCTCGGATGGGCGCGATCCTGAAAGAGTGGGACCAGCCCGGCTTGGCCATTGCTTTGGTCACCCGTGACCGCGTGCTTCATGAGAAGGGCTTTGGTGTTCGCGATCTGCGCAACAAGCAGCCCGTCGATGAGCGCACCATGTTCGGGATCGCGTCGGTGTCGAAATCCTTTGCCTCGGCCACGGTGGCGAAGCTGGTCGCGGACGGGCGCATGAACTGGGACGATCCGGTGGTGAAGCATCTGTCGTGGTTCGCCATGCCCCGCGATCGCGATACTACGGAAGTCACGTTGCGCGATTTGCTCAGCATGCGCAGCGGGTTCGGTAGCTCGGAGTACACGTTCCGCCGCGCGAGTGCGAATCGGACGGATCATGTTCGTCGCATTCGCTACCTCGAGCAGATGCATCCCTTGCGCAGCGAATTCCTGTACACGACGGACTCGTACACGGCGATTGGCGAAGTCGTCGCGACCGTCACGGGTCGGCCTTGGGAAACAGTCGCGGCGGAAACGCTGTGGAAGCCCATCGGCATGACGCGAACCAATGCGGATCACACCGCGGCGCGTGCCGACAGCAACGCTGCGTCTCCACACATCACCGTGGACGGTCGCAAGCAAGCCATCGACTGGATTTACGAGGACTACAACGCGCTGCCCGCCGGTGGCGTTAACTCGACCGCGCACGATCTTGGCTTGTGGCTGCAGTTCCAACTCAACAACGGCAGCGTGAACGGTCAGTCGGTGCTGTCGAGCAAAGCGCTGCTGGAAACCCGTGTGCCTCACACGCCTGATCGCGGTCGCTCCCCCGGTCGGGGAGCGTGGTCGGTGGCTGCGGGCGAGGGCGACGATGCGTTTCGTCATCCGGCGTATGCGATGGGATGGTTCGTGCACGCGTATCGAGGCCACGACATCGTGTGGCATTCCGGCGGCATCGATGGCTTTCGCAGTCTGATCGGCTTCTTGCCCGACGACGATGTCGGCATCGTGGTGCTCACCAACGCCGATCAGTCGATGCTTGCCATGGCCACGTTCCAAACGCTGGTCGATGCGGCTTTGGGCCGGGGTGTTTCGGACCGATGGAGCCAGAGCTTCCGACGCATGGCTCTTGCCGATGCCGACGCCGCGAAAAAACGCCGCGCGGAACTGGAGAGCGGACGTCTTAAAGGCACCAAGCCCTCATTGCCGCTCGATCGCTACACCGGCACTTTCGCCGACAATGGCGCGTTCGGTGAAACTCGCGTGCACGTCGAGAATGGCAAGCTCGTGATCGACGCCGGTCGGATGCAGTACGAGCTGAGTCATTGGCAACAGGATCAGTTCCAAGCCAAGCCGCGCTGGCCCTACGAAATGGAATCGCGAAATTTTTTCGTGAGCTTCCGGCTCGATCCGCGCGGCCAGATCGCCGGTTTCGATTTCAGCACCGGCTCAGTGTTCAAGCGCCTGAAATAATTGCCGACGCCCTGGTCGTCAATGGAATGGTCGTGAAGGGGATTTGCGACGCCGGCTGTCGAGGATTACCGCTACGGAGGAACGTGTAGTCGGTTCGGGTAGTTAGCACTGGGTGAGCGACGACGATCCAGCCACCCATCGACCGGACACACACCGCTTGCCGCCCAAAGCGCGGACGGCGCTGAAGTGGACCGGCATCACGGTGCTGGGACTCTTCGTCGTGGTCCTGCTGGTGTTGGCGTTCGCCGATTGGAACCGACTGAAGGGCCCGATCGAACGGATGGCGAGTGCGGCCTCCGGTCGCGTCGTGAAGATCGAGGGCGATCTGGATGTACACATCTGGTCGTTCACACCGCGAGTTCGTGTCGGCGGTTTAGTGGTGGGCAATCCACCTTGGGAACAGGCCAAGCAACCCATGGTGCAGATCGAGCAGATCGATCTGCAGGTGAAGTTGCTGCCGCTGTTCATCGGCGACGTCATCCTGCCGCGCGTCGAACTCGTCAAACCCAATGTTTATTTGCATCGAGACGTGCAAGGTCGCGCCAACTGGACGTTCGAGAGCACCAGGCCGAGCAATGCGCCTGCGGGCAAACCCGCCAAACTGCCAGTGGTGCGAGACTTCCTGATTCAAGACGGCGAACTTACCGTTCGAGATGAAATCCTGAAGTTGAAGGTCGATGGCAGCGTGCAGGCGCATGAGTCCATCGGTCAGAACGAAACTTTTGCGTTTCGAATTCGCGGCAAGGGCACCATCAACCAGCAGCCGTTCAATATGAATGTGGGCGGCGGACCGTTGATCAATCTGGATCCCGACGATCCGTATCCCTTCAAGGTGCAGGTGGCTGCCGGCGACATTCGGGTGCAGTCCGATGGCAAGGTGAAAAAGCCGTTCGATCTCGGGCAGGTGGAGTTGAACGTGCATGCCAAGGGCGGCGATCTCGCCGATCTTTATTATCTGACCCAGCTTGCTTTACCGAACACACCGCCCTTCGATTTCTCGGCTCACGTCGAGCGGGATGGGCAGATCACCACGGTGAATAAACTCACGGGAAAGGTGGGCCGTAGCGATATCGGCGGTGAATTGCGGTTGGACTCTTCCAAGAAGCGGCCGTCGCTCACCGGCAAGCTAGAGTCTCGCCAATTGCGGCTCATGGATCTCGCGGCGTCGCTGGGTGCGGAGCCTGCTAAAGCGGGCAGCTTGGAGGGACATAGCGAGGCGCCGAAGCCCTCGACCGAGGGAGCGAAGGAAGCTGCACCGGCGAAGGCGAGCGCGCGTTTGTTTCCTACTGCGCGCTTGCAAGTGAATCGCGTCAGGGCAATGGATGCGGATGTGCGCTTCCAGGCGGGATCCATCGATGCGGGCACGGTGCCGCTGAAGAAAGTGGCCTTTCATATCAAGCTCGATGACGGCGTGCTGGAACTTGCGCCATTCGAGTTGGAAATGCCGCAGGGCCTGGTTCGCGGCACTGCGCGCGTCGATGCACGGGGCAAGATTCCCGAAAGCAAAGTCGATGTACGAATCCAGAATGTTCAGCTCGATCAATTGAAAGGCAAGAAGCCGGACGCAAAACCGCCGCTGGGCGGCATCGTGCAGGCGCGTGCCGTCATCGAAGGCAAAGGCGATTCCGTCCACGACGTGATGGCGGGTGCGGATGGAAGAGTATCGCTCGTCCTGCCACACGGAGAAGTGAACGCCGCGCTCGCTGAGCTGACTGGCATCAACGTGGCTCGCGGTATCGGCTTGCTGCTGAAAGGCAGTGACGACAAAACCGAGATTCGTTGCGGAGTCGCGCAGTTCAACGTGAAAGATGGCGTCATGCGCGCCGACAACGTGGTGTTCGACACGAAAGATGTTCGCATCGCCGGCCGAGGCGAAATTCGCCTCGGGCCGGAAGAGCTGGATCTCTCCATCAAAGGCGAGCCCAAGAAACTGCGGCTGGCTCGATTACGTACGCCCGTCGAGATCAACGGTCACCTTCGCGATCCGAGCATCGGCGTGAACGCGGGCAAGGTGGCCAAGCAGGGGGCCGTCGCCGCCGCGCTTGGCGCAGTGGTGGCACCAATCGCCGCCGTCATCGCATTCGTCGACCCCGGCCTGGCCAAGGATGAGAACTGCGCGGCGCTGCTGGAAACCGCTGAGACGGGGTCTTGAGCCGAGCCAGGTGGAAAATCAAAAATTCGGCGGGGCGCTGACAAAGCTGAGTAGCGCGTCCTGAGCGACGATTGGGCTGTGTCACGCCGCTGACGGCGATCAGGAGCCGCGCTTGCCGCCCACTATTCGCTTGCCCAAGCCCACCGGGCGACATCCGATCGGCGTCGTTGATGTCGAGTTCGTCGACCCTGGTCGGGAAGAGTGCTTTGCGCCCGGTCAGCCGCGACGAATTCCTGCGCGCGCCTGGTATCCGGCCGCCTCCGTAACGGGCTCGCCGCGGCCCTACGCCAAACCGCTCGAAATGGAGCACGTCATCGGTCGGTTCTGGACTCACTCGCTGCCGCTCGGTGCGAGCTTTGGCGAGCTGTTCAACATCCCAACTCATTCTTATGAAGGCGCGCCGCCGCTCGGTGGTCCGCTGCCAACCGTGGTGTTCTCACACGGTGTGTTTGCCTATCTGCAGTCGAATACGTTTTTGATGGAGCATCTCGCTAGCCATGGCTACCTGGTGGTCGCCATCAGCCATCCCTACACATCGAGCGCCACGCTGCATGAGAACGGCGACGTCGTCCTTGCCGACGCCGCATTGTTTACCGAAACGATGACGCAAGGTTTTGCGCCGGACTATCTGGCTGCGTACCTGGATCCCGACATCGGCACGCGTCATCAGGCGCAACAACGAAACATTCGCAACTTCGTGCTGGCCCCGCACTATCTGATTTGGGAACAAGATTGTCTGCACGTCATCGACCGCTTGCTCAACGGCGCTCTACCTGGCGCGGGCGCGAGTCTGCGCTCGTTGGTGGATTCAGAGCGCATCGGCACGATTGGCATGTCGTTTGGATCGAGTGCCTCGGCCGCGGCACATCGACACCCACGCGTTCGCGCGACGGTGAACCTCGATGGCGGTGTGTTCGACGCGGACCTGTTCGATGCCGAGATCGATGCGGCTAGCCTGGTCATGCACCATGACTTCAGGTTGGGGCTGCCCGGGAAAACGTTGTCCCCGCATTCCGAGTTCTTCTTCGAGCGCCTGACTGGCATCGGTACCCGCGAGGATGTGATCCGCGTCGAGACCCGAGGTTCGATTCACTACAGTTACACCGATCTGTGCCTCATCCCTCCGGAAATCGGCCAATCCAGTGCCTCGGCCGCCGCGATTTGCAGCGCCATTGAGGGTCGGCGCATGAGCTGCGTCTTAAACGACTTCGTACTGCGTTTCTTCGAGCGCTACCTGTGCGGCTCCGGCCCGGGGCTGGATGTGGCATTTCGTGCGCGGTACCCGGAGGTGCTCGACGTGGATCTCAGCTACGTCCGTCATTGGGCGGCGGCGCGCTCGTGTTGATCTTCAGAAACGCGCGCGTGTTGGACGTTGCAGCCGGGCTGCTTCGCGACCCTGCGGATGTCGTGATCGAACGAGGGGTGATCCGTTCAACTGAGGAGCGGATGTCCACAGCATCACACGCAGCCACGATTGACCTCAAAGGCCGAACGCTCATGCCAGGCCTGATCGACGCGCATGTGCATGTGATGATTTCCGAACTCAACATCGGCAAGCTGAAACAAATGCCGGCCACGCTCGCGGCACTTCGCGCCGGCCCCATTCTCAGCGGCATGTTGGACCGAGGCTTTACCACGGTACGCGATACCGGGGGAGCCGATCATGGCTTGAAGGAAGCATTGGCCAGCGGCGTCGTGCGAGGTCCGCGGCTGTTCATTGCCGGGCGAGCCATCAGCCAAACCGGTGGGCATGTCGACTATCGCGAACGCACCGAGAGCGGTCCGGTCGGTTGTGGATGTTGCAGCGGGTTGGATCTGTTGTGTGCGGTGGTCGATGGTGTGCCCGGCATGTTGGCAGCGGTGCGCGAGCAGCTCAGGCAGGGCGCCGACCACATCAAACTCACCGTTTCGGGCGGCGTCGCTTCGCCTCACGATCCGCTCGAGAGCTTGCAATTCACGCCGCAGGAGATTTCGGCGGCGGTGCAAGCAGCGACGGACTGGGGTGCTTACGTGTGTGCTCATGCTTACTCTTCGGCAGCGATCTCGCGCGCACTCGATTGCGGCGTGCGGTCCATCGAACACGGCAACATGATCGATGCCAAGACCGCGCAACAAGCCGCTGAGCAGGGTGCCTTCGTGGTGCCAACATTGGTGACCTACGATTGCCTGGATCGTTTTGGCGCCGAGCTGGGCATGAGTGAGGCGAGCCGTGCCAAGAACACCAAGGTGCTGCAGGCGGGAGTCGCGTCGTTGGAAATCTGCAAAGCCGCCGGCGTTCGGCTCGGCTTCGGCACGGATTTGCTCGGCCCCCTGCACGAACACCAGTCGCGCGAATTCTTGATCCGCTCCGAAGTGCTGACGCCAGCGGAACTGCTTCGCTCGGCAACTTTGACCAACGCGTCGCTACTCCAACGCGACGGTCAACTCGGCATCGTTGCTGAAGGCGCGGTCGCCGATCTGATCGTGGTCGATGGCGATCCTTTGTCCGATCTGGCGCTGTTGCAGGATGGCGGCGCGCACATTCCGCTGGTGATGCAGGCGGGCAGTATCGTCAAGAACGCCCTGCTTTGATTGTAGAGGACCGATATTTATGACTTCGGATTCCGTGTCCCGCCGAATCGGCACCGCGCAACGTATCGTCGAGGACGCCTGGGAAGAGGTGCGTCGTGGTCCTTACGTTCAGCAGAACTTAGGGATCATGCCGTCGCGGCTGCCGGATCTTTCGTTCGCCGAAGTGTCTCGGAAGTCCGAGGTCGGGCAGAAACTGCTGAAGCGCATCGACGCTCTCGATCCCGATGGGTTGCCGCACGATCTCGCGCTCTCATTGCGTGTCGCCCGGTCGCGTGCGGGGATCTGGGCGCGAGAGGCTGATTGGTACTGGACGGTGTGCGATCCGAGCTGCGTTGGCTTTTTCGGCATGTTCCTACCCACGGCCTACTGCGCCGGTTTCCTGCTCAACTTTGCCCACGCGACCATTCGGAGTTTTCGCTTTCAAGATACCGGCGACCTGGACCGGTACCTGGGACTCGCGGCGGACTACGCACGTATGTTCGATCAAATGCGCGAGCGCACCGTGGGGCAGGCGGAGCGTGGCATGCGCATGCCTGTGTTGCAGATCGCTTCGGCTCGCACATTGATTACTGGCTTCAAGGGCCAGATCCGCGATGTTTGGAGCGTGACCCCTGAGCGCCTCGGTGGTCTGGGTACAGCGGCCTTCTCGGTGGAACTCGAACGTCGTATCAATCACAGCATCGCACCTGCCTTCGACGCTTTGCTGGCCGTATTTGACGACGACTATCTCGCCAAGGCGCCGACCGCTGTCGGCATGGGGCAGTACGCAGGTGGCGCTGAAATTTATGAAGCGCTGGTGCGCGTACACACGACGCAGGATCTTTCGCCGCAACAGGTATTCGAGAAGGGCCATGCGCGCATGGCGCAGATCGAAGCGCAAAAGGCCAAGGTGCGCGACGAGCTGGGATTCAAGGGCGACGATGCCGCATTTCTAGCGAGCATCGCAGCTGATCCACGCTGGCGGGCCGAAACGCCGGCGGCTATCACGGCCGTGTTCCAGCGTTACATCGACCGACTGGCGCCGCGCTTCAAGGAGTTGTTCCGAACTGCGCCGAACGCTGACTATGGCGTGGAGCCTTTGCCGGAAGCGCTGCAAGGCTCGATGACTTTCGGCTACTACGACGCGCCTCGGCCTGATCGCAACTCAGGTCGATACTTGTTCAACAGCGCGAACCTGTCGCGTCAACCGCTTCATAACGTCGCGGCGCTGAACTATCACGAGTTGGTCCCCGGTCATCATCTGCACATGGCCACGCAGCGAGAGAACACTGCGCTACATCCGCTGCGCACTCATAGCTTCGTCAACGCATACAACGAGGGCTGGGCGGAATACGCCGCGACCTTGGCCGGTGAAGTTGGAATGTATGAGCAACCGGAGGAGCGCTA
>NZ_JAEUPY010000150.1 GCF_016790065.1 Steroidobacter sp.
AGATTCAAGCGGGCATCGAGCCGCTGGCGGAGGCAGAGTCCATTCTCGGATCGCTGATCGGGATCATCTTTCGATCACTGGTCGATCCGCACTTCTCCCCGACCGAACCGTCCGCGAAGCTAAAAGAACAAATTGCCGCGCGGTTGTCAGCGCCGTTGCCCAGCAACCGTGGGTCCGCAGACGCGGGCGCCTCCCGCTCCGCGCGTCGACGCGACTGACGCCTGCTCGAGCGCCGATCGCGCGCACTCCCCGCTGCGCATCCGAGTCACAACGCGACTTGTCTCAACTCGATTTGTCTCAACGCGATTTGGAATGCGCCTTCGCCGCCTCCTGGGCTTCATAGGCATTCCAGGCTTCATTGATGACGTGTGCCTGGATGGCCTGCAGATGCTCGGCCGATAGATGCGGAAACGCCGGCATTCCATTGTTACGTCGCAAGCCTCCGCGCACGATGGCCTCGAATTGCTGATGCGTCTGCGGCGACGACAGTCGCAGATCGGGAATCGACGACCTGACATTCTCCGCCCCGTGCCCGTGACAGCCGACACACCATTCAGCCTCGAAATATTCCGCACCTTTCTTCGCCAGCTCGACCGGCTGGCGTGGCAACGGCGGTTTCGGAAACTCCTGCACCACGGTCGCGGGGATCGAACCTGTTCCTCCCAGTTTGAAAGCGATGAGCCGCGATGGCGCGCGAGTTTGCGGCGTGCTCGTGTAGCGCGCGAGATTGGTCGCAGCGGCCGATGAGCCCGAGTTGCCGGTAGCCACCAGAACCAGCTGTTGGCCATCGACCTCGACCGACGTCGGCGCCGCCAACATCGAGGCATGAGTATCGAAGGACCACAGCTGCTTGCCGGTGTCCGCAGCAAACGCATCGAACTTGCCTACCGCCGTTCCCTGGAACACCAGATTGCCCGAGGTCGACAGCACGCCGCTGTTGTACGGCAGCTCGCGCATGACGCGCCAACGAGCTTTCTGCGTCATTGGATCCCATGCGACCAACTCACCCCGGGCCGTCCATTTCGGATCGCCTTTCGATCCGTAGTACATGTCAACGGAAACACCGCCGACCACGGCCTCCGGATCGAGCTTCATGAGCGTGGGCGTTACCGACACCGGTATGTAAGCGAGCCGCGTCGCTGGATTGAACGCCATTGCCTGCCAGGTATGCGCGCCACCCACTGCGGGTGAAACGACACTCGCTTGCCCGGGCCGCTCCCAGTAGCGTGCGTCCGCAATGGTGACCGGTCGACCGGTAGTGCTGTCGATATGCGAGGCCCAATTCACGTCTGTGTAGTTGCTGGCAGACAGGAACTTGCCGGTCTCGGCATCCAGGACGTAGAAAAAGCCATTCTTCGGCGCAGTCATGACGACACGCCGCTGCTTGCCCTTGATCGGCAACTCGGCGATCGAGACCGGCGACACCGCGGCGAGATCCCAACCGTCGTGCTGCACAGTCTGGTAATGCCAGACGTACTCACCGGTGCTGGCATTCACCGCGATGATGGAGTCCACGAACAGTTCATCGCCTGCATCAGCGGCGCGCTCCGGCGGGCTCAGCGGCGCGGCGCTGCCGGTGCCGATGTAGAGCAAGTTGAGCTTGTCATCGTAGGTGAGCGAGTCCCACGCACTGACGCAGCCGCGCGTTTTCTTCCAGTAATCTGTACCCCAGGTCTTGGCCGCCATCTCCATCGTCTTTGACTCGAACGGCTGGGTCGGATCGCCGGGCATGGTGTAGAAGCGCCACAGACGCTTGCCGGTGTTGGCATCGAATGCATCGACGAAGCCGCGGTTTGCGCCCGTGTCGACGCAGACGTTGCCGATGAAGACCTTACCGCCACCCACTCTGGGCGCCGCTGTTATTCCGTAGTCCTGGCCGATGTCGCAGGACACGGCCTCCCATTTCTGCTTGCCGGTCTTGCGATCCACAGCGAACAGTCGGCAATCTCCGGCAGCGACATAGACGTTGTCTTCCAACACGGAAAGACCGCGGCTGTAGCGCAGCGACCATACGGAGATCAGTCGCTGCTTGTCGCCAAAGTCGATTTCCGGAGCGAACATCCACAGTAGTTTTCCAGTGCGAACGTCATTGGCGTAGGCACGTCCGAGTGGACCGGATTGGTACACCACGCCATCAACGACGATCGGATTGCCGACGAGCCCGTCGCGTGAAGGCATCTCGGCCACCCAAGCGACACCTAGTTTCTCGATGTTCGAGGCGTTGATCTGCGTCGATGAGCTGTGGTGCCAGACTTCAGCATTGCCGCCGATCAGCGGCCAATCGCTGGCGCGTGGCGCGGCATCGCTGGCGGCTGCATGCACCGTAGCGGCACTCACGCTCAATAGAATCAGCATCGCAAGACCAGATATCTTCTTCATCCGCTCGTCCCCGAACCGACCGCCAATGGACCGCTGCTTGCGCCCGTCGCATGCTCGTCGAGCCGACTCTAATATGGAGCCGAACCACACCCGTATCCGTGATCGGCAACCAGGGGCGCTGGAAGTGCCTGACCGGCGACGGCGTGCTCCACTGCAGGTTGCCGATCACGGATACCCTGCCACTGCGTGCTGCTCCTAAAGTGCATGCCAAGGAACGAGTGAGCACTGCCAGCCGCCGCCGTCGTTCCGCGTGCGCAAGCGAACCAACTCATCAGGAGCTAACCATGACATCTGTATTTCTGCGCGCGACCAGCGCGACCGCGATGAGCCTCGCAGTAACTCTCATGCCTGCATTGACGCTATCCGCCGATCTCAGCCAGGCGCGCGCCGGAATTCAATCAACTGTCGATAAGGCCAACGCGCTGTTTCATCGCAGTGCCTCGGCCGAAGAAATTGCCGCCGCCCTGTTCGAGGATGATCTGATGGTGACGGGCGAAGGTGAGAAAGGCTCGTACCGCAATTTGAAGTCATTCATGGGTTCGCTTGCCGCGCATACCGCCGCCGGCCCACGCTGCACGCTCGCGATCGTCGATCCGATCCGCAGCTCCGGCGACCTCGCTGTCGCCTTCCTCGCGGAGCACTGCACCGCGGCCAAAGCCGGCGAGCCGGAAGAGGACACCCGCGTGATGTTCGCGTTTCGCAACGGCGCGCACGGCTGGCGGGTGACGATGGCGAGCTTCAGCATCGGGAAATACTAGCGCTCGCGAGCACTGGGTCGATCAAACGACTTCGAACAATCCGGCGGCGCCCTGCCCGCCACCGATGCACATCGTGACGACGACATACTTGACGCCGCGGCGCTTGCCTTCGCGCAGCGCATGGCCGACGAGTCGCGCGCCCGACACGCCGTAGGGATGGCCGACTGCGATCGCGCCGCCGTTGACGTTGAGCCGGTCCATGGGAATGCCCAGTGTGTCGGCACAGTAGAGAACCTGTACTGCGAACGCCTCGTTCAGTTCCCACAGGCCGATGTCTTCTATCCCGAGGCCAACTCGTTGGAGAAGTTTTGGCACGGCGAACACCGGACCGATGCCCATTTCATCCGGCTCGCAGCCGGCCACAGCAAATCCCCGGTAAATGCCCAGCGGCTCGAGGCCGCGCTTTGCAGCGAGTGCCGCATCCATCACGACGCACGCCGCCGAGCCATCGGAGAACTGGCTCGCATTGCCGGCCGTGATGACACCTCCCGGCAGCGCCGAGCGAATCTTCGACACTCCTTCCAGTGTGGTGTCGGGACGTATGCCTTCGTCAGCCGCGACAGTCACTTCGCGCGTGACCATCGCACGGGTTGCCTTGTCGATCACACCGGCTGTCACTGTTATCGGCACGATCTCGTCGTTGAACTTGCCGGCGGCTGCGGCAGCGGTGGCCTTGAGCTGGCTCGCCACGCCATACTCATCCTGACGCTCCTTGGAAATCCGATAGCGACTGGCGACCTGCTCGGCGGTCTGCAGCATGCTCCAGTAGATTGCCGGCTTCGCACGCATGAGCGCCGGATCGATCAGCATGTGCGTGTTCATCTCCTGTTGCGTGCAGG
>NZ_JAEUPY010000164.1 GCF_016790065.1 Steroidobacter sp.
CGTGCGCGGAGCGGCGCAGTGGCGCTGCGACCGTGCCGGTGCCGGGAGAGCACTTCTCCCCGACAGCCCCCGCCAGCCACCGACGCGACTCCACTCCGACCTCCGACCTCCGGTCTTCGACATCCGATCTCTGACCTCCGGTCTCCAGCCTCCGCTCCGGTCCGAAGGACGCTCCAGCCTCAGACCACCGAAAACATCCAGAGTTCTCTTCCCAGTCTGGTGACTTCTACTGGGCGCGCCAGCGCAAATCGTGAGCTATTTTCACCCCGTCCCAATCTGTCCGAAGCTCCCTGGATAGTAATCAAACATAAGGAGTGACGTTCATGGCGATGACTATTTCTTCAGGCGCTGGTAACGAACTCATGGTCGATATGAACACCACGCCGTTGATCGACGTGATGTTGGTACTACTGATCATGTTCATCATCACGTTGCCGGTGATGACCAACAGTATCAATCTCGACATGCCTCAAGGCCCGGGGCCAGAAACCCAGCGCGAAACTATCAACTTATCTATCGACTTCGACGGCACGATTCTGTGGAACGGCACAGTGGTGCCAGGCTTGGCGCAGTTGGAACAATATTTCCAATCGGCCGCGGCCCAAAGTACTCAACCAGAATTGCACGTCCGCCCCGATAAGCGAGCGAAGTACGATCACGTCGCACAAGTGCTCGGCATGGCACAGAGAAGCGGTATCGAGCGAATCGGCTTTGCGGGTCAGGAGCAGTATCTAGACTGAAGCGCCCACGAAGCGGGTTACAAAGGGCTGGGCTCAGATGAGGCCCAGCCAGCGACCGGTGATGACCACGCCGGTCCAGAGCACTAGAGAGGAGGCGGCAACAGCGCGCACAACCGAGGGTGAAGCATCGGTGCGTGTCACCAATCGATGCAGCCAGCGCTGCGAAATCAGCGCTGCGACTAACAGTGCCAGCTTCACGGGAAACAGCGGGTTGGTGTAGTACTTGAAAGGTCCGGCTGCCACCAGCAGCAAGCCGGAGATGGCAACAACGACCAAGCTCAAGTACGCAACCGGCTGCAGCGTGCGAGACACTTCGCCGGCGCCAATGGGTTTCAGAGTCACACCGAGTGCGCGCAGGTGCGTGACGAGAATGACGCCGCCGATCAATGACAGCGCCACGATGTGTAACGACTCGGTGGCGGCAAAGGCCGCCGTCGATTCGTTCAAGAATCGGCCGATGGCGGTTTCGCCGAGCCACACGAAGAAGTCGTACAAGAACATGCGTGGCCGCTCTAGAAGTAGGCGATGAAGCGGCCGGTGACAATAACCGCTGTCCAGCTCACGAGAGAAATCGCCGCGAAAGCTTTCGCGCTGGCAGGCGCGTCAGATGCGTTCTGCCAGCGCGAGGCATGACGAAACGTCGTGGCATGAAACAGTCCGACGTTGAATAGCGCGACGGCCAGCAGCCCCAGCTTGAGCTGCAAGAACACGTTGGTGTAGATGCGCGCCGACTGCGCAATGAACAGCAGCCCGCCGCTGATCAACATCACACCGAATCCCAACCAAGTCAGCGGCAACAGCGAACGAGTCAGCGTGGCTGGCGCGGTGCTTCGAAACAGCGTGCCTAACAACGTCAGATCCACAATGGCGATGGCGCCGGCCAGCAGAATGGTGCCGACGATGTGAAACGTCTGCAGGATGGGAAACAGATTGTTGGATTCGCGGATCGCGGTGGCGAGCGGTGAATCGTAAACGTGCCGGATCAGCTCGGGTAGCAATGACATGGCGGCGGCGCGTGCACGCGCTCTTGATGGAAAGAAGCCGACGCTAGTTCAGGCGAATCGAGAACGGTTCCTTGAACAGCAGGCACACGCCGTCTTTTTCCTGGCAGGTCTGACCGTCGATGCGGCCGGTGAGCGTGGTGTCGCTCTTCAGCACGCGCACCTTCTGTCGGAACTCGGCGCGATTCGCGAAGTAGCTGTATTCGCTGCCGAAGACTTTGTCTTTCTTGCGCTTGGATTCCACGGCCGCGATCGGGCCTTTGATTTCGATGTCGTCGCGGGCTTCGTAGCTGAACTTGGCCGGACGCGGGCCGAGTTCGGCGGAGAAGTCCGAGGAATACAGAATGAAGCCTTCGGGAATGGCGGCCGAGAATATGATCTCAGCGTCTTCGCCGGGTTTGACGGCGCTCGGCTCGACGCGCCACTGCCACTTCACGGCCGTGTCGGCATCGTTGGCGTGAACGGCCGTCGTGGAGATCAGCGTGGCGACCGTGGCCAAGAGCAAATTACGTAGACGCATGTTGGAACGTTAGCCAACTGCGGTCACGGAGTCAGTCGACTCAAGGCGAAATATCAGTCACAGAAGCGAACGGTCTAGCCGGCACCTAAAAAGTTATCAGGCGCGAAGTTATCAAGCGCCGGTATCGACCACGAACCGATAACCGGCGCCGGGTGTGGTGAGCAAAGTCTGCGGAGCGGAAGGGTCGGCTTCCAGCTTGTGGCGCAGGCGATAGATGAGTTGTTTTAGCGTGCGGCGCTCGTGGCCAGTAGCGCGACCCCACAAGTGTCGGGTGAGCTGATCCGTCACGACGGTGCGCCCAGGATGAGTGAGAAAGAGTTCGACCACGCGCAGCTCTAGCGCCGTCAATCGTACCGGCTCGGCGGCGCCGATTTGCACTGTCCGCTGTGCTGGATCGAAACGCACGTTGCCGCTCTCCACCAGATCAGCGGGGCGATTTTCACTCCGGCGCGCCAGTGCTCGGATGCGTGCTAGCAGGATGCGAGGGCTGAAGGGCTTGCTCAGAAAGTCGTCGGCGCCGCTATCCAACGCCGCTACCAGGTCTTCCTCCATGTTCCTCGCCGTCAGCATCATCACTGGAATCATGGAGCGTCGGCGGATCTCGCGGCACACCTGCAGGCCGTCGAACGCAGGCATGTTCACGTCCAGTAGCGCGAAGTCAGGATCTTCCTTTTCGAACGCCGCGATGGCCGCAGCGCCATCGGCAGCAGTCAGCACGTCGTAGCCGGCTTCGCTCAGCGAATACTCCAGCAACGCGAGCAGGTCCGCGTCATCGTCCGCGATCAGCATTCTCACGATGGCGCGTCCTTACTGTTATTGACCGGGAGGGCGACCGGCGCCCGCGGCATCGCCAGGGCCGCCGTCGCCGGGAGTGCCGCCGCTGACGATCTTGCCGTTCGGCAACGTCACGCGCCGCGCATCGATGATCTTGCCGCCGGCTTTGGCCAAGTAGCCGTCGACGATCAGCTGATCGCCGATCTTGATGTCGCTCTTATTGAAGCCGCGGCGAGACAACGCGCCGGGGCCGGCGCCTTCGCAGGCCCAGGTCGACACGCTGCCGTCCTTCGCCGTCACGTTCAAATGAAAGTAGGAGTGCGGATTGGTCCATTCCACTTTGGTCAGCGTGCCGACCAGGCGCACGGGCTTGGCGGCGTCGTACATCGCTGCGAAAGAGTGATGAGCCTGTGCCGATGCAAACAGCAGCGACGAGCAAGCCGTGGCGAGCAGTAACGAGTGACGAAGGTTCATCGTTGTGTCCGTCGTGATGTCTCTAATTGTTAGTGCGCTGTCAGCAATGGGCGCGCATCCTACGCCGAACATTACACGGCGATAAATGAAGTCGGAGTATTTTCATATCTCCAAACGAGTGGTTGGACGCGGCGCGAGAGCGGAAAACATGCGCGGCGACGCAAGTCGCAGAGTGACGCGGTCTCTGAGTGGGCATGTATCAAGTTTGTTTCGGGTAACAACCGGCGAGTTCGCTTGCTCAGACAAGTAACGGAACCGCGAGTGGATGACTTGGAGCGACCGTGCCACGTATTTTGTGCTCATCTCGCAGACCAGCCTGAACGAGGAATGAGTGCGTATGTTTGTTTTTTGGCGCCGACCGATGCTGGCAGCGGTTCTGACGGTTTTTGCGCAAGTCGCGCTGGCGCAGAGTTACCCGGCCTCGGCGGAGCTGCTGTTGGGTAAGGACTATCGCGGCCCGAAAGTGGCGACGCCGCGGGACGCGCAGGGCAAGCCGCTGCTCACCGGCTATTGGAAGCTGTTGCATGAGCCGGGCAAGCCCGACGGCAACCTCGGCAAAGACCTGCCGAAGTTCAAGCTGCCATACAGTGCGCAGGGCCAGCAGGTGCTCCACGACAACCTCACCAAGACCGTGGATCCGGAAGCCAGGTGCATCATCACGGGCATTCCACGGTTGCTGACCAGCGTGTTGCCGTTCGAGATTCTGCACACGCCCAAGCGACTCGGGACGTTTCATGCGTTGAGCTGGCATCGGTGGGTGTGGCTCGACGGGCGCAAGCAAGAGGAAGATCCGGATCCGGAATACCTTGGCAATGCCATCGGTGCTTGGGACGGCGACACTTTGGTGATCGATTCCGTGGGCTTTCGCGACAGTGCCGATGGCCGGATCTGGCTGGACGACAACGGCAATCCGCAAAGTGTCCAGGCGCACGTGGTCGAGCGTTGGTCGCGGCCGGACTTTCATCATTTGAATCTGACGCTGACTTACACCGACCCGCTCTATTACACCAAGCCGGTCACTTATAAGCGCAGCTGGGTGCTCGGCGGGCCGGGTGAGTCGCTCAAGGAATTCTCGTGCGAATGGAACACGCCTTGGATCGTGAATCATCTCGAGCCGGGTCCGGGCGTCATCGGTGCCAACGGCAATCGCGGTTACGGTCCCAACAATCAACTCTTGCCTGACTTGCCGTTCGGCTCGGTGGACTCCTCGCGGGGCACGGCTTATTGGCTGTTCCGGCCTAACAAGCCCAAGCCATCCGATGTGCCGCCGCCGCCTGCTACCGCCGCCAAGCGTTGAGAGAAGTCACATGTCCAACATTCATCGTATTGCCGGCGGCGCCTTGCTCTCGTGGGTAGCGATCCTGGCGCTGGCGCAAACACCGCCGCCCAAGAAGGCAGCGGACGAAGATCAAACATCGGCGTTGATGCGCGGTCAGGGCTATGACGGACCGAAGCAGCCAACACCCATCGGCCTGGACGGCAAACCGGATCTCAGTGGTTTCTGGCGGCCGGTGCGAGAGAAGGGCAAGCCGGGCGGCAATCTCGGCAAGGACGAGCCGAACTTCATCCTGCCCTTCAATGAGGTGGGCAAGCGAGCGCTGATCTATTCCCAGAACCACACGGTGGATCCGGAGGCTCAGTGCATTCTCGGCGGTATTCCTCGCCACAACGGCAGCGGCCTGCCGTTCGAGATTCTGCATACGCCGGCGCGACTCGCGACCACGTACAACTACAACACGTATCGCTTGGTAAGTATCGATCCGAAGCTCAAGCACGCGACGCAGCTCGAGCCGTTGTACTTCGGCCATGCCATCGCGCATTGGGAAGGCGAGACGCTGGTCATCGAAACCCGGGGCTTGAAGGACAGTGCCAAAGAGCGGATCTGGCTGGATGAAAACGGCAATCCCACCAGCGATCAGACTCAGGTGATCGAGCGCTGGACCCGGCCCGACTATCATCATTTGAACTTGGAGATGACGGTCACCGATCTGAAGTATTACTCGCGCCCGTTCCTGTTCAAGCGCACCTGGGTGCGTGCCGACGAAGGTCTGGGTCAGAAAGAATATGCCTGCAACGAAAGCAATTTGTCGGGCGCGCTGATCGGCCCGGGCGCGGGCGTGATCGGGCCCGATGGCAATCGCGGTTTCGGGTATAACGAGCCGTTGCCGGCGGAACCGCCCGGCCCCGAAGCGTACGAGAACAAATGAGCATGCGATTGGATTGGTTGACTCGGGCGGGGCGCTGGACCGCCGTCACTGCAATGACGGCGACAGCGCGGGCTCGTTCGTCTTAGAAGCTCGCAGTGAGCGTCGCCTGATAGGTGCGATCCGGCCCCGGACGGAAGCTGCCGTTGCCAGTGACTACGGTATTGATGGTGCCCAAGTAGTCCTTGTCGGTGAGGTTGTCGACGTTGAAGCGCAGCTTCAGGTCGCGCACCGGCCCGATGTTCAAGCCTTCACCGCCCACGTCTACATACGCGTTATAGATCGTATAACCGCCGATCTGTTCCGCGTTCAGGTAGTCGCTGTAGCGGCTGCTCAGATAACGCGCCGACAGGTTCACGATGAGCCACGACAACGGCTCGAACGTTACGCCCGACTGCAGCACGTACTTGGCGTTATCCGGCAGACGATTGCCTTCGATCTGCAGTCGAGCCAGCGAGCCACCGGTGTTCAGATTGTTGGTGGCGTAGTCATCCTGGAACTCGGCCACGTTGTAAGTGAAGTTGGCGTTGAAATACACCTTCTCTTGCAACAGGTGCGGCTTCCACACGCCGCTCAACTCGGCGCCGTACGCTTCCACGTCGCCGACATTGGCGTAGAACGTCTCAGTGCGCCCGCCGCCGCCCGGCACGGAGACGCTGTAGGCCTGCAGGAAGTTCTCGAACGACGTTTGATAGATCGCGAGCGCGGCGTTGAATGTCGGCCGATTGGTACGGAAGCCGATCTCGACGTTTCTCGAGGTCTCAGCATCCAGGCTCTGAATCACAGTGGGATTGTCGGGGCCAGCGAACACGTCGTCCGCACCGCGAGGCAATGCCAGGTTTTCCGATAAGGATGCGAATAGCTGGTCGGTGGCATTCAACGAGAACACAGCGCCGACTTGCGGCAGGAACGCGTCGTCCCAGCTGTCGGTGATGCGAGCGCGACGTTGCGCGATGTAGTCAGCCGCGTTACGGAAACCTTCGATCTCGTAATCGAGGTTCAGGGCTTTGAAACCCAGCTCCAGTTGCAGGCGATCATCCAGCAACGACAACGTGTCCTTCACGAACAATTGCAGCGAGTCGCGCTGTGAGGTGTGGTCGCGTTGCAAATGAACCGGCTCATTGAGCAGCGGTCGGCCGGCGGGATTGCCGCCCACCTGGTTGTAACGGGCCTGGGTACGGTGATAGTCGTCCACTTCGTACCAGGCGCCGACACTCAGCGTATGAATGCCAACTTCATATTCCAGCCGCGTGCTGATACCGCGACGATCGCCGGCGATGGTCGATAGTCCGTACTGCAGGCCGCGTGGCGCGAATAAGCCGGGCACGGTGGCGACTTCAGAGTTATAGCGCGCGATCGACGTCGCATAAGCTTCAGGCGACACGCCGTAACCTTCCTTGTCTTCGTAATAAACCGCTGTCGTCAGTCGCAGATTGTCGCTGAGCTGTGCACGATCCGTGAGGCCGAAGAGATAGTCGGTGCGTTGATTGATGGCCTGCTGGTAGTACTGGTTGTGAGCGGTGGCGGAGTAGGGCACGCCCGCCACGCTGGGCGCCAGATCGGGCACGTAGCCCAGGTACGAGAAGTAACGTCCACGACGGCCGAACAAATCATTCGCAGCCCCGGCGTACTGCGCCTTGGTGATGGACGGCGTGTCGTAGTCGAAGAAGTCGTTGTACACGGCCTGGAACGTAAGGTCGTGCGTGTCGCTGAACTGGTAGCGCGCCTTGGCCTCGATGTGTTCGCGATCGACCGTGCCAGGGCCGCGCCACAAATCGCCGTCGATTTTGGAACGGCTCAGGTAACCGGAGAAACCGCCGATCTCGCCGCTTTCGATCTTGATGAAGGAGCGGCGCAAGTCGTCGCTGCCGATGGTTTGCGCGAGCGTGATGCCAAACTCATCCGCCGGGTCCACGCTCAAGTATTGAACGATGGGGCCGAGCGAAGCGTAACTGGCTTTGGAAACATCGCCGGCGCCTTGAGAGGCGGCGACGCGGCCGAGGTTCTCATTGTCTACGTAGCGGAAGATCGGACTGCCGCCGAACTGATCGGAGCGGCCCATGGGAATCTCATCCAACAGGAAGCCGATCTGTTGAAAATTGAAGGCGCGTACGAACACTGAGTTGCCGAATTCGTACAAGCCCAACGCGTCGTTGGCTTGTACGTTGAAGCCGGGCAGCGACTCCAGCATTTTCAAACCGGAGATGCCTGACGGCGCGGACAGCAGCGCTTCACGCGTGACCGAGATGGTGTTGCTGATGGCATCCGTGCCGATGGCGACGGAGGCTTCAGAAATACGCCGGCCGGTGACCACGACTTGCTCGACCTTGTCGTCGGCGGCCAGCGTGGCAGTGGTGGTCAGGATGAAAAGCAGCGCGCCGCTGGCGGCGCGCGATGTGAGACGCTCGATCACTATCGCTCCCGTTTGAATATCCCGTTGAACTATCGAGATGTCAGCAAACATTGTTGTTTGCGTCGGTCGATGTCCAACGACGGATAGTTATGAGAGCGAGTGGCCTCGTTATGTGACTAAGCCGTCACGCCGGCGGTGACATTACGGACCGTCGGCGTGGCGTTGTTTCAGGGCTTGAGCTGGCCGCGGATTTCGCCGCCCTTATTGGCAGCGCTGTGCACGTTCACATACAAGTCGCCGGCCTTGAATGCCGCGTACTGTTCATCGCTGAGCTTGGAGCCTTCGGGCACGCTCCAAACATTGTCCGCCGTCTTGGTCATCGTGATGGCCGGTGGGCCATTCTTGCCGACCGGCGCCACATGAATGTGAGCGGCAACGCCGACCAGTTCCTTGGTGGTGACGCTGCCGGTCACCGTCTTGTCGTCCTTGATGGTGATGGTGCCGCTGCCGGTGGCTTTGGTCGTCACGGCGGGCACTTCATACTCGCCGGTCAATGTGACTTTGATATCGCCTGCCAGAGCATTGCCCGCTGCGAACGACAGCAACGCCAACATCCCCGCAATCCGCATCGAGTTCCGATTCGTGACACTCATTGTCGATTCCTGTTTGTGACCTGGCCGTTTCGGCTGCCCGAATGTACTCGGCACCGGTCACAACGTCAGTCGGGAATCGGCGAAAATAAGGTCACTTTCAGCAGGTGTTTCAGGCCTGGCGGCGGCTGGGGGTCTGATCATGATCGCCGGCCGGTCTCAGGCGGGCGAGCGCGTCGGCCAATTCGCTGGCCAGGTAGGGTTTTCTAAGGAAAGGCCAAGCGCTGTGTGCCAGCGATGCATCGAGTGCCTCGCCGGCATAGCCTGAACTCAGCAGGATTTTCAGTTGCGGCCGCAGCTGTTGCGCGCGCTTGGCCAGCTCCACGCCATTCATTCCGCCAGGCATCACAACATCGCTCAGCAGCGCATCGATGTGCGTATCTGAACGCAGGAGATGCAGTGCCTCATCTGCGTTGGCCGCGCGAGTTACCTTGTGACCAAGATCGGCCAGCATGACTTCCACGATACCGGCCACTGAAGCGTCGTCTTCGGTCAACAGAATGTTCAATGACAAAGCCGGTGCGGGCGGCGGCGTGTCGGCGCTAGTTTCAGGTAGCGCAACGGCGGTGCCGATGGGTAGATACACACTGAACGACGTTCCTTCGCCCACTGCGCTTTGCACTTGCACTTCACCGCCGGATTGGCGGACGAAGCCATGTACCTGACTCAACCCCAGCCCGGTGCCTTTGCCCGGCGCCTTGGTGGTGAAGAAAGGTTCGAAGATGCGGCTCAAGATATCTTCGCTCATGCCGGCGCCGCGATCCGACACCGTCACTTGCACGTAGCGTCCCGACGCGAGATTGGGCAACTCGCCCGAGGCCACCTCGGTGAGCTGGGTTTGCAACACGATCTCGCTGCCCGGCGGGCTGGCATCGGCGGCATTCACCAATAGATTGAACAACGAGGCTTCGAACTGCGTCGGATCGATGAGTGCGATGGCGGCTTGCTCGCACAACTTCAGCTTCACCGACAGCGATTCGCCAGTTGCGCGTCTCAACAGCGGCTCGGATTCGCGGATCAGTTCATTCAAGTCGCAGGCCTGCGGTTGCAACGGTTGGCGGCGTGCGAACGCGAGCAGCTGCGCGGTCAGTCGTTCGCCACGACGTGCGGCGGCCAACGCCGCTTCGCCCAATCGTTTACGTCGAGCCGCGTTTTCGGGGTGCTGCAGGATCACGTCCAGCGCGCCGATGACCACGGTCAGCAGATTGTTGAAGTCGTGCGCGACGCCACCGGTCAACCGGCCCAGCGCATCCAGACGTTGTGCGTGCATCAGCGCCGCTTCGGCTTCCGCCTTGGCAGCCACCGCGTCGTTGACCCGCTGATCGGCCTGCAACTTGGCGGTGACATCCTGAAACGCGGCCACCGCGAGCGTCGGTTCGCCACGATCCTCGATCGGCGCCGCGGTGACTTCGAAATGCGCCAGCTCGCCGTTGGCCCGACGATAGGCTTGTACCTGCGGCTCGATGCGACGGTTCTCAGCCATCGCCTTGTACAGAACATAGTTCTCCGGCAGCAACCGTTCGCCGGTGTTGTCGATGACGCTGCCTGCCAACGGCTGATCCCACAGTGCCTGCGAGCCGACAGGTTTGGCCAATAGTCGTTGCGCTTCCACGTTGGCGAAGCGGATTTCGCCGGATGGTGAGGCGGCAACCAGCACACCGATGGGAAGATTGTCGAGGATGGCGCGCAGTTGATGCTCGCTACGCAAGGCCTCGCGCAGTGCCATTGCTTCGACGCGTCGGTCGTAGAGCGCGGCAATCAAGGTCAGCAACAAGATAAAAAACGTTCCGGCCGCCACGCCGACGGCCAGCATGATGACATCGGCGCCGGAGGGCACGATGTGATGAATGCTTTCCGAATGAATTTGCACGCCCATCATGGCCGAGTAGTGCATGCCGACGATGGCGAAACCGAGCGCCAACGCACCGAGCACTTGTTGGCCGATCGTAGTTTCGCGCGCTGCCATCACCAGCGCACTGGTGGAGGCACTCACCGCAATCACGAATGCGATGGTCACGAAGATCGGGTCGTTGCTGAGCGTGACCTCGGTGATCAGCGCCGCCATGCCGACATAATGCATGGTGCAAATGCCTGCTCCCATGATGACGCCGCATAACAGTTGCCGTGGGGCTCCCTGTTGGCGCGCTGAAAAGAAAAAAGCGAATGCGGTGGTCGCCATGGCGAGTGCCAACGACAACAACGTGAGACTCACGTCGTAGCGCACTTCGCTGCCGGGATTGAAGCCGAGCATGGCGATGAAGTGCATGGACCAGATGCTCAGGCCCATGGCCACGCCGGCCGCCACGATCCAGCCGAGTTGCCAGGCGCCGCCATGCGCCCGCACGCGACGGAACAGGTCCAATGCGGTCCAGGATCCAAACCACGCGGTGAGGATCGATAGGATCACGAAAATGGGGTGATGGGCTGCGTGCATACTTCTTTGCTAGCACTTCCGTGCTGCTGGGCCACAGCATAGAGCTGGCCCCCAGTAAGACAAGAGGGGGCGCCTGGTTTTGTACGCTGGCCGCTGCTTTTGCCCTATTGGTGCATTCCGCTAATCAGGCGCTGTTGCTCGGCCAACATCGCCAAATTGGCGCCTTGGCGCTCGGTTTTTTGCAGCTTTCCACTCGCTCCCGTGAACTATTCTGGCGCACCGTTTCGCCGCAGCGGGCGGCGAGCATCCGCAAAGAGAATAGTCCATGTTCGCCAGCCTCGATCTGCCTGCTGAGGATCCCATCCTCGGCTTGATTGCCGCCTTTCGTAACGATCCCTCAGCAGAGAAAGTCGACCTCGGCGTCGGTGTATACCGGGACGAGCGCAGCGTCACCACCGTGCTCGATACGGTCAAGGCCGCTGAACAGCGACTCGTCAACGAGCAGGACTCCAAGGCCTATCTCGGGCCAGCCGGCAACGAACGCTTCAACGAAGCCATCGCTGCCCTGGTATTGGGCGCGAAGCACGCTGCGATTCGCGATGGTCGCGCACGTACTGTTCAGGCACCGGGTGGATGCGGCGCGCTGCGCATCGGCGCCGAGCTGATTCACAAGGCCAATGCCGCCGCCTCGTTGGTGGTGAGCGATCCGACCTGGGCCAACCACATTCCGTTGTTGAGCAGTGCCGGCCTGCAGATCCAACGCTATCCCTACTACGACGTTACGACGGGTGGCGTGCAGTTCGAACGTATGCTCGACTCGCTGAACTCGCAGGCTGCCGGCACCATCGTGCTCCTCCATGGCGCATGTCATAACCCAACCGGCGCCGATCTATCGCAAGCGCAGTGGCACCAGCTGGCTGATGTGCTGAGTGCGCGTCGCTTGGTGCCGTTCGTCGATCTCGCTTATCAGGGACTCGGCGACGGCTTGGATGAAGACGCCGCCGGTGCTCGCATCCTCTCCGAGAAGCTTCCCGAAGTGCTGATCGCTGTGTCGTGCTCCAAAAGCTTTGGCCTGTATCGCGAACGTGTCGGTGCGTTGATCGTGGTCGCTGAGGGTTCGCGAGATGCAACGGCCGCTGCGGCCAACCTCGGCAAGATTGCTCGCGGCATCTATTCGATGCCACCGGATCACGGCGCCGCCATCGTCGCTCGCATTCTCGAGGATGCGAAGTTCGCCGCGCAGTGGCGTAAAGAACTGTCCAAGATGCGCGAGCGCATCGGCGGCTTGCGGAATGCACTGACCGAAGCACTCACGCTGGCTTGCCCAGGACGAGAGTTTGCTCACATCACGCGTCAGCGAGGCATGTTCTCCATGCTGGATGTAGCGCCGGAGTCAGTCGAGCGTTTGCGTAAAGACAAACACATTTACATGGCTGGCGATGGACGCATCAACATCTCCGGCCTGCGCGAACAACGCATCGACTACGTCGCCTGGGCAGTGGCCGAAGAGCTCAACAACCAGCGCAGCAAGCGGGCGGTGGCCGGGTAGCGCGCCTGGATTCGCTCTAAGACTTTGCCTGGAACGAGATCTGACCCGTTGCCAATACCAGCGGCGGCGGCGAGACTCAGCTGGCGAAGTGCAACGCTCTGGAGAGTAGCTTGAGTTCTGTAAACGGCGGGGCGGCGGCGCCCGGACAGATTCTGACGTTTCATCTGGATCAAGAAGTCTTCGGCGTCGACATTCAACGGGTGCGGGAGATTCGCGGCTGGTCGCCGGTCACCGCCGTGCCCGAAACGCCGTCGCATGTGTTGGGGGTGCTCAACCTGCGGGGCTCGATCGTGCCGGTGATCGATCTGCGGGCGCGGCTGGGATTGGAGCGAGTCACCGAGACGGCGACCACCGTCATCATCGTGCTGACCGTCGTCAGCGCCCAAGGCAAGCGTGATTTCGGCTTGGTGGTGGACGCGGTTTCCGACGTGGCCGACTTGAGTGCCAAGGACATTCGCGCGACGCCGCCGGGCATCACCCTGTCCGATCGCAACAGCGTGCCGGCGCTGGCGACGCTGGGCGAGCGCATGGTGTTGCTGCTGGATGTGGATGGCATGCTGGCCGGCGACTCCGGCGTCGCGTTGTAGCGTTATCCACTTTTACCTTCCGTCCGCCGCGACTGATCGAGTAGGCTCGACGCCCTGGTCAGTCACGGTGCAAAAGCAATGAGAATCGAGCGGAAGCTGGGATTGGGGTGTCTGTTGTTGCTGGCGGCAGGCATGGCCAACGCCGCGCCCACCTTCAAAGGCAAGGACAACAAGGATTGCCCTGACTGCCCCGAACTGGTGGTCGTGCCGGCGGGCAAGTTCCTGATGGGTTCGCCCAGCACTGAGCCGGACCACAACGACAACGAGTCGCCGCAACACGCGGTGACCTTCGCCAAGCCATTCGCCATTGGCAAGTACGAAGTGACCTTCGACGAGTGGGACGCTTGCGTGGCCGACAAGGCCTGTGAGGCAGTGGGCGATGACGACTGGGGCCGTGGCCGGCGCCCGGTGATCAACGTGAACTTCGAGATGGCCGTCGGCTATACGCGCTGGCTGTCCAAGAAAACCGGCCAAACCTATCGATTGCCCAGCGAAGCCGAGTGGGAATACGCGGCGCGCGGTGGCTCGACGACGCCTTGGTTCTGGGGCGACTCGTCCGCTAAAGCTTGCGAGTTCGGCAACGTCGGCGATCAGTCGTTGAAGACCGAGCATCCCGATTGGACCCTGCATGCCTGCACCGATGGCGTCACCAAGACCGCGCCGGTGGGCAGCTTCAAGCCCAACAAGTTCGGCCTGTACGACACGGCGGGGAACGTGTGGGAATGGGTGCAGGACTGTTTCAACGAGACCTACAAGGGTGCGCCTACTGACGGTAGTGCCTGGGAGACTGGCGACTGCGTGCGTCGACTCGATCGTGGCGGCGGCTGGTACAACAAGCCCTCGGCGATACGCTCGGCGCTGCGTTGGGCGGGCGACGATCCGAAGCGCCAGAACAATACGCTGGGCTTCCGCGTCGTTCGAACCTTGCCGTAATCGACTTGCCGTAATTGAGCGGGCGCGTTCGTTCGCGCCAGCTCGTTTCAGGCTCTGATAAGGATTGGTGAGTTCGATGCCGAGGCGTTCAGGCTCGGCATCGACGACTAACGAATGATGGGCCGTCATTCGATTCAAGGCATCGCGGCGGGACTGCTCATATAAATGAGCGCTGGCGATTTCCAGCGGCGGATCGTGGTCGACAGCGCCGTGCTGAATGGGCTGCGACGCCAGTTCGCGTACCACCCGTTCGCGCAAGCTCGCTGTGAGCACCAAGTGCCGCGATCGAAGCAGCGTAATGGCCTGGCTGAACTCGCTGCTGTCTTCGTCTCGGAAATTGGTGATGAGCACGACCAGTGCGCGTCTGTTGTAGCGACTCAGCAAGTCGCGCGCCGCTGATAAATAATCCGAGTGAGTAGGGCTCGGCTGCACGGCGTACAGCTCGCCCATCAATGCATTCAATGTCGCTGCGCCTTTGCGGGGCGGGAACCAATGCTGTTCGCCCGGCGGTGTGCCGAATGTCAGCGCGCCGACCGCGTCGCCCTGTTTGAGCGCGACATACGAGAGCAACATCACCGCGTTCAACACCTGATCGAAATGCGATGAACCGATGGCGCCGACGCGGTCGTCCGCTCGCATGCGTCGACCGCAATCCATGAGCAGTAGCACGCACTGATCGCGCTCGCTCTGAAACTCACGAACGATGAGCTTTTCGAAGCGCAACGTGGCGCGCCAGTCGATGTGACGTACAGGATCGCCGCTGCGGTACTCCGAGAGTTGTTTGAAGTCCGTGCCTTCGCCGCGTTGCTGGAACGTCTTGATGCCGATCTCCGACAGCCGCCGGTCGCCCGCAAGCCAGGCATAGCGCGACACTTGGGCGAAGTCGGGATAGACGCGGCAATGCTGGTCGTCGCCGAGTCGCTCCATCAATTCCCACCAATTCCACAAAGAGCGAATGCGCACATCAGCAGGCGCGAAGTGCACCACGCCGCGGCGGGTGGGAGTGACTTGATAGGAAAGATCGGCGCGTTGTCCGCCACTCAAGGTGACATCGGCAGGAATGCCTTCGGTCAGCAACGTCGCATCGACATGATCGTACAGCTGGCAGTTCCAGGTGCGCTCGCCTTCGAGCGATAACGCCAGATGCACGGTCTTCTTGACGCCCAGCGCGAAGGCTGGCGGCAATGTGCGGATCAACTGAGCTTTCGATGCTCGCCACTCTCGACGGGTGAGCCAATAGTCGACGCCCGCTGCCAGCACCGACACGCCGGCCCATAGCGCCGCCATGACGGCGGCTTCTTGGGTCGACAGGCGAGTGAGCAACCCGATCAATACGGCGACCGCACCGGTGGCGAACGCGCCGATGGTTGCTTTGCCTGGGATGAGTCGCAAGCGCATGGCTTATGAACTACGCGCGTGGAGCGGCGACGCTGTCGATGACGTTGTTCAGCAAGTCATCTGGCTTGCGGCCTTCGAGCATGGCGTCCGGCGTGAGAGCTACACGGTGGCGAAGTGCTGGCAACGCGATGCGCTTGAGATCATCCGGCGTCACAAAGTCGCGACCGTCGATCAACGCAACGACACGCGCTGCTCGCACCAATGCGATGGCGCCACGAGAACCGGCGCCGATGGCGAGTCCCGGCCACTCGCGTGTAGCACGCACGATGCGCACCGCATACTCGGCGATGGAATCATCGACGCGCTGATGAGCGGCGATCTGTTGCAAGCCCAGCACGGCTTTCTCGTTCAAGCAGGGTTTGACGTTGACCAGTGGCAGTTGATCGCCGACTTGATTGCCAGTCGTGCGCGTCACCACGGCCACTTCTTCAGCAGCGGTCGGATAGCCGATTTCGATCTTGAGCAAGAAACGATCGAGCTGCGCTTCCGGCAGCGGATACGTGCCTTCGGTCTCCACCGGGTTCTGCGTGGCCAGCACCATGAACGGCCGCGGCAGCACCAAGGTTTGGCCTTCGAGCGTCACCTGCGATTCCTGCATCACTTCGAGCAACGCGCTTTGGGTTTTCGCCGGCGCGCGATTGATTTCATCGGCGAGCAGGATGTGAGTGAAGATCGGGCCGCGCACCACACGCCATTCGCGCGTTGCCGGATCGATGACGGCGTGGCCGGTGATGTCCGAAGGCATCATGTCAGGTGTGAATTGCACGCGTGCATGAGGCAGGGCGAGTGCTTGCGCCAAGGCTCGCACCAGTAGCGTCTTGCCGAGTCCCGGTACGCCTTCGATCAACACGTGACCGGCTGCGACCAACGCAACGGCCACCTGCTCGACGACGGCTTCCTGGCCGACCAGGGCCTGGCCGATGGCCTCACGCAGGCGTCCCAGCAGTTCGGCCGCGCGAGTAATGGTGTTCGCCTCGACTTGCATGTATCGCTCCTCAGGAAATACTTCGTCGCGCCGTTTCCAGCAGCGCTACGACTTTGCGCAGTTCGCCCGCCTTACGCGAGCCGGTGTAGTTGATTGCTTCGGCCAGGCTGGACTCGTCCAGCCCCGTGTTCTTTGCGAGAGCGGCAACGCGAGCCTCGGCCGCCATGCTCTCGTAGCCCGACAAATAACGATGCGCTGTCTCGTGCAGCGCTCGTACCGTTGCGGCATGTAACGCTCGACCGCTACCGAAGCGCAACGTGAAGCGGCCGGTGCCGACGATTTGTTCGGCCAGCGAACGACGCGCCGGATCGGGGACACCTGCGGGCGGGCCGAATCGCAGGCTACCGCGCCACAGGGCGAGCGCGATGACGGCCAGCGATAGTAGAACCACGGCCGCACCGTGTTTCCAAATCAGCTCCAGCAGTGAGGCGCTCTTTTCTTCGGACAGGAAATAAATGTGGTCGCCCCGTTCGAGGCGTGTTGCCGCAATGAACAGCAATGCGTTGTCGCCCAGGAAGATGTTGCGACTCTCGAAGGCGGTGGCGTTGATCAACGTGAAGCTGCCACTGCCTATGTCCATGCGTACCGCTTGCATTTCGTCGCCGTCGCTCAGTAGCCACGACGCCCGTCGACTGGTCGTTAGCCAGCTGCCAGGGGCGAGACCGCACACGTAATACGACGCTTGCTTGGTGCTTGGGACGAGCGCAATCGTTTCTGTGTCCAGATCGGCGCAGCCCGCGTCGATGTCTGAGTCGTCGGAAGCGCTGGTGTGCTCTTCTGGCTCGGGGGACTCAGCGCGCTCGACACCTGCCCACTGTTTGAGCGCGACTTCGCCACCGATCAGCGAGCGATCGGCGACGAGCCGGCCACCGGCTTCGACCCAGCGCTGCAACTGTTCGCGGCGGCTTTGGATCAAGTCCCAATTCCAATACGACAGATAAATCACTGCGTTCGGTTCTGGCATCTGATCCAGACGACGCTGCGATTGAGCGGTCACGCCGAGTTTCTCAGCCAACTTCTGCGCGGCATACATCGAGTTGGTCAGTGCCTCGCCTTTCATCGGCAAGGGCACGGTTGCTTCGTCCCAATAGGTGTTACGCGCGATCCAGGCGCCTATGAGCGCGATCACGATGAGCACGGCCGCGGTGACGACGTGGCTGCCCTTCACGATGCACCACCAACGGGTTGTGCCGGGAAGGAGCGGTCGAAGCGCGTACACAGCGCTTGCATCTCATCAGCGGCGGGTTCGCGTGCGCCATACACCGCATGCTGCCAAACGCGAACCAGCATGGAGGCGTATTGAGCTACTTCGGATTGCAGCCGAGGGACCGCGAGCTTCAGGCAATCCGCTTCCGTAGTGGACTCGCGAATCGCCACGCCATGGACATGCACCAGCCGCGATAACAAACCGCGATAGAGCAGGGCCAACGCGGCACGATGATCATTGCGTTCCCACAAGGCCAGGGCCGCCGTGCCGATCTCATCGGGCAGACTCTCGGGACGAATATCCAGCTCTTGCACGTGAGTAGGCGCATCCGGCGCACGCACTTGCTTGGTGTAGGACGCACCGCTGACGACGCGCTTGATGAATAGCACGATCAGGCCGAGCACCACGATGATGCCGATCCACAGGATCAGTCGGCTCATGCCGGCGATCCATTCAAACAGGCCGCGGAGCCAGGGCACCGAGACCGTCGGCTTGCGTTCTTCCGGTTTGTCTTCGCCTGCCCACTTGAGCGTGCGTACCTTACGTTCCGGAGAAATGTTGGGATCCTTGCGGACCTCCTCGAGCGCGTCCAGGACTTCGGTGTCGTCGATTGCGGCGTGCGCGGTGGTCGGCGCCGCCAACGTCGCCATGACGCCAACACCGGCTAGTGCGATGAGAGCGAGCCAGGTTGCTTTAGCGCGTGAACGCACGGCGCAACTCCTGTTCGACATCCCATGCTTCCAGCTCGACGCGCCGATTCAGATACAACGCAAATCCCGCCGCTACATAGAACGGTTCGAGAAACGCCACGATCACCGCATAGGCACCGAAGGTGACGTACGAAGCCAATTGTCCGGGGTGTTCGTTTTCCAGAAACATCGCGGTCCAGTTGAACTGCTGTTCGCCTGGCACGAACCAGAGTGCCAACGACAGGAGCGCGCTCCACAGCGCCAGCTCGGCCAAACTAAACGCAGTGGTGATCAACAAGCCGGTGTTGCGATGGTCGCCGCGAATTTGCACCACGCGCTTGCGCAGTTTCCATCCCGACAGACCTTCGAGTTGATACACCGGTTGTGTCAGCGAGCGCCACGGCGACAGTCGACGCCAGGTCAACGTCACCAGCAGCTGCCGCCACCAAACGTCTCGTTGGGCTTGCCACAGATCCCGAAACGTCGTGGTCTGTCCGAACGCGGCACGCGACAACACGAACAGCACGCTGCGGTCGAGCCAGGGCTTGGCCCACCAGATCACCAAGGTCGGCGCCCAGTACGCCAGCTCGAATGACGCGATGGCCAACAACAGAACCGGGACGTAAATCCTGAGATAGCAGGCGAACACCGAGCGCGCTGCTTGCTGGCACAGCCGGATGCCGAGGTCGGTCGCCTCGATCTTGCCGCGTCGGCGCAGACGAATGGAAAACGCTTCAACCCGCACGGCGGCCCTGCAGGGTGAGGTAGGCAAGCACGCTTATCCAGCAAATCGCCGCGACGCCGTACTTCATCAGCGGTGGGATCCATCGCGCAGAAGACCAGAAGGCCTCGACCGCGGCGGCAATCAGCAACAGCGCGGTGACGCCGTAGATGATCACAACGGATTCGCGGGACGCGGCGACTAGCGCTTGTCGGCGAGTGAGTCGTCCGGGGGCGAGCAACGAATGTCCGATGCGCAAGCCAGCGGCACCGGCCAGCACGATGGCCGTCAATTCGAACGCGGCATGGGTCACCACGAAGGAATAAAACGTTTCGCCGAAACCGCGCTGGGTGAGATAGCCCGCGAGCGCGCCGAAGAATGCGCCGTTGTAGGCCAGGAAGAACAAGCTGCCGAGGCCGGCGAGCAAGCCGCTGGCAAAGCACTGGAAGGCCAGGCCGATGTTGTGCCGGATGTAATAGCCGAACATGGCCCAATCGGTGTTGGCATCGCGCAGCCGACCGATGGCCTCTTCGTTGCCCGAGTACATGCGCTCGAACTCGGCGGCGCTTTGCGCATCGACCACGGACAGGATCAGCTCGGGCCGCAAGTACACCAGCAACCCCAGAATCAGCGTGGGCAGCACGAACACCGCGGTTGCCAGCCAAACGTAATTCGAATGTCTGCGAACTGCTTGCGGAAAATCGACCGCCACCAGCGCGTACAGCCGGCGTAAACCGAAATCGCGCTGTTGATAGATCGCCTGGTGCGCTTCGGAGGTGAGCTGCTCGAGACGATCGACCAGATAAGCGGGATAGGCGCGGGCACGAGACAACGCGAGATGCTCGCAGGTGCGACGATACAAGGCCGCGACTCGTTCGCCCGGGATCGGTTCCTTTTCCTTGCGAACGCCACGGACGGCGCCGAGCAGGCGGTCCAGCTCGTCCCAATCGTCGCGATACAAATTCTCGAATTGAACCGGTGTCATCAACGCCATCCAAGCAGCCAGCGAGCGACACCCAAGACACGGCGCGTAACGGCGGGGCCGCTACCAGTATCGCCAGTGACAGGCGCGGCGATGGCGGCGAGCTCATCGAGCCGCTCTTGAGTGACGTCGTGGGCACGCACCGCCAACGCGATCAGCGCGCTTTGATCGCGAAGGGCCAGCGGCAACGCTGGAGCAATCGGCTCCACGTCACTCAAGCCGATCTTCGGCGCCGGTCGCGGCCGGTAAACCACCAGGGTTGCGGCGGCGACGTCACCGAGGCGTTTGAAATCACGCCGCGTCAACATACAAACGATGGCAAACCCATAGGCCAGCGGCAGGAAGTCGGCGACTCGCAGCAGGTTGCGGGTGAAAGAGGCGGCCGGGGTAATCGGCAAGCCGTTGTCCATCACGGTGGTGAGGCCGACCACGCGCTTGCCGGGGGTTGCGGCCCAGCCGCTCAGCTCGAACAACACCGGATACAGCCATTCGGAAACGAACATCGCGATCAGCAGCACCGCCAAGCCGACGCCTTGCATGGGCTCGGTGATGCCGGCGATGACGCTCAGTACCACCATACGGATCATCAGATCGATGGCGAAAGCGTAGGCGCGGGCACTGAGGCCCGCGGGACGCAACTCGATCAGGATGCCTTCGGGTGTCTCCGCAGACACCACGGTATCTAACGCATCCGTGCCCGTCGTCGGAGCCGTGGGCCCGGCGACGGGCGACGCTGCGCTCATTCGAATGTTAAGCCTTGACGACCAGGGTATCGGCGATCTTGTCGTGCACGCACTGGCGACGATCGTTGAAAATGAAAAGATGATCCACCAGGCCGTACAGATTGCCGACGAACGGAATCACGCCCGGCAACGCATTCACCACGTTACGCAGCCAGAAGATGCGACCCAGCGACGCGCGCGAATAGTCGGTGCGCACGACTTTGATGCCCAGAATCTTTTTGCCGATGGTCTGGCCGTTCTGATGCACCAGATATGCGGTGATGCCGATCAGCACCAGAAAGCCGATGCCGCCCAGCGTGTAACCCACGCCGCTGATTGCCTGGTAGATGTCGCCGGTGGCCATTGCATTGAAGTCGGTGCCGACCAGCACTGGCGCACCGACCAGGACCAAGCCGATGATGCCGTCCAGGAAGGCGGCGCCAAAGCGCGTACCGCGCCCGGCCAACTCGGCCTCAGGCTCAGCGACCGCGTCTCGCACCTCGGCCTGCGGCGGAGCATAGGGGTTGGGATTCTGGGAAGGCGTCGTCATAGCCAATGGCTCCTGCGTCTTAGTAATACGGTGGATGCCGCCTAAAACTCACTCGAACCCTGCGGCGAAACTTCAGGGCACCCGGGCGTGCGACGATGTCAGATGCCGCTCGTCGGAACCCGGACCGGGTGCTCAAAACCGGCAAGTCTCGCGGTGTTTGCGTTGGCCACAAGTATGCCTGTGGTCGCAGGCTTATGAAACATTCCTCAGATCGGCATGGGCCGCGGACGATTCAGGGGAAAGATGAACCGGGGGCGAGCGCCCCCGATTCGTCCCGATAACGCGGGTTACAGCGAGCCGCGTAGCGAGACGGAAATCCGGCGCGGTTCGCCGAAGAAGTTTTGACGGAGCACGCCGCTGACTTTCTCCCAGTAGTCCTTGTCGAACAGATTGTCTACGTTGATCGCCACGCGATACTTCGGCGTGATCTGATAGCTGCCGCCGAGTTGAAGCACCGTGTACCCCGGACCGCGAACCAGCTGCGCGCCGGTGCCGTTGTAGAAGTCGCTGACCGAGCGCAGGCCGAAGCTCAGCTCCACGCCGGGAATCAGGTTCTCGCTCAGCTGATGATGAATCCACAGGTTGCCGCTATGCTTGGGCGTGAAGGAGCTGAT
>NZ_JAEUPY010000179.1 GCF_016790065.1 Steroidobacter sp.
ATGATCGCCGCCCAGCAGAATGGGAAAGTGGCCGCGAGTGAGATCGGCATGCACCGAGTCGTGAATGGCCTGGTTCCAGGCGGTCACTTCGGCCAGATGTCGATAACCCTCGACCGGTACGCCCTGCGGATTGCCCGGGCCGTTGAGATTGCCGCGATCGATCACGCTCAAGCCGCGACCCAACAATGCCTCCCGCAAGCCGGCGACTCGCAGAGCCTCCGGGCCCATGGAGGCGCCTCGATCGCTGGCTCCGATATCGGTTGGCGCGCCTACCAATGTGGCGGTACGAATGCCCATTCTGGGTTGCTCCCTCGCAAGATCCGAGCCGACATTGGCTCCAGTCGCGCTAGTTTTCGGGGCACGGGCCGCAATGAACAGCCAACCAACTGTTCAAATCGCAGCCAGGCTTGATCAAAGTGTCAGTTGCGGTTGACAGTTTGCTCAATTGCGACCACCGTAGGCGCCGATGGATGACACCGACACCAAGCTGCTTGCCCTGTTACGCGACGACGCCCGCCTGTCGGTGGCCACGATTGCCAAGAAGTTGGGAGTGGCACGCGGCACGGTCCAGAACCGCATCAACAAGCTGCAAGCGGAAGGCCTGATTCTGGGCTTCACCGTCCGCCTGCGTCCGCAAGCGGAAGAGCAGCGCGTGGGCGCATTCATGACGATCGCGGTGGAAGGTAATCGGCCCGAGATCACGCTGCGAGCGTTACGGGGCGACCCTGCGGTGAAGTCTCTTTACAGCACCAACGGGCGTTGGGATTTCGTTGCCGAGCTGCGCGCCGACAACCTCGACGAATTCGACCGAGTGCTCAGCCGAATTCGTCGCATCGAAGGAATCTCGAATACGGAAACGAGCTTGCTGCTCACCGCCCACGTGCGTTGACGCGAGCAGCGTGCCCGTTACAGATATTTGCTGATTTCAGCCCGATGTTCGTCCGGAATGCGCGTCGAGCAGCGACGCACATTGTCGAACTGCACCAGCACCGCTTCGAAAGTCGAGTTACGTTGCCACGGGTCGCCGGTCTGCAACTCGTGCAACAACGTCATGGACTTCTCGCCCACTCGCTTCACCCGAGTGACGATGCGCACCGCGCTATCGACCGGCACTTCACGTTCGTACTCGATCACGTTGCGCACATCGACCCAGCCCAGCGGCGCGTCGGCGCGCCAACGAAAGCCGAGCTTGTTCAACATGCTCCAAGTCGCAGAGTCATACATGGCCGCGTAACGCGCCGTGTTCAGATGACCCATGAGATCGCAGTCGACGCCGTGCACGACGCCGACATAAGTGACGACGCCTTCCGACGTCGGATTGGTTGGTGCGGTATCGCTCATTGTGCGCGCTTCTTCAGACCCAGGATTTCACGAGCTTCATCAGGCGTGGCAACGCTGTGACCCAGATCTTCGATGATTCGCTTGGCGCGTTCAACCAGCTGACCGTTGGTCGCAAACACACCGCGGCTCAAGTACAGATTGTCTTCGAGGCCCACCCGCACGTGACCGCCGAGCAGCACTGACTGCGCCACCATCGGCATCTGCATGCGCGCGATACCGAAGGCCGACCACAGCGCACCTTCAGGCAACAAGCGCTTCAGATATTGAATCGTTTCGACGTCCGCCGGCAGACCCCAGCGCGTTCCGAGCACCATCTGAAAGAACGGCGGCGGTGCGACCAGGCCTTCGGAGATCATCTGATTGGCGAACAACACATCGCCGGGCGCGAACACTTCCAGCTCCGGCTTCACGCCCAGATCGCGGAACGTCTTGGCCATGCCACGCAAGGTGCGCTGGCTGTGCAGGTAGATGTACTCGAAGTCGCCGTCCATCTGGTTCTGGGTGGTGACGTCGAGCGAACACATGTCTGGCACGTTCTCGCGGATGTGCTGAGTGCGATTCGCGACGTCGCCCACGTCCGTGCCGGGGCCCGCCACGGCATCGTTGTCCGGCGACGGCACATACAACCCACCGCCACCGCAGGTGAGATTCAGGATCACGTTCAAGTTGCGCGAACGGAAATTGCGCGTCAGCTCGGCGAACAGCTTGGGATCGCGGCTGCCGGCACCGGTTTCGGGATGGCGCACGTGCAGGTGGACGGCACTGGCGCCGGCCTCCTGGGCTTCACGCGCGGCCTCGGCGATTTGCACCGGGGTGATCGGGAAATTCGGGTGGGACTGGTTGTAACGATTCTCGCCGGTAACGGCGCAGGTAAGGATGACTTTGCGGCTCATGGGGTCTCGACCAGGCAGATAGAGTGATTTACATCATGCCGGTGATGATAATAAAGTCAACACCTGCTCAGGGGGTGATGGCTTAATGAAAACAACTCGTATCGGCTTCATCGGGACCGGCGCGGTAGCTCAGGTGCATGCCGAGGCTTACCGCGCCCTAGCCGGCGTCGAACTGGCCGCCTGCTACGACCTCGACCCCGCTCGGGCTGACGCCTTCGCGCGAACCCATTCAGCACAGGGGTATAGCGATCTTGCGGCCATGCTGAGCAGCGCCAACCTCGACATTGCTTGCGTGCTCACCCCGGCTCGGGCTCATGAGGCGGCCGTCATCGCCTGCGCCAACGCCGGCGTGCACGTGTTATGTGAGAAACCGCTGGCGTTATCGCTGGATGCGTGCGACCGGATGATTCGCGCCTGCGAACAAGCCGGCGTGAGCCTGGCTTATGGAGCGTCCTATCGATTCCTGCCCGCCGTCGTGACCGCCAAACAGCTGATCGATGCCGGCGAGATCGGCGACATCCTACTGATGCGTGAAGCTGCCGTTGGCGGCAGTGGCATCGAACGACGCGAGACGCTCAGCGAGGCGCACTTCCCCGCCGGCGGTCCCGGCGGCTCAGGTATGGGCTTGATCGATCACGGCATTCACTTGGTCGACCTGTTTTCTTGGCTGGCCAAATCGCCCGTCACCCGCGTGCGCGGCCGAGGCAACATCGCTGGCCAAAAGCAGCTGCCCGAATACCTCATGCTCGAGTACGACAACGGCGCCCTCGGCGAGCTGGTTTACGAAGACGGCACCTTCCCGAGCGAGCTGCCCACCGAAGGCATTTTCTCCGGCGGCAGCGGCTGGGATGTCGGCGGCATCACCCCGCCCGGCCAATGGCAGGCCCATCCTGGCTCCATCCACATCCACGGCAGTCGCGGTTCGCTCCGGATTTTTCATTACGCCAATGCCCTGTACCTGCGGAATCAGCATGGCGTAAGAGAGATCAAAGTGCCCGAGCCCGGCGCGCCAATTCAATTCGCGTTGCAGTTGCAAGCCTTCATCGATTCGATCCGCGCCGGCCTGCCACCGCCGGTGCCCGCATCTGCGGGGCGCGAAGCCTGTCGACTGGTCCTCAGCGTTTACGGCGAGCACTCATGAGCAGCTCAAATTCGTTGCAACGAGTGATCGGGCCCGGCGGCTACTTCACGCTCGCCTTCGGCAGCGTGGTCGGCTCCGGTTGGGTCATGGTGCTGGGCGAATGGCTCACCTCCGCAGGCCCGGGCGGCAGCGTGCTTGGCTTTGCGCTGGGTGGCGCCGTCATGATTTGCGTTGCTGCTTGCTTGGCCGAGCTCGCGGTGCGCATGCCTCGCGCCGGCGGTGAGTTCAACTATGTTCTGGAATCGCTCGGCCCGCGCGCCGCGTTCGCCATCGGCTGGTTCCTATCGCTGGGCTTGATGGCCTTCACGGCCTTCGAAGGCATCGCACTGGCTCAGTTGGTGGGAGCCTTGCTGCCACAAATTCGCGGTGCTGAGCTCTACACCGTCTTCGACCACGCGGTCCGGGTCGGCGATGTGGCACTCGGTGTTACCGGTTCAGTCCTGTTTGCAGTCATCAATTACCTCGGCACCTCGCTCGCGGTGAAATTGCAGCGGATCGTGACCTTCGGCTTCATCGCATTCATCGTGGTGCTGATCGCCGCCGGCTTTGTGTTCGGCGATGTTCGCAATCTTCAGCCCGCCTTCGCCTCACTGACGCACGACTCGTGGCTCACCGGCTCGCTGTGGATTCTTGCGACCACGGCCATCTTTCTGAATGGCTTTCAGACGGCGCTGTACGCCATCGAAGAGCGTCGTAAAGACATGTCCGCACGCCAGGTCGTGATGCCGATGATGGGCGGCGTGCTCGCGGCGATTGCGTTCTATATCTGCATCGTGCTGGCGGCGTCGATGATTGCGCCGTGGAGCGACATCACCAAAGCGCCACTGCCGGCCGCGTTCGCATTCGGCAAACTGATGGATTCCAACCTGGTCGCCTCCGCGGTGCTGATCGTCGCCACGGCGTCGCTGCTGAAATCCTGGAATGCTTATGTACTCGGCGCCAGCCGGCTGCTGCTGGCACAGGCCAAGCAAGGAATGTTGCCGGCGCGTCTTGCCCGACTGCATCCACGCTTCGCTTCGCCCGTCACCGCCATCGGTTTGATCTTCGTCTTGAACGTGCTGGGATCGCTGCTCGGCTCGGGCGCCATCGTGCCCATCGTCAACATGTGCGCCATCGTGAGCGCGTGCTCGTTCGTCGTTTGCTTGTCCGTGCTGTTACGTGAGCGCCGCCGCTCGAGCGCACCCGCTGCATTCACGGTGCCCGGCGGAACGCCGCTGATCGCTGTAACCACCGCCGCCGCCGCCATCATGGCGGCGTTTGCATTTTATGAGCCGCTGACTCGTTCCAGCGGCGGCATTCCCATGGAGTGGGCGCTGATGGCGACATGGGCCATCCTCGGGGCCGTGTTCTGGCGAACTCACGGCCGCCACTCCGGTGCGGCTCAGCGCTCGACCACCGGCAATATCAGCCGCGACTTCAGTTCGGGCGTGTGATGAATGGTGTTCTTGGCAACGCTCCAGCGTGACTGCTCGGAGTTGTTGCCGCCGAGATTCAGATTACGCTCGAAGCGCGGGAAGTTGCTGCTACTGACTTCCAAGCGAATGCGATGTCCCGGCTGGAACACGTTGCTGATGGCACCGAGCGGAATGGTCAGCTCATAGTGCTCGCCGGCCTTCATCCATACGACCTTGTGCTGACCTTCGCGGTAGCGAGCACGCAGCACGCTCTCCAGAAGATTCAACGCGCGGCCATCTGGATACACTTCGACCAGCTTCGCAGTGAAGTCCGTGTCCACGGCATCGGAGGACACATGCAACACGACACGCACGTCGCCGGTCACTTCCATTTCCTTCTCCAGCACCGGTGATGTGAACACCAACACATCGGAGCGCGCCTCGACGGATCGCTGATCGAGCGAGCCTGGCAACGCATCCGGCGTCCCGGTACAACACAGTCCACCGCCCTTCGACGGCACGGGATTGGCCGGGTCGTAGGTATAGGTGTCGCGCGGACTCGATCCCTTCGCGGCCGGCACACTAGTAAGCACACCATCGCCGTCGAGACTGTTGGCACGCTGAGCGCTGCCGAGGAACAGCTGCTTTTCTTTCGTTCCCTTCAGTGGCCACTCTTCCGCCGTCTGCCAGCGATTGCGGCCCATGGCGTAGTAACGAAGCTTCGGCCACTCGGCGATGCGGCGTCGGGCTTCAGCATCGTTCTTCAGCCAGGCATCGAACCAAGTGAGGTAAGCACTACGATAGTCAAAGCGGGTGTCGCCCACATTCAACTCGCCGATGCGGGTGTCCGGGCCCGCCTCGCGCTCGAATGCGCAATGCGTGTGCGGACTCATGATCACGAATTGATTCTCGCGCGCCTGCGGAGACATCGAGTGGCGCCGAAAATGGTTGAACTGGACCATGGTCATGTCGGCGCCGAAGTCGAACCAGGAATTGATGAACAAGGTCGGCACGTCGGACCGATATTGATCGGTCATGTAGGGCAACGTGTTCCAGTAAGGATCGGTCGGCGCCCGCATCAGATTGTCTTCAAAATCGGTGGGCGGCATGCCCTGCGTCGACAAGGCATCCTTCGACGGCAGATGCACCCAGGCCTTGTGCAGATCGATGGTGTCGGCTCGACGCGTGGTCTGCCACAGGCCGTCGATTGCGTTGTATTCGTCTTGTTTCAGAGTCGTGGGCAGGCGTGGGAACACCTTCTCGCCATACTGCGAGAACCAGCCGAGATTGCCCACCCACTCTGCTGAGCCGCCGACACGCACACCGAAATAACGATAGTGACCGCCGAGCGAGCCGACCGAGCTGCCCGAGGCTTGCGGGATCATGGCTTTGAGCGCCGGATGACGGGTCTGCGCCATGAAGATCTGCACGTCGCCGTCGTAGGAGCAACCGTAAGTGCCGATGTTGCCATTGGACCAAGGTTGTTTGCTCAGCCAGTCGACGGTGTCGTAACCATCCTTGTCATCGCCACCGGAGACGACGTACTGGCCTTCGGAATGATGCCGGCCTCGCTTGTCCTGCACCGCCACCGTGTAGCCGTGATCGACAAAGAACTGCACGAAGACACCCGGCGGCTTTTGCAGTTGCCCGTATCGCTGATCCTTGCCATAAGGCGTGCGGATCAGCACGACCGGTCGCCGAGCAGCGGCACCGCTCGGTCGATAGATATCGGTCGCCAGCCGCACGCCGTCGCGCATCGGAATGAAAACATTTCGATCCGCGACAACGTCGGCAGCTTCGGCGCTGGCGATGGCCAGCGCGATGCCAATCGCGGTACCTAATAACGTGTACTTCAAGCCCGCTCTGGACATCGCGCTCTCACCTTGCCGTTAGAAGTTTCTCGACAGACTCACACCGAAGGTGCGAGGACGATTGACGCTGTACCGCGGCCGGCCCGGCACGCTGATCGACACCGCTTCCGCATAACCTGCGGTCTCGATGTCATTCAGCAGATTCTGGCCGAACAGCGCGAACTGCCAGTCGCCATAGTCGGCCCACAGGCGCGCGTTGAGCAGGCCCAACGAGCCTAGCTTCTGTTCTTCGCGCTGCTGAGGCGACAGGCCCTTCACGAAATCGTTGTACGACGAACCCACGGCTTGATACTCGAGGCGCAAGTGAGTCTCGACCAGGGACGAACTCGGCAACGCAATCTCAGCGTAAGGCGTAGCAATCCAACGCGGCACTTGCTGGATACGATCGCCCTTCTGCGCACGGCCGAGCGACGGATCGGTGATCTCCGCCTCGCCCACCATGCCCGAGATGCCGAGCTGGAGATAGTCACCGACCTTGGCAATCGCTTCGATCTCGATACCCTGACTGCGCGCGCTGCCAGCGTTCGCCGCGATTCGCGAGCCGCACTGAAGGAACACAGTCTGCTGCAGATCTTCCCAGTCGATGCGATACAGGCTGGTGTTCAACGTCACTCGGCCGCCCCACGTGGACTTCAAACCGATCTCGTAGTTGGTCACCGAGTCCGGCTGCACCCGGCCATCCGGATCGAAGCCTTCAGCAATGGCTTCGGCCTGACAGGTGGGCACCAACCCAGCCGTGGTCGAAGACAAACTGCCGGCGCGGAAGCCTTCCGAACGCGTGCCGTAGATCATCACGTCGTCGTTCAACTTCCAGGCGGCGGAGAACTTGGTCACCGTCTTGGAAATGGTTCGGCCCGGATCGGCCGGCACCGCGTACAGGAACATCAGATCCGGTGAGCCAGGATCGTAGCCCGAGTAGCTTTCCGGGCCGAACTTGGCCGAGATGCGATCGCGACGAATGCCGGCGGTGAGCGTGACTGCATCGGTGGCGTGATAGTTGAACTCAGCGAACGGCGCAGTACGCTCCTGCTCGCTGGTCGAGTCGAAGTCGGTACGGAACAACACGGCCGGCAGTGGGCCCAAGCTCGCGCTGATCCAACCCGGATTGGTTTCATCCACCGAGCGGGCGCGCTCGGTCTTTTCATAGAAGGCGCCGACTACATAGTCGATGCCGAACAGCGGCTGCGTCGACGCGATACGCGCTTCGAGCGACGTGTTCTCGAACTGATTCCATTCCTCGATGGTCGCCAACACCACGTTCACCGGGTCGCCGATCGCGAAGATTTCCGGCTCGGTGGAATCCTCGACCGCTTCCTGCTCGCCAGTCGAACGGCTCGCCGAGATGGTCCACGACAGCAAATCATGCGTGCCGCGTGCAGTGAGATTGGTCAGCGTGAACAGGTTTCGCTGCGGCTCAGCTACGTCGCCGTAATTGTTCTGCACCAGCGCGCCGTTGGGATTCGACGGACCGCCGATCACGTGCTGAAAGCCACTGAACTGCTGATCCTGATGGAACACCGAGGTCTCGATGTCGATCGCGTCCGTCGCATGTAACAACAAGGCCGCGCGCACACCGCTCGTCTCTTCGTGCGGCTCGTTACGGCTCGTGTTCGCCACGCGCTGCGAAGGCCCGGGCAACGACAGATTCTGTCCCCAGCGCCGGTCGATGAAACCTTCCTGATCTCGATGCCAGACCGCGATGCGTGCCGCGAGTCGATCTTCAAGCAACGGCATATTGAGCACGCCGCGCAGCTCTGTTCCCAAGCCACCGCCATCAATATGAGTGCCGATAGCCTCGACGCGGCCACCGAACTTCGCAGCGTCCGGCGACTTCGGAATGAAACGAATCGCGCCACCCATGGCGCCGGCACCGAACAACGTGCCCTGCGGTCCACGCAGCACTTCGACGCGTTCGATATCCACGACGGCAGGATCGATGTTGGTCAATCGAATGGTGCCGCCGGTGGCCGGAATAGGCGTGTCGCCGACGTAGTAGCCCACTGTCGGCGCGCCGCCAGTCACATTGATGCCACGAATCGACACTTTCTGTCGTCCCGAGCCCAAATCGACGAACGCCACGCCCGGCACAGTGCGAGCGTAGTCGGCGAAACTGGTGGCCGATAGCTTTTCCAGCTGATCGGCACCGACCGCGGAAATCGCGATGGGCACGTCCTGGAGTCGCTCGGCTCGGCGCGTGGCCGTGACGATGACTTCAGTGATCGTGTCCTCCGCCGGCGCGGCCTCGTTGGCGCCCAGCGCCGGCATGACAGTGAGCGTTGACACCAAAGCGACGACGCCAGTACGCGCCGCGTGACGACCGAACTTCATACCCCTTCCCCCGGTTTGCGCGCTCGGGCCGAGCCGCTTATTAATTTAGATTACCGTCATGATAATAATTAGTAAAGCGCGTTTAGGGCGGGAAAAGTAGCGGTTGAGGGTCAGCGTTTGCGGGGTTCGCGGCGGGCGCAGCGGCTCAGGAAGCCTTCCAGGTAGCTCGCCACCAGGGTTTGCAGCTGGGCCTGGGTCCAGGCCTTGGGCTTCATGATGATCTGATCGGCCAGCCCGTCGCCGAACGCGACGATGCCGCGGGCTTCCAGCGCCGCGTCCATCTGACTCGACAGGTGCCCCGCTTCCTGCAGCTGGATCAGCTCCTCTTCGAGCAATTGCCAGAAGCGCTCGTTGCGTTTCTGTTGGAGCGCCATCAGGCGGGCATCGCCGATGGCCTTGCCGCTGAACATAGTGAGCAGGCGCCAGCGGTCGATGGTGTCCGGGTCCAGGCTCAACGAATCGGTCACCATGATGCGCAACCGTTCCAGTCCCTCCGTGCCCGCCGCCGCCTCCCTGGCCCGCGCGTTGGCGCGATCGAACAACATGTTCTTGGCGAACAACAGCAGCTCTTCTTTGTCCTTGAAGTAGTGGCGCAGTACACCAGTGGTGTAACCCATCTCACGCGCAATGTCGGCGAGGCTGGCATTGCCGATGCCCACCCGCAGCAGGGTCTTATAGGCAGCCTCGGCGATCTCCGCCTTCTTGCTGTCGTGATCGCCAGGCTTGCGGCCTCGTTTCACAGCGCATCCTTGTAGATTCCCATGGATGCGCCGGATTATATCCCATCATGCTGATCATGATCAGACGAGGTAGCCGCCACGGTGCCGATCACGATGGCGGAGTTCCGTCGCGCGCAGGCGAGCGCAGCAGCGTCGCTTCCGGGAAATTCTTCTCGCCACTGAGCACAGGCGCGTTCTCTACGCCCCGCACGTAGCCATCGAAGAACTCAAGCGTATAAGCATTGATGATGGCGTGAGCGGCGCGCGGATGTAGATACTTTGTATCGGCGGCCTCGAACAACGGCTGGTCGGAGAAGGTGCCGTCTCGACACTAACTCGCCATGGTCGTCACTTGAAACTGCGGGTGTTCCGTCACCGCCGCACGCCATGACTCATCGTTGTCGCTGACGCCGAAAGGAGTTTGCGCGCCGCTGCGGCTCCATCGCAGCAACCACGCGGCGCCGAGCAACTCCCGGCCGTGATTGCCTTGCGCGGCCAGCGGCGACAAACCAATGGTCGTTTCGGCCTTGGGTCCGGTCGCACAGCCCTTGGCCACATAGAATCCCGCCGCCAGCATCGCCGCCCGAACAGCGGTGGAGTATGTGTACGTGAATAGCTCGGTGGCGCGCCCCTGGCACAGTTGCAGCAACTCGCGAAACGACGCCAGCGCCCACAACTCACTATCCGTCTTGAATGAAAACGGATCGAAAAAGATCAGGTCCGGCGGCGGCGCGGCGAACTTGCGGACCGCAAAGTCTCCCTGAAGCAAACGCCACTCAATCGACTCGTCCTTGCTCACCCAGCGCTCAGCGGCGAGCAACTGCTCAGGTGCAGCGTGTTTCAGATGTTTGAACCAGCGACGATGACGCAACGCCAGTTTGTAAGAATCCAGGTCATTCTCGAAACTGATCAGCAGCAGTCGCCGGCCACGCTCGGCGACATTCAATGCCTCGGCAGCCTGGATCGTAGCCATCGCGTTGGCGGCGGCGCCGAGACCGACGTCCCATACGACCAGCGGCTCGCTGCATTCTTCTCGTAATCTCTGCGCCAGTCGCGATTGCTCTACATACAGTGCGTGTGCTTCTTCGGCCGGATCGTTCACCGAATGCATCACCTCGCCCGAGACCTTATCGCGAATTCGGCCGACGCCATCGCGCACCACGACTTCGTAGCGACCGACGTGCAGTTTGCGTTGCTTGCGCTCCACACTCGAATTGCGCACTGATTTTGGTCCATAACTGTCACGCGCATCCAATACCTCACGCTGCGCACGATAAAATTCGGCCCACGTACCAGCGAGAATATTGGCGCGCATCGCACGCATCAATTGCATATAGAAATGAATGTTGTGCAAGCCAAGCAGTTGCCATCCCTGACTCTCGTGGACGCGGATCAAATGCAGCAAGTACGCCTTTGAATACGTCTTGCAGGTGTAGCAGCTGCATTCAGCATCGAGTGGCTCTTCATGGTCGCGATACACGGCGCGTCGCAGGTCGATGCGGCCTTTGCTGGTGAACGCCAGCCCTTGTTTCGCCAACGCGGTCGGCAGAATGCAATCGAACATATCGACGCCACGATGGACTGCTTCGAGCAGATCGAGCGGTGTGCCCACCCCCATCAAATAGCGTGGCCGATCTTGCGGCAACAACTCGGTCACGATGGCAGTGCAGTCTTCACGCTCGCCGGATTGTTCACCGACGGCCAAGCCGCCAATCGCAAAACCGTCGAAGGGAAGTTGTGTGATTGTTCGCGCGCTCTCCACTCGCAGATCCGAGAAGCACGCACCTTGAACGATGCCGAACAGCGCTTGCGCCGAGTCGCCACGCGCGGCGAGGCTGCGCACTGCCCAGCGATGCGTCAGCTCCATTGCCGCTCGCGCAACGTCTCGTTCGACCGTGGACGGGACGCATTGATCCAACACCATCATGATGTCCGCGCCGATGGCCTTCTGCGTAGCGATGCTGCGCTCGGGGCTCAGACAAATGATGCTGCCATCGACGTAGCTTTTGAACTTCGCGCCCTCTTCGTCCATGCTGCGGCTACCGGGCAGCGAATAGATTTGAAAGCCGCCGGAATCGGTGAGCACGGAGTGCGGCCAGTTCATGAAGCGATGAATACCGCCGAACTGTTCGAACAGAGCCACGCCCGGCCGCAACAGCAAGTGGTAGGTGTTTGCCAGAACGACTTGCACGCGGCTGTCGAGCAAATCCTCTCGGCGCTGCGAACGCACTGACGCATGGGTCCCGACCGGCATGAACGTCGGCGTCAGCACTTCGTTGTGCTGAGTCCGAAAGCGCGCCGCCCGCGCCCTCGACTCTGTGGCGGTCGCTTCCAGTTCAAAATCGAGTCGGCTCATAAGTAAGTTGAGGCAAGTCATCTGCGGCGCGCCGCGCCTGGTCCAATGCTGCAGATTACCAGGAGGCGGGCCGTTGCCCTAGAATGGGTGCCGGTTCTCAAGCAGGCCTGAACTCCGTCCATGGCTCTCGGCGCAACGATTTATGTCTTCGACATCCGCCTTGCGGATGCAGATCGAAACCTGTACGAGACCTTGTCGTTTCGGGTAGCACGCCATCCGTCGGAGAGCGAGGAGTATTTGCTCACCCGAGTGCTGGCGTACTGTTTGGAGTTCGGCGAAGGGCTGGCCTTTTCCACCGGCGGACTCTCCAACCCCGATGAGCCAGCACTGGCCATTCGCGACTTGAGCGGCGTATTGAAGAGCTGGATTGAGATCGGCTCGCCCGAAGCGGCACGCTTGCACAAGGCGAGTAAAGCAACGCCGCGCGTCGCGGTGTATGCGCACAAAGACATCGACCAATTGCTCGCGAAGCTGCAAGGCGAGCACATTCACCGTGCCGATACGATCGAGCTGTACGCAATGGATCGCGACCTTCTCACTGCGTTCGCCGCCAAGCTACAGCGTCGCATGACATTCGACCTGGCCATTGCCGAACGCAGCCTCTACGTCACCCTCGGGGATGAAACCCTGACGGGCGACGTGAAATCGCATCGATTACCCAGCCGCCGATAAGCCGTAGCGACAGCACTCAACTGCGACCGAGCGCGTTCGAATCCACTGCCCGATAAATCGCCTCTGCCGCCGTGGACAGCTGCTGGTCCATGCGTGTGATCAGTCCCACCGGCTTACGAATGATGGGCCTGGTCAAGCGCACGCTGCGAGCCCCCATCGCCGTCATCTGCTGCTCACAAAGATGGGGCACCACACTCACCCCCAAACCCGACGCGACGAACTGCCCCGCGGTCACGAGCTGATGGCATTCGAGCCCGACTCTAAGTTCCATGCCACTGGCGGCCAGCGAAACTTCCAGTAAGCGCCGGACCGCCGACGGTCGTTGGAGCGCGATGAAGTTGTCGCTCAACAGTTGTGCCCAAGTCACCGAGCGCAACTGCGCGAGCGGCGAGCCTGCCGGCACGATGGCGACGAACCGATCCACGAACATGGGTTGGAAGCGCAGCTTCTCGGCGGACTCCGGTTCGAAACCGAACCCCAACTCGACCCGGCCGGCGGCAACCATGCTGACCACATCCTCCTGGATCACGTCATGCACCGTGACTTCGACGTTGGGAAAGCTGGCGCGAAAGTCGTGCACGATCTTCGGCAGCACATTGCTCGCGAACGACGGCATGGCCGCCATCGTCACGTGCCCCCGCTGCAGCGTGAAATGCTGACGAGAGCGTTCGCGCACATTGTCCCAATCGGCGAGCAGCTGAATGGCCTGGGGCAGCAGCGCCGCCCCCTCAGGCGTCAATTTGACCTGCCGCGTGGTCCGCGACAGCAGCCGGCCACCCAGTGAATCCTCCAGGCTGCGGATGGCCAGGCTCAGGGCCGGCTGGGACATGTGCAGCCGTTCGCAGGCCCGGGCAAAGCTCAGGGTCTGGGCCACGGCCACAAAAGCATGTAATTGGCGGGGGGTCATGATTCATTTACCCAGCAAAATAATCAGCAGGTATTTCAAACTTAACAACTGAATGGTCCCGAGCCAAGCTGCGTCGATCCGACCTACGGAGACAGGCAGTGGCAGGCTTCGATAAACGAGTCGATAGTTACCAGGCGGCCTTGGCCGGCCTGACGGACAACATGACGGTGATTGCCGGTGGCTTCGGCCTGTGCGGCATCCCGGAGAACCTGATCGCCCAGATCCGGCGCCTGGGCGTCAAGGGCCTGACGGTGGTCTCCAACAACTGCGGTGTCGACGAGTTCGGCTTGGGCGTGCTGCTCAAGGACCGCCAGATCAAGAAAATGATCGCCTCCTATGTAGGCGAGAACGCCGAGTTCGAACGCCAGCTGCTGTCGGGCGAGCTGGAAGTCGAGCTGACCCCGCAAGGCACCTTGGCCGAGAAGATCCGCGCTGGCGGCGCCGGCATCCCCGCTTTCTTCACCGCAACCGGCTACGGCACGCCGGTGGGCGATAACAAGGAAGTGCGCGAATTCAACGGCCGCAAATACATCATGGAAACCTCGATTACCGCCGACTTCGCCATCGTCAAAGGCTGGAAGGCCGACTGGTACGGCAACGTCGTGTATCGCCACACCGCGCAGAACTTCAACCCTGCCGCCGCCACCGCCGGTCGCATCACCGTGGTGGAAGTCGAAGAAATCGTCGAGCCGGGCCAATTGGAGCCCAGCCAGATCCATACGCCGGGCATTTACGTCGACCGGCTCATCCAAGGCAGCTTCGAGAAACGTATCGAGAAGCGCACCACGCGCGCCGCTTGAGGTCGTCGACATGGCACTGACTAGAGAACAGATGGCGGAACGCGTCGCTCGTGAATTGCGCGACGGTTTCTATGTGAACCTGGGCATCGGCATCCCGACCTTGGTGGCCAACTACGTCCCCAAAGGGATGGAAGTGATGCTGCAATCGGAGAACGGCTTGCTCGGCATGGGGCCCTTCCCCACCGATGCTGAAGTCGATGCCGACATGATCAATGCCGGCAAGCAGACCGTGACCGCGCGTACCGGCGCATCGATCTTCTCGTCGGTCGAGTCGTTCGCGATGATTCGCGGCGGCCATGTCGATCTGACCGTGCTCGGCGCCTTCGAAGTGGACGTGTCAGGAAACATCGCGTCCTGGATGGTACCCGGCAAGTTGGTCAAAGGCATGGGCGGCGCCATGGACTTGGTGGCCGGCGCCGAGAACATCATCGTCACCATGATGCACGCGTCGAAGGACGGCGAGTCCAAGCTGTTGGATCGTTGCAGCCTGCCGTTGACCGGCAGCGGTTGTATCAAACGCGTGCTCACCGACCTCGCCTACATCGAGATCGCCGACGGCGCGTTCCATCTCAAGGAACGTGCGCCGGGCGTGAGCGTCGATGAGATTCGCACCAAGACGGCCGGTCGACTGATCGTGCC
>NZ_JAEUPY010000217.1 GCF_016790065.1 Steroidobacter sp.
CCCCGAGACCATCTCAGTCCTGCCCGGCCTGACTCCGACCATCGAGTCCAGCGACGCCGATGCGCGCCGCCGCCGTGATGCAGATGCCGACAGTGCCGCTGATCCAGCACAACAACTGCGTGCTTTCGCCCAGTGGGCAGGAGTGAATGCGGCCGACCTCTCTCTCGACAAGCCGTTCCCGCTCGAACTCCTGAAACCCAGTGATCCGATCTTTGGCTCGGTGGGCTTCGACAACGCGACCCGGCTGTACCTCAAGCACAACCAGCACCGCACGGTACGCGAACTGCTCAAAGACGGAGCCGGGAACGGCCGAGGTGGCCATCGCAGTATCGTCGGCACACCGGATCAGATCGCCGACAACATCGAAGAGTGGTTCCGCAGCGGCGCCGCCGACGGCTTCATCCTATCGCTGAACCGCGCGCCCGGCGGTTTGGAAGATTTCATCGAGCACGTCGTGCCGCTGTTACAGCGCAAAGGAATATTCCGCACGCAGTACCAGGAGGAAACGGTGCGCGAGCGGTTCAACGCTCACGCCCGCCGGCGTGCCGCCGCGTAGACGCCGAGTTGACTTACTTCGATCGAAGTCCGAGACGTTCGCGGAGCGTGGTCTCCGCGTACTCGCGGCGGAACAGATTCCTCTTCTGAAGCAGTGGTACGACCTCGTCGATGAAAATTCGCAGCTCTGCCGTGTTACCGCTGGGCATGAGGATGAAACCGTCCGATGCGCCGCTGCGGAACCACTCTTCGATGTTGTCGGCGATCTGTTCTGGAGTGCCGACCAGGCGTCGGTGGTTGGTGGCGGAGTGATGTATTCCGTCGGCCAGCAACTCACGGACCGGGCGAGAACGGTTGTGCTTTAGATAATTGCGGATCGAGTCGTCGAAGCCCACCGAGCCGAAGATAGGATCGCTGGGCTTGAGCAGGTCGACGGGGAAGGTTCCGTCCAGATCGAGATTCTCCGCGGCAACGCCAGCCCAGCGCGCGAACCGCTGCAGCTCGGTTGCGAGTTCCTCCTCCGATACAGACCTGCGTCGTGCCTCGGCCTGAGTGGAACCGATCACTGTGGCGAGGCCGGGTAGTACTGCGATGCTGCCGGGCGTGCGTCCATGCTTTGCGGCCAGCGTCTTGAGCTTGCCGTAGTAATCGCGCGCGGGCTCGATGAGCAGCGTCGAACTGAAGACGGCGTCTGCGTACTTGGCAGCCAACTCCATCCCTTCATCCGATCCGCCAGCCTGGGTGATCACCGTGCGCGTGTCAGGGAAGGACGGAATCTGCAGCGGGCCTGCGACCCTGAAATGCTCCCCGACATAGTCGATGGGCTTGATGTGCGCACGCTCGTAAGTGACCGTCGCATCGGGATGCCGGACGACCGATCCTTCCTGCCAGCTATCCCACAAGGCGTTGACGATTTCGATCGCTTCGGCAGCGTGGGCATAGCGTGTGCGGCGATCCGGCAGCGGATCGAAACCGTAGTTGAGCCCCTCCGGCTTGTTGCGCGTCGTCACGACGTTCCAGCCCATCCGGCCGTGGCTCAGGTGTTCCAGCGAAGCGAAGGAACGCGCGATCGAGTACGGGTGATGCAGCGTGACCGAGACGGTGCCGACCAGTCCGACCTTACTCGTCGCCTGAGCCATGAGTGTCAGAGCGACGAGAGGATCGAAGCCGCCACCCACCGGGCCTTCGGCGCGCAGGAAAGAAACATTCGGCAGGAACACCGCGTCGAAGAGTCCAGTCTCAGCGAGGCGAGCGGTCTCGACGAACTCCTCGACGTCGAAGGCGCCGTAGCGGTTGAGGTTCCCCGAACCAGTGTTAACGGCAAGATGCAGAGTGCGCTCGGCCATGAGGGTGCCTTAGAAGAACGTGCGTGGCAGCTGCCCGTTGTTGACCAGCACATCGCCAATGACGCGCGCCTTGTAGACGGTCGGGTTGTGAGAGAACAGCGTGCGCATGTTCAGCCAGTGCCGGTGCAGGTGCACTGATTCGCGAACCCAGGAAGCACCGCCCGCGTTATATGCCTCACCTGCTGCGCGCAGAGCGATCGGCTCGACAGCAACTTTCACCTTGGCGACGGCAATCCGAGCAGCCGTTTCCAGCGCTTCGTTGACTTCACCATCGTGGTCACGCACGTAGTCAGCGGAACGATCCATCGCGTCGGCAGCAGCGAGCACCGCTGCTTCGACGATGAAGGCCGAGCTCGCCAAATCCCCGACCACAGCCAGCAACTGCGGATCGTGCCGCGACTCGGGCGTATTACCCCAGGAGTAAGCACGCTTGCGATCACGAAGTAGATCCGCGGTCTGCGTAGTCAGTGAGCGCAGAATTCCGGCGGCAATCGCGTGAAGCAGCAAGTGCGCTCCACCTTGTCCTGCCACGGCACGCGGCGGGCCGTCGTCTATCTCGGCACGAGTGTTCTCACCAACTTCGTCGGG
>NZ_JAEUPY010000220.1 GCF_016790065.1 Steroidobacter sp.
CCCGGCATACGGCGAAGGCGTGCGCCGCGCACTCCAGCTCGATCCCGTCGGCGACGACCGCCTCAAAGGCACCAGCGCCACCGATGAGATCAAGGAAAGCGACACGCAGCCGGCCTGATACAAGTTTCCTCGTCCTCCTCCTGACACTCGCCCCGCCTCGTGCGGGGCTTTTTTTTGGCGGGCCTGTTGTAGGATAGAGCCTGGTTCATCGAGACGGCCCGGGGGCGTAATGAAGCAAGTCAGCTCGCAGGATGTACAACTTCGCGTCGAGCACACGCCCCGGCCCGGCGCTCCCGCCTTGCTCTTGATCAATTCGCTGGGCACGTCGTTGGAGATGTGGGATGAGCAGCTGGAGCCGCTCAGCGAACGCTTCGAACTGATCCGCTTCGATGCTCGCGGCCATGGCAAATCTACAAGCGGCGCTCAGCCAGAAGCCACGATGGATATGCTCGCCACCGATGCACTCAATGTGCTCGAAGCTTGTGGAGTCGCGCGAGCTCACCTTTGCGGCATTTCCTTGGGCGGCATGATCGCCATGCACATCGCAACCAAGTGGCCCGATAAGGTGTTGAAAGCAGCACTGTGTAATACCTCGTCACACATGCCACCGCGCGATGCTTGGGATGCGAGAATCAAAACCGTGCTGAGCGAAGGTCCGGCCGCATTGGCCGAGGGCACCTTGGGCCGATGGTTCACGCCTCCGTTTCGCGAAGCGCATCCCGACAAGGTGGAGCGCATTCGCAACTTGATTTTGGAGACGTCACCGCAGGGCTATGCCGCTTGTTGCGCGGCCATCCGTGACATGGATCAGCGCGAATCGATCCGCGATATCACGGCGAAGACACTGGTCATCGGCGGCACTGCTGATACATCGACGCCGCCTGCGCATGCTGAACTCATTGCGAGCCGCATTCCCGAAGCGAAGCTGGTGTTATTGGAAGCCGCGCATTTGTCGAACATCGAACGCGCCGCCGAGTTCAACGCTACTCTGATCGAGTTCTTGCAAGGCGAGCTGACCCAGCCCGCGACCGCCACCTGAGATCAGGCAGCGCCGAGTTTTTCTAACAACGCGCTACGTTGCTCGGGGCTGATGGCGTAACAACCAAACAGATCGGCGAGCCACAAGCCGTCGGCCACCAATCTCAGATGTAACTCTTCGAGCGGCAGTCCATCCGACGGTGCATCCGCCTGGAAGGCGTGCAACCGAGCGCGAACCCGAGCTGCCAACTCCGGCTGAGCCGTGCAAATCATGGTGAGCGCTTTGTATATCTGCTGCTCTTTGGGCAACTCACCCATGCGCGCGACCACTTGCAAATAAGCCTTGGCCAGGCTGCCACCCGCCGCTTGCTGTTCGACTTCGAGCTGCAGCTGTTCGGCCAAATTGTCGGCCACGGCTTCCAGCAAGGTGTTCTTGGAATCGAAGTAATAGAGCAAGCCGCCCTTGCTCACATTGGCCGCATCGCTGACCGCGTCGAGCGTCAGGGCAACGGCACCTTTCTGAATGACCACCGCCGCGGCGGCATCGAGAAGTCGCTGGCGCCGATGACTAGCGGCGCGGGCGCGGGGGGAGAGCATCGTGGACATCCGCCCAAGGTGGTGTCGAGCGGCGGACATATCAAGGCGGAAAACGCGGCTAAAAAACCGCGCCATCCGCTTAG
>NZ_JAEUPY010000789.1 GCF_016790065.1 Steroidobacter sp.
CGGCGGACGATACCGATCAGACTGGTCGTGGAATCAAGCTCGCTGGGCGCACGCACGCCACCGGCACTTCATTCGCTCTCGCAGCCGCTGACGCTGCGTCATGGGACGAGGCGAGAGATCTGCTACTGCGTGGTGCGATCGTCACGTGGGCGCAGGAGGCCAACCTGGATGCCAAGGCCACCGCATGGTTGCGCGACATCGCGCGAACCGATGGGTTGTCGGACGACTTTCGCCTGGCGCTGGCACTGAAACAATTGAACCCGGCCATTCCGATGATCTGCCGCGGCGAAATAGTAACGCCCGGTTGGCTGTTGGATCACATCGACGAAGGACACGCTCTGATCTGCGGCCCGGTACCGGATCTATTGCAGCGAATGGACGCAGAGCCGTGGCTCACGCGGCTCAAAGCTAGGGCGGCTGCCGTTCGAGAGCGCGCGAGCCAATTCGAGATCGAACTGAATGAAGACGATGTCCGCGTGCATGTCCTTTCGACTTCACGCAGCCGACTCGCAGCGCTGTGGGCAGAGCGCCGCGTGCTGCTGCCCGATACCGATCATCCTACGCTGCTGACCCTCGTCGAGCGCCGGCAAGCGAGTGAGGAAGAGCTGATACTGCTGCTGTCCGCCGCGGCAGGTCACTTCCGTACTCCGAACGAGATATTGAACGACGCCGCCACGCAAGCCATACGCGCTGGATTGGATGCATTTGATAGAAACGACGCCTTGGCGCAGCTACGACGGCAGCGGACTGACATCTATAAGCTGCTGGAGAATCGCATCTCCGGCTTTGTACGCAGCGGCATCGAACGCCTCGACGAATGGGCGGATCAGTTCCGTATGGAGCGCCGTCTGTCCCTGGCGCGCACACTCGTCATCCTTTCGATTCCGCAAGATGCGTGGCGCGAGCCGCCAGGACAACAGTACGTCGCAACGTTACTGGATTTCTTTGCAAGAAGACTGGCGAGCGCTGTGCAACGTGGGCCCCTGTCTCGCATGGTCATTGGTAAGACAGCCGCTCGCATCGATCTCGCGGAATTTGACACGCCGCGGATTCCGGCAGCTGCATTGCTCGATCGCATCCTGGTTCGCGGCGAGCAACTGTTCGATGTCGATCCGGCCGCGTTCGCCGGATCACCGATGTTGGAGCGGCGCGTACGCACGCTCCACAGCCATTCCACACTGTATCGGCGGGACACCGGCATCGACGGTTTGTATCTCGGCTTTCCGTTTCTACTGATGCAGGACATGCGCGCATCGGTGCGGCCGCGCATCGCGCCGATTCTATTGTGGCCGGTGAAGCTGAAACCCGAGACCGGCGCTTCCGGGCGCGTTTCGCTGGGTTTCGATCGCGACCGCGAAGAAGTACGGCTCAATCCGGCGCTGGACGGGTTGCTCGGACCTGAAGTCGCGCGTCAGTGGCAGACGCTCACTCATGAGCTGCTACATCGCCAAACTCTCACAGCCCCAGAGTTGATGGATGCCTTCAGCACATTGCTGCCGGCGCAAGGCCGAGTGCTCGTTCCATTGCCGGGCAAAGATACGCGAGTAAAGAGTGGCCAAGGGCAGCTTGCTTGCTGCGCGGTTGTGTTTCATCTCGCCTATGCAGGCCAGGCGATCGTGGAGGATCTGCGCCAGCTCAAGACAGTGCCGCCCACCGCCACTGCGCTCGCAACGTCGTTGCGACTGACCGAGTCGCCGCCGCAGGAGCCGGCTGTGCCGGTGCCGGAAATCGAACGTTTCTTTACTGCCGACAGCGATCCCTCTCAGGAAGCAGCGGTCTTCGAGGCACGCCGCGCGCCGGGCCTGGTCGTCGAAGGTCCACCGGGCACCGGCAAGAGCCAGACCATCGTCAACATGATCGCGGATGCTATCGGTCGCGATCGCAGCGTGCTGGTGGTGTGCCAGAAGCAACCCGCGCTCGATGTGGTTCGCAAGCGCCTCATCGCCGAAGGCTTCGGCAATCGTCTGATGATGATCACCGACGTGAATGCCGACCGCGAACGTGTGGTGCGCGCCGTGCGCGAACAGCTCGAATCCCTGCGCACCACAGCTTCCACCATGGAACAGGCGAAACGCACGCGCACTCAGCTCGCGGGCCGGCTGCAATCGTTGAAGTCGGATCTCGATAAATATCACCAGGCATTGCATGCGGTGGATCCTCAAACCGATCTCACCTATCGCGTATTGCTTGGTGACTTGCTCAACCTCGAGCGCAGTACTCCGCAGCCGATCGACGCTCCCGAGTTGCGCCAGTTGCTGGCAAGTTTGGATGTCACGAGCCTGATTGCATTGGAGGATGCCTGTAGCCCACTGGCGCGACACTGGTTGCCCGCGCGCTACGAAGGTAGCGCGCTGACTGCGATCAATTCGTTCGGGCCGGATGCGCGCGCGCTGAAGGCGTTCCAGTCCGGCTTCGAGGCATTTGCCCGGACGGAATTTCAACGCAATTCGGTCGTCGACCAGACGGCTGCCGCGCTTCGTGTGGCCGACGCTCGGACGGCGAGTACCTGGCTGGATACGTACGGACCTGTATTTCGTAGTCTCGACGCGGAGACGCGAGAGCGGCTGGCACGTTGGCTACCGCTGTTCGCCGAGAATGGGGCATCGGGCGAGGCTACAAAACTACTGACGGAGCTCGCTGAAATCAGCCAGCAAGTCCAGGTCATCCACCCTGGAACCTTCGATTCGACGCGAGTCCCGCTGACTCGCATTCGCGATGAGGCCTTGCATACGCTGCACTCTGCAGCCGAGCAACTGGCTGAATCAGCAGACTCGTTCTTCGCGCGCCTCTCACCGATCCGATGGATGAATGGTCGGCGGCTGCGCACTTTCTTTACACGGAACGCTATTGCAGAGGTCGCCGCCAGTCAGATGCTGCTGGCGATCCGGCACGAACGGGACCTACGCACACCTCGTCACCGGTTGAGCCGGATCGTTGCTCTCCTCTATCCCGGCGGACCGAGCGTCGAACAGCTTCCCAGAGCAACTCTGGAAAAGTTCGCGACGGATCTGAGAACGCAATTGGATTACGTTCGCCAGTTGGCGAGCTACATCGACGCCAGCCCGCACCCGACCGAAGCTACCAGCGCTCTGCGCGCTGGCACGATCGAAGCGTTCGAGAGTTTCAGCGCACGCGTAACGCAAGGATGCGAACGCCACACGACACGAGCTCGGTCATTGGCGGCACTTGCCAGCATCGACTCCTATCTCACCGAAGAGTGGCGCACCGCTCGGCATCAGCTG
>NZ_JAEUPY010000249.1 GCF_016790065.1 Steroidobacter sp.
CAAACTCGGCCCAGTGCTCGGTGAAGTCGGTGCGTTCTTCGGCAACGGTACGCCGCCGCCGAATACGTTCATCGGTGTGGCGGCGCTGGCGCTGCCTGACTTTCTGGTCGAGATCGAAGCTATCGCGGCCGTGCCCGAGTAACTCAACCAGCAATTCAAGTCGGCTGCGCTTGCACCGAATTGTTAGTGGCTGCTTTGGGTCGTTGAAGTAGCGTAAACAGTACGACGAAAGCCAACAGCGGAATGACGCCGGCCGCGACGAACACCGGCGCGTAACCATAAAGATCCAGTGCCACACCGGTGAGCATGGTGACTACCATGCCGCCGACGCCGGCACCCATGCCGCTCAAGCCGACCACCGATCCGACGGAGTCGCGCGGGAATGCATCGGCACACAGCGACATCATATTCGGCGCCCACAAGCCGAAGCCCAGCATCGCGGTGCTGATGCCGGTGAAGATCACCACGATGCCGAAGTCGAACGCGGCGGTGATGCCGGCGGTCATCAACAGCATTCCGGACAACATCACTGTTAGACGCGCATTCAAGACGCTCATACCACGTCGGCATAGCAAGTCTGAAAGCGCGCCACCGAACACGATGCCGACGCCTTGCGCGGCGAATGGAATCCACGCGTACTTACCGATGTCGGCCGCAGTGAAGCCGGCGTTGCGCGTCAGGTATTCGGGGATCCAGAAGTAATAAAACCAAACCCACGGATCAGCGAGCACGCGAGCCGCGATCACTGCCCACACATTGCGTGAACGAAGCAGACTGAGATACGGCGTTTTCTTGGTGGGCTGGTCGTCGATCGCCCCGTCTTCGGTGATGTGACGCAACTCTTCTGCGCTGACTGCCGGATGCGCACTAGGCAGGCGGTACAGCCACAACCATGCGGCCAACCAGATGAGCCCCACCAAGCCGGTGAGGATGAACGCCCATCGCCAGCCGAGCGCGAGATTGATCCACGCGACGATGGGCACTGATATCACCAGGCCTGCGCTGACGCCTGCGCTCCAAAGACCGGTGGCAAAGCCGCGCTCCTTGCGAGGAAACCATTCGGAAACGGCTTTGACGCAGGCGGCCCAACTGCCAGCTTCACCTGCACCCAGCAGGAACCGACAAACTGCGAAGGACGCGACGCTGTTACCGAAAGCGTGCAGTACGGCCGCAATCGACCACCAGCCCATGATGAGCGCGAATCCCTTGCGCGTGCCGATGCGATCGATCAACCAACCGGTGATCGGTTGCATGAACGTGTAGGCGAGCAGGAACGCTGTGAGGATGGATGCGTAGCCGGTGTTGCTGATCTGTAGCTGATCGCGCAACTGTGGCGCGAGCACCGTCAGCACCTGGCGGTCGACATAACTGATGGCTGTTGCCGCGAACAGCAACAGCACGATGACCCAGCGGAAGTTGGACACGCGGCGGTTATGGGCTGGTCGGTGCGATCAAACTCTTCAAGTGTGCTTCGATCCGGAGCATCAATCGATACACGCCGTTGGGCAGCTGCCGGCCAGCGCGCGTGATCAAGCTGATGCGAGTCGAGTTCATCACCGGGTTGTCGATGGGAATGGCGATCAGCTTGCCCTCGCTCAATTGCGGCTGCGACAAAAACTCCGGCAGGAAGGTGAGGCCGCGACCGCACTTGGCGAAGTCCTTGAGCAACATCATCGAGTTGGCGATCAAGCCCGGTTCGAGAAACACGCCTTCGGCATGCTCGGCCTCGCGCACGATTTGCCGAATGCGGAACGAATCTTCCGGCAGGCCGATGCTGTATTGCTTGAGTTCGCCCAGCTTCACGCTCTTGCGCCCGGCCAGCTCGTGCTTGGGATGCACGATGGCTTTCAGCGGCTGTGACAGCGTCAGGCGAGCGCGAACCTTGGGATCGCGCGGCACGTCGAAGATCAGACCGAAGTGAGCTTCGTCTTCGCGCACCAGGCCGACCGCATCGTTGGTGCCGCTCATTTTCACGCGCACCGTCATGCCCGGATAGCGGCGCATGTAGTCCTGCAGGACTTCGCTGAATGCATCGCTGATGAAGGCTTCGCCCACCGCGAGGTTGATGGTGCCGCTGCGAATACTTCGCAACTCGGCCACGCGCGACATGAAGACTTCTTCGTGCGCCTGCATTTCGCGGTAATAGGCGAAGGCGGCGTTGCCGGCTTCGGTGAGCTTGATCTTGCGACGGCCGCCTTCGATCAGCCGCATGCCCAGTTCCTTCTCGAGCGCGGCGATCTGCCGGCTGATGGAGGAGGTGGCGACGTTGAGTTCGTCGCTGGCCGCTCGCATCGTGCCGAGGCGCGCGGCCTCGTACAAATAGCGCAGTCGAATTTCCCCGTGCATGCGTTCTCCCCGATACTTGCAGCAAACGCAACGAAGTCGAGTCTATGTTGAGCTCGCTCCCGGATTCAATCGGGTCACAATAGGCTCGGCGGTGGGGCGGAATGCGACATTCGTGCCGATTCCGGTCGTTACGTTGCAGTTAGCGCAACAAACTTTTCCATTGGCCGACTCGAGAGCTAAAGAAAAACGATGACGCGCTTCAATGTGGTGGTCCTAGGTGGCGGCCTGGTGGGCTGCGGGGCCGCGTATTACCTGGCCCGGCGCGGCGCCTCGGTGCTATTGCTGGAACAGGGCGATCTGAATCGCGAGGCTTCCGGGCGCAACGCCGGATCGCTGCATTTTCAGCTGGAATACCGGCTGATTCGTTACGGGGATGAGCTGGCCGCGCAGTTCGCCAAGGTCATTCCGCTGAGCCTGGTGGCGCTGGAGGACTGGCGCGGGCTGGAAGCCGAGCTGCAAACCCACCTGGAAGTCGAAATGGGCGGCGGCTTGATCGTGGCCGAGTCGGCCGGCGATCTGGAATTGCTGGAGAAGCGCCAGAGCTTGCAGGAAAAATGGGGACTCGAGTCCCGGCTGTTGTCGCAAGCCGAAGTTCGTGGGCTGGCGCCCTACCTGGCGGACTCGGTGATCGCCGCCGGCTATTTCCCGCACGAAGGTCATGCGAATCCGCGTTTGGTCGCGCCGGCGTTCGCTGGCTGTGCTGAGGCGTTGGGAGCGCGGATTGATTCTCAAACTCGCGTGACCGGGCTGATGCGGGATGGTGCGGACTGGCAGGTCACGTTCGTCGATCGCGCTGGAGTAGTGCATGAAGTGACGGCGGGTGCCGTGTTGAACGCGGCCGGGGCGTGGGCGGGCGAGATCGGCGCCATGGCGCATGTTCACTTGCCCATGTTCGCGGTGCCGTTGTCGATGAATGTCATTGAGCGCACCACTCCGTTGATTCCGCATCTGGTTCAGCACGCGAGCAAGCGGTTGACGCTCAAACAAGTCTCGGCCGGGAACGTGTTGGTGGGTGGCGGTTGGCCCAGCCGGTTCGCGCGTGACGGCGGTGGTATGAACACGCAGCGACGCGCGCAGCCGGTGTTCGAGAACGTGATGGAGAACCTTGGCTTGGCGTCGCAGCTCGT
>NZ_JAEUPY010000258.1 GCF_016790065.1 Steroidobacter sp.
GCGCAGCGACAGCGTCGTTTCCAACTGGAAGCTGGACAGCTCCAGCACATACAACTCAGGCACCGGATCGTTGAGCAATTCCAACGCCGGCCGGCCGAGATTGCCGCCAGCAATGGCGCGACGACCCGCGGCGTTGGCCATCAAGCCAACCAGCGTCGTCACCGTGCTCTTGCCATTGGTGCCGGTGATTGCAGCGATGGGCGCCTTCGCCTCGCGCACGAACAACTCGATATCGCCAACGATAGGAACGCCACGAGCCGCGGCGCTCATCAGGAAAGGTTCTTTCAACGAAACGCCCGGTGACGCCACGACCTGCGACGCGCCGTCGAGCAATGACTCGTCGAAGCCGCCGTATCGCACGTCGATACCTGGCGCGAGCTGTTCGAGCGCCGAGGATTCCGGCGGCGCAGCTCTGCTGTCAGTGACAGCGAAACTCAAACCGCGCGACTGCAAATAACGCGCGCACGACAACCCCGTTCGGCCCAAACCGACGACGACCGCCCGCCCAGCCGCCGCTTGCGGCGGCAGACGAGGATCGGAGCGAACGATGGGATCGTGCGGCGTCATGGCGTCAGCGCACCTTCAACGTCGCGAGGCCGATCAGCACCAGGATCACCGAGATGATCCAGAAGCGCACGATCACCTTGGGCTCGGCCCAGCCCTTCAATTCGAAATGATGATGAATCGGCGCCATCCGGAAGATGCGCTTGCCGGTGAGCTTGAACGAAGCCACCTGCAACATCACCGACACCGTTTCCATCACGAACACGCCGCCCATGATGAACAGGACGATCTCCTGCCTCACGATGACGGCGACGACCCCTAGTGCCGCACCGAGCGCGAGGGCACCAATGTCGCCCATGAACACTTGCGCGGGATAGGTGTTGAACCAGAGAAAGCCGAGACCTGCGCCGACCAGCGTCGCGCAGAACACCAGTATTTCACCGGTGCCCTCGATGAAAGGTATGCCGAGATAACCCGAGAACACTGCATTGCCTGTCGCATAGGCGAACACCCCCAAGGCTCCACCGACCAGAACCGCCGGCATGATGGCCAGACCATCCAAGCCGTCGGTCAGATTCACCGCGTTGCTGGTGCCCACCACCACGAAGTACGCGAGCGCGATGTAGCCCATCCCGAGCGGCACCATCACTTGCTTGAACAGCGGCACGTACAACGCGGTTTCGGCCGGCGACTTGGCGGTCATGTACAAAGCGACCGCACAGCCCAAACCCGCGACCGACTGCCAGAAATATTTGTATCTCGCGATCAGGCCGCGACTGTTGCCGACCACGAGTTTCAGATAATCGTCCCAGAAACCGATCAGACCGAACGCCAGCGTCACCAGCAGCGTGACCCACACGAACCGGTTGCTCAGATCGGCCCACAACAAGGTGCTGAAAGTGATGGCCACCAGGATCAACAAACCGCCCATGGTGGGCGTGCCGGCCTTGGGCAGGTGCGACTTCGGACCGTCGTCACGCACGCGCTGGCCGATCTGATTGGTCGACAGCTTCTGAATCATCCACGGGCCGATCAGGAACGAGATCACCAGCGCCGTGAGCGCCGCGAGAATCGCGCGCAGCGTCAAGTATTGGAAGACGCGGAAAGCGCCTTCCAGTAGAGCGAGCTGTTTAGTGAAATACAGCAGCATTTAAGTAGTTATTCTCTTAATGATGGCCATCGGTAGTGCCAGGCGGCGTGGCGGACAAGGCCGCCGACACACGCTCCAACCGATTCGCACGCGACCCTTTGATGAGCACGGCGACGCCAGGAGTGAGCGACGTCTTCGCGTCGCGAATCAACGCATCGATATCGGCGAACCACTGCGCGCCGCGACCGAACGCCTCCACTGAAAAACGCGAGCCTTCGCCGATGGCGAGCAACCGTTCGATGCCGGCCTGCCGCGCGTAGCGGCCGACTTCGGCATGCAACTCGTTGCTGGCATCGCCCAGCTCTTTCATTTCGCCCAGCACCAGCCAACGCGCGCCGGCGAAACTCTTCATCGCATCCAGACCGGCTTTGAGCGAGCTCGGGTTGGCGTTGTAGGAATCGTCGACGATGAACGCGCCGTTGATGGCGGGCTTCAATTCGAGTCGGCCGGCGACCGTCTTCATCGCGGCCAGGCCTTTGACGATGTCTTCGATGGTTGCGCCGGCCGCACAAGTGATCGCCGCTGCGCCCAGGGCATTGCGCAGATTATGCAGGCCCGCCAACGGCACCGTCGCAGCGACCGTGCCTTCCGGCGTCACCAGATCGAAGTCGATCCGAAAGCCAGACGACGCATTGATCTCACGCACCTTGTGAGCCATGAAATCGGCCTGCTGCTCGAAACCGAAAGTCAGGATGCGATCGGCCGTGCTCATGTCGCGCCATTGACCGGCGTACTTGTCGTCGGCGTTGATGACGGCCGCGCCTTCCACCGGCAGTGCCTGAAACATTTCGCCTTTACCATCGGCCACGCCTTGCAGACTGCCGAAGCCTTCCAAGTGCGCGGCACCGGCGTTGGTCACGATGCCGACGGTCGGTTCGGAAATGCTGGCGAGATGGGCAATCTCGCCAAGATGATTCGCGCCCATCTCGATGACGGCGTAACGATGCTGACTGGTCAGCTCCAACAACGTCAGCGGTACGCCGATGTGGTTGTTCAAGTTGCCGCGAGTCACTAGCGTCGGGCCGAGCTGCGACAAGATCGCGCCGATCAACTCTTTGGTCGTGGTCTTGCCGTTGCTGCCCGTGACGCCGACCACAGGAATGTGGAACTGACGACGCCACTCGCGCGCAAACGTAGACAAGGCCGCCAGCGGATCGGCGACGATGATCTGCGGCACATCGACCGGCAGCTGTCGCGAGACCAGTGCGGCGGCCGCACCGTTCTGAGCGGCGGTCGTCACGAAGTCATGGCCGTCGAACGACGGCCCAGTGAGCGCGACGAACAGCGCGCCACCTTTAATAGTGCGTGTGTCAGTGGAGACGCTGGTGAATGGGCGATCGGCACCGACCAACTGTCCCGGCGTAAAGCGCAGGATTTCACTCGGCTTCCAGGCAATCATGACTGCCTCCCCAGCGCTTGCAGCGCTTGCTCGCGATCGCTGAACGAGCGGCGTTCAGCGCCCACGATCTGATAGTCCTCGTGCCCTTTGCCGGCGATCAGCACCACGTCACTCGCGGCACTTTCCGCAATGGCGCGTGCGATGGCGGCCGCGCGATCGCGTTCGACAATGGCGGCTTCGGGACGAGACAGGCCTTTAAGAATGTCGGCGACGATGGCGTCACCGTTCTCGGTGCGCGGATTGTCGTCGGTGATCAGGATGCGATCCGCCAGGCGTTCCGCGATGGCGCCCATCAACGGGCGCTTGCCGGCGTCCCGGTCACCGCCGCAACCGAACACACAAACCAAATTGCCGGTGCGATGTTTGCGCACGGCCAGCAAAGCTTTTTCCAACGCGTCGGGCGTGTGCGCGTAGTCGACGATGGCCAGCGGCCGATTCGGCGCGGTGAGCGTTTCCATGCGCCCCGGCGGCGGACCGCACTTTTCCAACGCACCGATGGCCTGCTGCATGGACACGCCACTGGTCAGCAAGGTAGCCAGCACAGCAAGCAAATTTTCGACGTTGAAATCGCCGACGAAGCGCGACTTCAAGGTCGCTGCGCCCCAGCTGCCATCGAATTCGATGTCCAAGCCGTTCGGGGCAGCAGTCACGCGGCGTGCGAACAGTTGTTTCACTTCGCCTTTGTCACTGTGCCAGCGCGGATCCATCTGAATCTGGCCGGCACGGCTCAGCACGACCAGACAAGTGTGTGCGACTCGCGTGGCCAGCTCGCGACCGAACGCGTCATCCACATTCACGATGGCGTAACGCAGCGACGGCCAACGAAACAGACGCGCTTTGGCTTCGCCATAAGCCTCGAGCGTGCCGTGATAGTCGAGATGATCGCGGGTCAGGTTGGTGAAGATCGCCGTGTCGAACCGCATTCCATAGACGCGACCCTGATCGAGCGCATGCGAGGACACTTCCATGCCCAGGCAACGCACGCCTTCATCGCGGAGTTCGGCGAGCTGACGTTGCACCGTGATGCAATCCGGCGTGGTCAGCGAACCTGAATGCAACGCGCCGACGCGGCCATAACCCAACGTGCCCGCGTAAGCCGAAGTGACATTCAACTGTTGCAAGGCGGCCGCGATCACATGCGCCGTAGTGGTTTTGCCGTTGGTGCCGGTGACGCCGATGACACGCACGGCGGCCGACGGCGCATCGAAGAACCAATCCGAAATGGTGCCGAGCCAACTGCTCAATTGCGGAATGCCAATCAACGGTACTTCCGGCGGCAAGCGCGGCGCGACCACACCTTCAACCGGTTCCCAAAGAACGGCTGAAGCGCCAGCGTTCACCGCTTGAGCGGCGAAACCAATGCCATGAGTGCGCGTGCCTGGCAGCGCCACGAAGGCAGCTCCCGGCGTCACTGCTCGACTGTCGAGCGTGAGGTCGGTGATTTCCAAGTCAGCCGGCACGGAATCGACAGACGACACACCGCTATCCGCAAGCAGTGCTCGCAGATTCTTGATGCGCACGTTGTCGGCCCGGCTGTTCATGGTGATGGTTGCTGCGGCAGTCCTCATGGGTTGGCTTGCACCAGCGTGGTGGCCGGCAGGCGATCCAGACCGTCGGGCGGCACACCCATCAAACGCAATGCGCCCGCCATCACGTTGGCGAACACCGGAGCGGCCACGTCGCCGCCGTAGTACTGCTTACCGCTCGGCTCATCGATCACGACCAGCGCCGCGAGCCGTGGATGGCTCGCCGGCACGACACCGCCGAACGAAGCTTTGCGTCGTTCAGTGGAATAAGAGCCGCCGTCGGCAGTCCACGCGGTGCCGGTCTTGCCGGCCACTCGATAGCCGATCAAGGCAGCCCGCTTACCGCTGCCTTCTTCCGAGACGACGCTTTCCATCATCTCCAGCAATTCTTTGGCGACGCGCGCATCGATCACACGCTCGCCCGGCACTGGCTCGTCGACTTTGCGCAAGGTCACCGGACGTTTCACGCCATAAGCACCGAGCGTTGCGTAAGCACGTGCCAGCTGCAGCGGCGTCACCGACAAGCCGTATCCATAAGAGATGGTGGCCTGACCGATCTTCCGCCAATGCGAATAGTCATTCAGCAAACCGGCCGACTCGCCCGGGAAACCGCTGCCGGTGACCTGGCCGAAGCCGAACGCCGACAAGGTTTCCTGCATGGACTTGGGCGACAGATTCATCGCCATCTTGGTCATGCCGACGTTGCTCGACTTCGCCAGCACCGTGGTCAGCGAGATCGGGCCCAGGTTGTGCTTGTCCGGAATGCGCTTGATGCCCACCTGCACGAAACCTGGCGACGTATCGATGATGGTGCTGCCGTGATAGCGCCCGGACGCGATGCCCGCCGCGGCGATGAACGGCTTGATGCTCGAGCCCGGCTCGAAAATGTCGGTGGCAGCGCGATTGCGATAGCGCGAGGCCGCGACTTGATCGCGATCGTTCGGGTTGTAGGCCGGCTGATTGACCATGGCCAGCACTTCGCCAGTCTCGATATCCAGCACGATCACCGTGCCGGCCTTGGCGCCATGTTCCTGAACCGCTGCTTTCAGTTCGCGATACGCCAGGTACTGGATGCGCAGGTCGATACTAGTAATGAGATCGCCGCCCGGATGCGGCGCGCGAATGCTTTCGACGTCCTCGACGGTGCGACCGAGACGATCCTGAATGACGCGCTTGGCGCCCGGCTCGGCACCGAGCCAACGGTCGTACGCCAGCTCCAGTCCTTCCTGACCGATGTCGTCGTACTTCTTGGTGAAGCCGAGCAAATGCCCGGTGACTTCGCCGGCCGGATAGAAGCGCTGGTATTCGCGCTGCAGATACACGCCGGGGATTTTCAGTTCTTTGACCTGCGCGGCGTCGCTCGGGCGCATGTGGCGCACCAGATAAACGAACTCGCGGTCCAGGTTGCTGGTGATCAGCTGCGTCAGCCACTTCTTGTCGCGATTCAGCGCTTCGGCCAGCCGCGGAATCTGATCCGCCGCCTTCATCACTTCCGGCGGGCAAGCCCACACGGTGTCCACCGGCGTGCTGGCCGCCAACGGTTCGCCGTTGCGGTCGTAGATGCCGCCGCGATTCGCCGTCAGCTTGGCGATACGGGTGTAACGCGCGTCGCCCTGACCTTCCAGGAAGCCCTCGTCCAGCACCTGCAAGTCCACCGCACGCGCCACCAGGCCGGTAGCAATCAGCACCAGCGTGATGAGCACGAACCGCAAGCGGCCACGGTACTGCTCGGGAGAAAAATGCTTGCCTTCGTCGCGACGGATCATGGCTTCACGATCCGCACTTCATCGGGCCGCGGCACCACCATCTGCAAATTGACACGAGCGGTTTGTTCCACTCGGCCGTGCATGGCCCAGGCGCTCTGCTCCAGCTTCAGCTGGCCCCACTCGATATCCAGCCGGTCGCGTTCGGCATGCAGCCGCTGCAACTCGATGAACATGCTGCGGGCTTCGTGCTTGCTCCACACGACGGCAATCGCCGCGCCGAGCAATGCGGCCCACAACACCGACATGGCGATGCGCCCGCTCATGCCGCCACCTTCTCAGCCACTCGCATCACCGAGCTACGCGAGCGTGGATTGGCAGCGACTTCGGCTTCGCCAGGATGAATCGCTTTGCCGACGCGACGCAGTTTCGGGCGGGCGTGCGCAGGCACGTCGGGCAAGCCGGCGTACACGGGATCTTCCTGCGACTGCTCCTGCATGAAACGTTTGACGATGTTGTCTTCCAACGAATGGAAACTGATCACACACAGACGGCCTTGCGGCGCCAGTGCGCTCAAGCTGCCGGCAAGGGCAGCTCGT
>NZ_JAEUPY010000281.1 GCF_016790065.1 Steroidobacter sp.
TCGAGCTGCAAGAAAAGATCTTCGAGCGCTTCGTACGCATAGCCGCGCCGAGCGGCGAAGACGATAGCGGCAGCGGTCTCGGGCTGGCAATCTGCCGCAGCATCGTGCAATTGCATCACGGCTGGATTCGAGCCGAAACTGGCGGCGAGGGCCGCGGCTTGCGAGTGGTGTTCGAGATTCCCGTCGGCGCGGATGCCTGAGAACTGCGCCTCCGTTCTGGATCTGCGTGATCTGCCGAATCACGGAGCGCTACGACCTGAGTCGTCCCGCTCGAGCTTTCTGGGTGAGCCCAGCATCCGCGCCAAGAATTCCACGGTCGCCAGGTTCATTTTGAGCTCATTGGCAAAGCGCAGGATATGGTGCGTTTCGTCGGGCAACGCGAGCGTCTCGTGATACACGCCTGCCGTGTCCAGGCGGCGGGTGAGGTCGATCGTCTGGCTGAAGCGGACATTGCGATCGTCGTCGCCATGAATGAACAACACCGGCGACTTCCAGGTCGTCACCGAGGACACCGGTGACGAGCGCCAAGCCAGGTCGACTGCTTCCTGGGTTCCCGGCGGGATCTCATAACGTGAAGTCCGCAAGGGCTGCTTCATGTCGTAGATCATGACCCAGTCGTGCACGCAGTGGATGTCGACCCCCGCGGCGAACAGTTTCGAATCATGCGCGAGCGCCATCGATGTGAGATAGCCACCGTAAGAGACTCCATAGATTCCGACGCGAGCGGCATCCACGCGAGGCAGCGCCTGCAAGTATTTTCCTGCCGCGCGCACATCCTTCAACTCGGCTGCGCCGTTTCGGCCCGCATGCGACGGATAATTCAGGTCGTGACCGTAACCAATACCCAATCGATAGTTCAGCGCCAGCACCGTGAACCCTTGGCTGGCCAAGTACTGATTGATGGCGTACTGATTGCCGTAGTACTCGATCGAATGCCAGCCGAGCAGCATCTGCCGGCGCGGCCCGCCATGAACGTGGACGACGGCAGGCCCTTTCGCCGACTGTTCGCGCGGTTGAAACAGTTGGCCGCGGACGATCACTCCATCCTCCGCCAGACACTGCACTCGACTCGGTACCACCAGCTTGGACAGCAGCCGCTCATCCATTGACGAGACAGCGCCCAACCAACGCGGCGCGGTTGCTCCCGGAGTCATGATGGCTGGACGCGGCGGTCGATGCGCCGTCGCCCCTAAGAAGGCAACTGCGCCATTGGCCGAGACGACCGGCGAATATTCCAAGCCAACGCCACGAGTCAGTGCGCGCGGCCGCGACATCGTCAACGACATCTCATAGATATGACGTCGATCGATATCGTCCGGCTCGTCGCCAGTATTGGCGCTGAACAGCAGACGCGAACGATCCGGGCTCAGCGCCACGCTCTCCACCATGTAATCGCCCGGCGTCAGCAAACGAGCGGCGCCACCAGAGCGAGGCACGGCGTACACATGCTGCCAGCCGTCGTGATAAGACTGAAAGACGACATGCTGTGCGCCCATCCAATCCAGGAACGCGTCCGGCCATGAATCCCTCAAACCCGCACCGCTCTGCCACAGTCTGCTGGCTCGTCCGGTAGCGACCTCCGCCACCCAGATTGACCACGGTCGGATCGTAAACGGTGTCGCCGCCGGGGGCGCTCCGCCATCGCCCGGCGTGCGCACGAAGGCGATCTGCTTTCCATCCGGCGACCAGCGCGGCGATTCGTCGCGACTCACTCCGGGTGCGAGCCATGAGATGGCAGTGGCATCGTCACGGTAGACGCCGACGAACGAATGACTCTCTCGCTTGGAAACGAAGGCCAGCCGCGTGCCGTCGGGCGACCATCGCAAGTCGCTGGTCTGGCCACGCTCTGCGAACAAGCGTCGAGCCGCTGTCGAGCCATCGATGGCAGCGAGCCACGCTTGGCCCTCCTTGATGAAAGCAACACGCGTTCCCTCCGGCGAGATCGTCGGATAGTCCCCTTCGCCGATCAAACGCGGTACGCCGCCCGCATACGGCACGCTCCAGATGGCAACCTGTCCGCCCTGCGGATGTGAGGAGGGATTGACCGGCACGCTCTCATCCCAATTAGCACCATGGTCGCCGCCACGCACATACACGACGTTCGCGCCATCGCTCGACAACGACACACTGGAAAGGGCTTGGCCATCGTCGTCGTTGTATTCAGTCAGACGGCGCGGTGCGTAGTCCGGCGCGCTCGCCACCCAGACATTGCGTCGACCTCGATCGTTAGAAACCCATGCAATCCGCGCAGCCGCGGCCGCAGCTGTCAACGATTCCGAGTACGGCACGCTACGAATCTGTTCGAGCGTGAAGTGACTATCGGTGCTGGCAAGCGAAGCTGTCGCGCTAATCAGCGTCGACACCATCAACGCCAACACCGGCCAGCGCCGCCGAAGCCGTGCGCCGCTCATTTGCCGTTCTCCAGACGCCGGTCGAAGAACTCGATGACGCGGCGAACGCGTTCCAACACGTGACGCTGCGATACCCCGCCATGCGTACCGCCCGGCTCCACCCAGCTTTCAACCTCGACGCCTCGTTGTCGCAGGCTTTGTCCGAGCTGAATGGCTTGCCTCAGCCAGCCGCTGTGATCGTCATCGCCATTGACGAACAGGATCGGCGCACGCCAGCGTTCCAATTGCGAGTTCGCCGAAGAAGCGAATGCGAGATCTTCATAGGGCGAGCGTAACGAAGTACGAAACGCCAACGGCTGCCCATCGTCGAGCTCCATTTCCATCTGCCAGTCTGCGACACCCACGATGCTGACCCCTGCCGCGAACACGT
>NZ_JAEUPY010000294.1 GCF_016790065.1 Steroidobacter sp.
GGTTGTTCACTCAACCCAACGGGGGCGGCGTCGAGTACACGGTCGGCGGTAGCGCCCTGAATTTGTCGGCCACTGTGCCGGGTGCTGGCGGCACGTTCGATTTGCCCATCTACGGCGTGATTGCTCCGCAAGCGGGACTCACCGCCGGTAGCTACAACGACCTGGTCAGCGTAACGCTGACCTTCTGAGAAGTGGTGAGCGCCGATGCATCGAGGTGCACACAATCAAATGGAAGCGGTCGCGATGCTGGCGCTTGCCTGTGCGCCCGTCGGATCGAGCTCGGTAGCGGCGGCGCAGGCCGCGCCTACCACGGGAGTACTGCAGGTGACGGCACGCATAGAAAGCGGCTGTCGTGTCGCAGGGCAGTCGCAGGCCACAGGCGTGGATTTCGGTGAGTTGGACTTCGCTGCCCACCCCTCTTTGTTCAGGCAACCGCTAACGGCACGATCGCAGCTCTCTATGGGTACGCTGCGGTTGCAGTGTGTCGGCGTCCTGTCCGCCAATGTTTCCATTGGCGTCGGGATGCACGCCACCGGCAGTCAGCGGCGACTGATGAGCGGCACGCACCATGTTCCTTACGACTTGTACGCGGACAGTGCGGGCTTGGAGCCGTTCGCTGGCAACACGCCACGTGGTGTAGCGATCTCGGCGACCGGCGCATTGGCGGTCGTCGACCTACCGGTGTTCGGGCGAGTCCCTGCTACGGTGGGTGGCTATTCGCCAGGCAACTATCAGGACAGTGTGCAAGTCACGGTGAGCTGGTGATGGTCATGATGCTAAGAGTTCTCGTGATCGCGGCGGCTTACGCGCTACAGTTCCTGATGTTTGTGCCAGCGGCGTTCGCGGGCACTGCCGTGCTCATCTGGCCACTCGATCCGACCATCGAAGCGGGACGGAAGGCCGGCACGCTGTGGCTGGAGAATGTCGGTAAGGCGCCCGTCACTTTGCAGATCCGTGTGCTCGCTTGGGAGCAGCGTGACTTCAATGACAGCTACGCCGCGCAGAGCCATGTCATCAGCACGCCGCCGTTCACCACTATCGCTCCAGGCAAGAAACAACTGGTGCGGCTCACGTTGACCGCGCCGCTGGCCGCTGGCGAGGAGCGTGCGTTTCGCATCCTGGTGGACGAGATTCCGTCGCCGCAGTCAGCGGGCGGCGTTGGCTTGCGAGTGCAGATGCGTTACTCACTGCCGCTGTTCGCCTATGGCCATGGGTTGTGGCGCAAGGATGAGGGGCGAGTTTCCGGCGCCGAGCGCGCGCGGCCGGCGTTGTCATGGCAACTGGTTGAGGAGGGTGACTCGCGGTACATGCAGATTCGCAATTCCGGCTCCGGCCACGCTCGACTGAGTCAGGTGCGGCTAGTCAATCAGTCACGCACGGTGCCCACTCCCGACGACCACTCGATCGACATCGCGCCGGGATTGCTCGGGTATGTGCTGCCGGGCCAAGTCATGCGCTGGCCGGTGCCAGCCGGTGAGCTATCCGGCCGACAACTACAGGCACAACTGGAAACCAATGCGCCGCCGGTGACGCTGTC
>NZ_JAEUPY010000308.1 GCF_016790065.1 Steroidobacter sp.
ATTCGAGCACGTATGGCAGTCGCTGTGTTCCTGGATTTTTGCTGCGGATCAGGGCAGTGACCTTGAAGCGCAGCGCTGTCAGTCGCCAGAGCTACCGACGCCGAGAAGTATCTGATGCTGCTGTGGGCATTGATAGTCGTCAACACGTTGCTGACCGGAGCCGCCGTTGCACTGGTGCAGCGGCGCTCGCCCAATCATTTGCATCTGCTGTCACTGCTGTTGGTGAGCCTCTGGGTGGCCTATCCATTCAAGTGCGCATTGTTGCTGTTGGATCCGGATGGCTTCATGACGTTCACTCATGAGGTCGATGTTTTCAACTATGGGTTCGTGAACATTTACTATTTCGTCAACATGCTGGCCTGCATGGCTGCGGTGTTGCTGTTCTTGCCCAGGGAACAGCGGGATTTCACTGAGCGCAGCCGGGCCTTGCATCCGACCTTCTGGCTGTTGCTGATCTCGGTGGTATTGATCGTCGCCTACCGCGACATCTACGTGGAGTATTACCTCGACTTCTCGCTGGTGAAGAACGAGCTGCGTCGTAAATCGTTGGAAGCGCAAGTCGGCTACGGTTGGATCACGGTGCTGATGTTGTGGGGACTGCCCCTGGTTTATTTCACGCTGAGGTCGAATGCCAGCTGGCTGTTGCGCGCAGCGGCGGTGGGCGCCTTTCTCTCAGTGTTGCTCGTAGTCGGCTCGCGAGCGTATCTGCTTGGTGCCGTCTTGTTGGCATGTGTCGCGGCGATCGGATTCTCGGCAGTGCGGGCGTGCATCGTGCTCGGACTCCTGGGCATAGCCGCATCCGTGATTGGCATGCTGAGCTGGGCGGACGATAACGAGTTTCTGTTTTTGTTTGCGTTGCGCCGGTTCATGCAGACCTACGATGGCTTCGATCTATTCGCGGCCTATGTACAGAACCAGCAAGGTCAGCCGCTGCTGTGGGGCCAGACCATTTTCGAAGACATCTTCATTACCTACATTCCGCGCTTCATGTGGGAGGGCAAGCCGTTCCTGTTCGGCTCCAATGCGCTGGTAGCCTCGATGTTTCCGGACTTGTCGGATACCGAGGGTCTGATGGCAACCTTTCCGTCCGGCTTCCTGTTGGAACAGTTTGCGAATTTTTCGTTGTTCGGCGTGTTGTTTGCTTTCCTGCTGTTTGCGTTGTTTTCGCGGTTCCCGCGTCCTATCGGTTTCAAGTCCCGGTTCGTCTATCTGGGACTGTTCGCGTTTTCGCCCACCTTTTTCCGATCCGCGGCCTCGTTCATCACTTTGATGCTGGTACTGCTGTTGCTGGCGGTCATCGTCGACGTGCTCGAGCGGCTGCTGGACTATGCGCTGGGACTGCTCCGGCGATACTTGGCGAACACGCGACACGCCGGCCTGGTCGCCCGATGATCAAGGTGCTGGTGCTTTTTTCCGCCGCGGGCTTGGGCGGTGCCGAGCGTAGTCTGACTCGGATGTGCTTGGCGAACGCAGCGAACGACATCACATACCGACTTGGCACGGTGGACGGCGAGGGTGAGTGGACGCGCTGGGTGAGGACTCAAGGTATCGAGCCCCTGGTAGTTTCCTTGGCCGTGAACAGTCGTGTGCTCGGCAATGTTTGGGGGCTGCGTCGCCGGTTGCGAGATTGGTCTCCGGACCTCGTATATGCGGTCGGGCTTCGCGCCAGCATCGTCGTTCGCTTACTCAAACCGACGCTGCCCGGTCTAAAAGTGGTTCACGCCATACGCACCAGTTTTCCACCGGGCTCGGAGTTGGCGAGTCGCTATGGGCGCTCCGAACGATTGTTGCGCGGACTGACTGCTGCTTTTATCGCGAACTCGATTGCCGGCGCTGATTCGCTTGCCCGCATCGCTGGCGTCAAGCGCGCGTCCGTGCGTGTCATCCCTAACGGCATCGAAGTGCCACCGATGCCTTCGCAGCCAGTTCGCGAGCGTGCCAAGGTGGTGGCGGTCATCGCCAACCTGCATCCGTTGAAGGGACACCTGCCGTTTCTCGAAGTGATCGCCGCGGTGATTCGTAAGCATCCGGACGTGAAGTTCCTGTTCGTCGGTCGTGACGATCTCAATGGCGCGATTCAGCAAGCGGTGCTGCAGCAGGGGCTGGCGACGAACATTCGCTTCGAAGGATTTCAGGCGGACATCGCACCTTTCCTGGCGGCGGCTCGCATGCTCGTGCTGCCCTCGCGAGTGACCGAGGGAGCACCGACTGCTATCCTCGAAGCTCAAGCTGCAGCCTTGCCAACGATTGCTTACGCGGTGGGCGGCGTGCAGGAACTGATCCGCCGCGACGTGGATGGCTACGTAGAGCAAGTCGACGACGTAGACGGGATGGCCGGAGCCATCGTGGCGTTGCTCGACGATCCGATCAAAGCGGAGCAGATGGGGCTGGCGGCCCGCCGCAAGGTGCAGGAACAGTATTCTCTCAGCGCATGCGCCGAACGGCACGCTACCGTGTGGCGCGAAATCTGTGGGTGACCAGTGTGAGTGATCGAAACATCGACACGGCCGTCGTCGAAGACTTTGGGCTGGAATGGGAGAAGTTCGACCAGAGCGAGGTTTCTGAGGCCGAGCTGGAACGCCAGTTCGAACGTTATTTTGCGGTCTTCCCCTGGCAGTCGTTGCCGGCCCAGGCGCGAGGCTTCGATTTGGGGTGCGGCAGCGGCCGTTGGGCCAAGTTCGTCGCTGCTCGCGTGCATGAACTCACCTGTATCGATCCGTCTGAGCGAGCGCTCGCGGTGGCGCGTCGAAATCTGCAGAGTCGCCCCAATGTGATGTTTCATTGCGCTAGCGTCGATGCCGTGCCGCTCGCCGAGGGGAGCATGGACTTTGGCTATTCGCTAGGCGTCCTGCATCACGTTCCGGATACAGCGGCAGGCATTCGTAGCTGCGTTCGCCCGCTGAAAAAGGGCGCCCCGTTTCTGCTGTATCTTTATTACGGTTTCGATAACCGCCCGTGGTGGTTCCGGCTGCTGTGGAAGGCGTCTGACCTCGGCCGACTGGTCATTTCGCGGTTGCCCACCTTCTTGAAGCGCCGAGTATGCGACGTCATTGCAGTGTTTGTTTACTGGCCGCTCGCCCGATTCGCGCGGTTGGCGGAGAAGCTGGGTCTGGGAGTGGGTAGCCTGCCGCTCTCGCATTATCGCGCGATGAGTTTCTATACCATGCGCACGGATGCTTTGGATCGCTTCGGCACGCGCTTGGAGCAACGGTTTACCAGAGCGCAGATCAGTCAGATGATGACTGAGGCAGGCTTGGTTGAAATTGAATTCAGTGCCGATGAGCCCTATTGGTGCGCGGTCGGCATCAAGGCCTGATCGTAACTCTGACGCTAGCATTCGGTCCCAACAGTAGCTCAACTAACGATGTGCGGAATCGCCGGCTTCGTAAAACAAGGTGCTCAGGAGTCCAATCGCGCGACCCTGCGGCGGATGACGGACTCGCTGTCGCATCGAGGGCCGGACGGCTCGGGTGAGTGGCTCGACGCAGCGAGTGGCGTGGCCCTCGGCCATCGGCGGCTGGCCATTCTGGACTTGTCGGCGTTGGGCAGTCAGCCCATGCGTTCGCGTAGCGGTCGTTACGTCACCGTCTATAACGGCGAGATATATAACTTCGGTGCTTTGCGGGCGGTGCTGGAAGGGCTCGGGCACTCGTTCAATGGTCATAGCGATACTGAGGTCGCACTCGCGGCGTTCGAGCAATGGGGCATCGAGGCGAGCCTGCAGCAGTTCGTCGGTATGTTTGCGTTCGCTATCTGGGACGTGCAGCAGCAGGAGCTCACGCTCAGTCGCGATCGACTGGGCAAGAAGCCGCTCTATTATGGCTTCGTCGGCGGCGGGTTGGTGTTTGGCTCGGAGCTGCGGGCTTTACTGCAATTTCCTGGTTGGAACCCGGTAATCAGCCGCAGCGCTCTGACGCTGTACTTGCGCCACAACTGCGTGCCCTCGCCGTGGTCCATCTACGAAGGCGTTCATAAGCTACCTCCAGCGCATTCGCTGCGCGTCGGGTTGCGCCAAGGTAAGCCGGAACAACTAGCTCTGACGGCTTATTGGTCGGCGGCGGAACGACAGGCGCATGCCATCGACAATCCGTTCCAAGGCTCGTTCACGGAGGCCGTCGAGGGCACCGAGCAGTTGTTGAGCGATGCCACTCGCCTGAGAATGATTTCAGACGTGCCGCTGGGCGCGTTTCTATCCGGCGGCATCGATTCCAGTCTGATCGTGGCCTTGATGCAGGCGCAGAGTTCAGCTCGCGTGCGCACGTTTACGATCGGCTTCAATGAAACCGGCTACAACGAGGCGGCGCATGCCAAGGCCGTCGCGGCTCATCTCGGTACGGATCACACCGAGCTATACGTCAGTCCCGAAGATGCGTTGGCAGTGATTCCGCAGCTGCCGTTTATTTACGACGAGCCGTTTGCCGACTCCTCGCAGATTCCGACTTATCTGGTATCCGCCATGGCCAGGCGACACGTCACCGTTGCCTTGTCCGGCGATGGTGGCGATGAAGGCTTTTGTGGATACAACCGCTATGTGTGGTGGCGCCAGATCTGGGGTCGCACCTCGCGAGTTCCGAACTGGCTGCTGCAGGTGACGGCGCGGGGTATGCAGGGGTTGAGCGCCGCGCAGTGGGACAAACTATTGCGGGTCGTTTATCCGCTGCTGCCGCCGAGCCTGAAAATTGCGACGCCGGGGGATCGGCTGCACAAACTGGCCGCCGTATTGGCGATACGAGATCCGCAGGCGTTGTATCGCCAGCTGGTGTCTCATTACTCCTCGCCAGAACAGCTGGTGCCCGGTGCGACCGAGCCGGCGACCATCCTCAATGAAACATTCCGGATCGGCAACGATGAGGATTTCATCAACCGCATGATGTTGCTCGATACCACGACCTACTTGCCCGATGACATTCTGGTCAAAGTGGATCGCGCCAGCATGGCGGTTAGTTTGGAAACGCGCGCGCCGCTACTCGATCACCGCGTGCTGGAGTGGGCTTGGTCGTTGCCGCTGTCGATGAAGCTGCAGGGACATGACGGTAAGCGAGTGCTGAAGAGCGTGTTGTACCGTCACGTGCCGCGCGAGCTGGTGGATCGTCCCAAGACCGGCTTCGGCTTGCCGCTGGATTCTTGGTTACGAACGACCTTGCGCGACTGGGCGGAGTCGATGTTGTCACCGGCGCGGTTACGAGCCGACGGCTACTTTGCCGCTGAGCCGATCCAACGATTGTGGCGCGAACACCTGTCGGGAACGCGCCAGTGGCACTATCAGCTCTGGGACATCTTGATGTTTCAGTCTTGGTTGGATAGCGCACGTACCGCAAAGGCTGCGGCTTGAGTGCTGAAGTCCAGGACCGGAGCGTGCAGGGGGAGCAGACCAGTGCGACCCTGTCAGGTGCGTCCATCGCAGTGGTTTCCCGGTGTGCACGGACGCTGTTCAATTTTCGGCGCTCGCTGATCGGCGAAGCGCAGCGAGCCGGGGCACAGGTGGTCGCTTATGGTTCGGCCGGTGAAGGCTTCGAACAGCGCTTGCAGGCCGCGGGGATTCGCTTCGAACACATTCCAGTGAGCTGGCGCGGCCTCGATCCGCTAGCAGATCTCACGCTGTTGTGGACGATGGTGCGAATGTTTCGACGCAGCCAGCCGCATGTCGTGCATTCATTCACTATCAAGCCGGCGATTTACGGCACTGTCGCTGCGTGGTTGGCCAAGGTTCCGGTCCGCATCGTGACCATCACAGGCTTGGGCCACGCCTTCACCACGGCGGGGCCGCTAGTGCGCGGCGTAGTTACTCGTTTGTATCGTTTCGCGTTGGCTCGCGCCCAGATCGTGTTCTTTCAGAACCCGGACGATCGAGATCTGTTTCTACGGCTGCGGTTGGTTGCGCCGGCCGTGGCGCGCTTGATCCCAGGGTCCGGCGTAGATTTACAGCGCTTCGCGCCGGCGCCACTGCCGAGTGAAGCTAGAGCTTCGCCGCATTTTCTGATGATTGCGAGGCTGCTGCGAGAGAAGGGCGTACGGGAATTCGTCGAGGCTGCGGCTATCGTCAAGCAGCGGCATCCAGGCGCTGTTTTCACGTTGTTAGGTGGGGTCGATTCGCGCAACCCAAGTGCGCTGAGCACACAAGAACTCGCCAAACTGCGGGGTTCAGCTGCCGTTCAGTGGGTCGATGAAGTCTTGGACGTGCGGCCGCATATAGCTGCGGCAGACGTCATGGTATTGCCCTCGTATCGAGAGGGATTGCCGCGAACGCTACTGGAAGGAGCAGCGATGGGACGTGCTCTGGTAGCTACGGATGCCCCGGGCTGCCGAGAACTGGTGATTCCTGGCACGACCGGTTATCTGGTGCCGGTGCGAGACTCGGTGGCGCTAGCGCGCGCCATGCAGCATCTGTGCGAGCATCCCGGCGAGATTTCGGCAATGGGGCAGGCGGCCCGCCAGATGGTCGAGGCGACTTACGATCAGCGTGTGGTGGATTCGATCTGCATCCAGGCGTATGCGGAGCAACGGCGGAAAGTGCGCTAACGTCGACTTTTTTGCAGCGATCCCGCAGACTTGCGCTTTCAGCGGGTCCGGGCCGGACGTGAGGATATGCCCCAACAGCTGCTATTTCTCGAATTCAATGAGATCAATTTCGAAGACATCGAGTATTACTGCCAGCAGGGAGTGCTACCGAATCTAAATCGGCTCATCGCTAACCACGGCTGGACCAAGACTCGTTCCGAACAGCGCTATGAGGAATTGGAACCCTGGATTCAATGGGTGACCGCTCATACCGGCAAGAGTCTGGCGGAGCACGGTGTATTTCGACTCGGCGATATCACCAAGCACGATCTGCCGCAAATCTGGGAACGTTTGGAGGCGCATGGACTGCGAGTGGGTGCCATCAGCCCCATGAACGCCAAGCACCGGCTGCGTGCTCCCGCGTTTTTTGTTCCTGACCCTTGGACGCGCACCGAGCTGACTGCAAACGCACGTCTGCGCGGTCTCTACGATGCGATCGTACAAGCGGTAAATGACAATGCCGAGGCACGCCTGACGATACGTTCCGCTCGGCAACTCATACTCGGCATGCTTGCCTACGCGCGCGTTGCCAACTACCCATGGTATGCGCAGCTCGCGGCGACCGCTGTTTCTGCCCCGTGGCGCAAGGCCATCCTGCTGGATGTGCTGCTGGCCGATGTGTTTCTTGCGGAGGTGCGGCGCACGTCCCCGCACTTCGCGACGTTATTTTTGAATGCCGGCGCTCATATTCAGCACCACTATTTGTTCTCTGCCGCCAGTTATCGCGGTAAGAGTTCCAACCCGGCTTGGTATCTGCGTCCCGGCCGGGATCCGGTTCGTGAGGTCTACCAAGCTTACGATCGCATCCTCGGCGCCGTGCAGCGCGCCTTCCCGAATGCGCGATTGATGATCGCCACCGGTCTGCATCAGGAACCTCACGGCCAAGTTACGTATTACTGGCGATTGCGCAGACACTCTGAGTTCCTGGCGAGAGTCGGCATCGAGTTCCAGCGCGTCGAGCCACGCATGTCGAGAGACTTCCTGATCGTATGTAGTTCTTCGGCTCAAGCCGCGGAAGCAGGGCGACGGCTGGCGGCGGCAAAAACCGGCGAAGGCGTTGCTTTGTTCGAAGTCGACAATCGCGGTACCGATCTATTCGTGATGTTGACCTATCCAGGTGAGATCGCCGGCCGGCTGCAGTTCGCTATCGATGACCAGCTGCACTGGCTCGGCAGCGAAGATGTGGCATTCGTCGCGCTGAAAAACGGTGAGCACGACGGCGTGGGTTATTTCCTGGACTCCGGGCAGTATTTTCAAAAAGGCTCGGAGGCCGCTGCGTTCGCGCTCGCAGACATGCCCAACCGAGTGTTGGATGCCATGGGCATTGCACCTGGTGCTGCAGCTGCCAGCAAGAATTTGGACGCTGGTGCTTCAGCAGCTTTGACCGCATGAACTTGTGGCGATAGTGGCTACTGCGGTTGAGGTCGACTGTTTCCATCTGGCGACAAAGCTTGAGAAATCAGTGTCGTCGGGCTGACTTCGATATTTTCATTTATATCGGCTCAGTTACAATGGCTTCCCTCCGGCTGGGGGGATCAGAAGATGCCGCGCGATATCTTCGCTGCAGATGAATGCAGCCTCGGGCCAACAAGGACAATTTGAACGATCATGCCAGGGAAAATTTTAGGACTTGCGTTGCCACTGCTGGTAACCATCCTTTTCATGTTCGCGCTGCGCCCATTCGCTCGAAGCGTTGGCCTGATCGATCGTCCGGGTGGGCGCAAGATGCACATCGGCGAGATTCCGGTCATCGGTGGTGTCGCGATGTTCGCTGGCTTTCTGGTCGGTAGTTTGTACACGTACCAGACTTTCGCCGACTACCCTTACTTGGTTGCGGGACTGGCAGTCCTGGTATTCGTAGGTGTGCTGGACGATCGTTTCGATCTGCCGGCACCGGTGCGCTTCATTGGCCAGACCTGCGCCGTGCTGCTCATGGTGGGGGGCGCCAATCTGGTGGTGGGTAACATCGGCGCTGTGTTCTTCGGCGATGTGGTCGAGTTGGGTTGGTTCGCCGACCTGTTCACCATCACCATCGTGGTGACGGCCATCAATGCCTTCAACATGTTCGACGGTAGCGACGGTGTCGCCGGCATTCAGGCGCTCATGGGCTTGGTGTTCATGGGCGCGGCGTGCGTGTTGGGCAATTACATGGCGCCCATCCCGCTGATCATCAGCATGATCGGCTGTCTGGTCGGATTCCTGATTTTCAATTGGCCCTCCAAGCGAACCAAGTCGGTGCGTGCTTTCATGGGCGATGCCGGTAGCACCATGCTCGGCTTTTTGCTGGCGTGGGTGGCGATCGATCTGTCGCAACGGCAGACGGGAGTGTTCAGCCCGGTGGTGGTGCTGTGGATCTTTGCACTACCGATTTTCGACCTGTTCAGCAGCATGGTGCGCCGAGTCTCCAATGGTCTGTCGCCGTTTCATGGCGACTCACATCATTTGCACCATGTGTTGCGCAGGCAGGGACTGAGTTCGCGCAAGGTAGCGCAGACCGTACTGTTTGGCTCGGCGTTAACTGCTGGCATCGGCTTGGGTGGCTATCATTGGCACGTGCCCGATGGCGCGCTGTTTTTCGGCTGGTTGGCTGCCGGGGTCATTTATCACATCATCTTCGGCATCGGCTTGTTTGCCGGACGTAAACAAGCGGCGGCCAGCAACCAAGAGCGGCTGGTAGGGTCTGCTTATTGGACCTGGAAGCAGCGGCGCCGCTGACGCTGCCAGACCGCCAATCTGGTTTGACAGCACCGCCGGCGCACCCCATCCTGGCCGCGACAGGCGTACTCCGATCAACGATTGCAGGATTCTGGTCCGAAATTGCTAGCGTCGAGCCGGCGGTCGGCGATACCGCGCCTGATGTTAGGAAGTAGGGGGCTCGCTTGCGATCGTTGTCTCGCCCCAAAAAGCGCTTGATCATGCTCACGGCGGATGTGCTGGGCATCCCGCTGATGTTGTGGATCGCACTGAGCCTGCGCTTGGGGACCGTTCATCCGCCGTTTAGCGGCATCGAATGGCTGTATCTGGCATCGCTGCTGACCAGCGTGCCGATTTTTCTGCGCATGGGCCTGTATCGCGCAGCGCTTCGTTATCTGGGACACAAGGCCGTGCTGACGGTGCTGACCGGCGTTACTGCGTCGGTGGTGTTGCTCGCGATCGTTACTTTAATCCGACCGCAGCCCACGGTGCCGGTCTCGGTGCTGCCGATATATTGGGCGTTCGCGTTGCTCTACGTGGGGGGCACTCGATACGTGATGCGCAGCTTGCTCAATCTGCGCACCCATGACGGCGCACCCCGGGTTGTGATCTACGGCGCCGGTGAAGCAGGGCAGTTGTTGGCCGCCGCTTTGTCTCAAAGTGGGCGTTACCAGCCGGTGGGCTTCATCGATGACAACGTGGCGTTGCAAGGAGGCATCGTCCATGGTTTGGAGGTGTTCGCACGCGCCGCCCTGCCGAAGCTCGTCAGGCATGAAGCGGTGGGAGCGGTGCTGCTGGCCTTACCCTCGCTGACGCGCGGTCGACGTCAGCAAATCATCAAAGCTATCGAGCCGCTGTGCCTCATGGTGCAGACGGTTCCAGACCACAACGACATCGTCGCTGGCACAGCACCCATCGACGACGTGCGTGACGTGCATCCCGGCGATCTGTTGGGACGTGATCCGGTGCCACCCGACCACCAACTGCTGGACGCGTGTATTCGCGGCAAGGTGGTGATGGTCACGGGGGCGGGCGGTTCGATCGGCGCAGAGCTGTGTCGACAGATCGTGCGTTTGCAGCCGTCGCAGTTGTTGCTGTTCGAACTCTCCGAGCTGGCTTTGTACAACATCGAGCGCGAGCTGCGCGCCATGCTGGCATTGGAGAATCTCAGCGTCGATTTCGTCGCCTTGCTCGGCAATGTGCATCACGGCCAACGATTCAAGGAACTGTTGCAGCTGTATTCGGTGCAGACCATCTATCACTCGGCTGCGTACAAGCATGTGCCCATCGTGCAGCAGAATATGATCGAAGGTGTTTACAACAACGTCTTCGGTACCTGGCATGCAGCCGCTGCGGCGCTGGAGGCGCGCGTCGAAACCTTCGTGCTGATTTCGACGGACAAGGCGGTGAATCCGACCAGTGTCATGGGCGCGACCAAGCGTTTCGCGGAGTTGGTGCTGCAAGGCTTGCAGACGCGTGCCTCACACACACGCTTTTGCATGGTGCGCTTCGGCAACGTGCTCGGCTCTTCAGGTTCGGTTGCGCCGTTGTTCCGCGAGCAGATCTCCCGGGGTGGGCCGGTGACGGTGACGCATCCGGAGGTGATGCGGTATTTCATGACCATTCCCGAGGCCGCGCAGTTGGTGTTGCAGGCAGGCTCCATGGGTAAGGGAGGCGACGTGTTCGTGCTCGACATGGGCAAACCAGTGCGTATTGCCGATCTGGCCAAGCGCATGATCAATCTAATGGGCCTCACCGTGTGCAACGAGGAGAATCCCGAGGGCGACATCGAGATCGTGTACACCGGGTTGCGTCCCGCCGAAAAATTGTTCGAAGAATTGCTCATCGGTACCAACGTTACCGGCACCCAGCATTCGATGATCATGCGAGCCATGGAACACTCGCTACCCTGGCATCAGGTGCAACAGGTGCTCGACGACATGTCGCAGGCGTTGAGTCGATTCGATTGCGAGAAGGTCCGCCAGCTGCTGATGCAAATCGTGGCTGAATACAAGCCTACCGGCGACATTCACGATTTGATGTGGAGCCGAAAGCTGGCCTTGGCTCAGGCGGAGTCCAACAATGTTACTGCGCTACAGAGCCGGCGCCAGCGCGCCAGCGCGCCACCGCAGGGGCCCACTGGGCATTGAGCGCTGCTGCCGGGCATCGTCTGCAATCTGAGGCAGTGCATTCCATCAATACTTCTGGGACAATTCGTCGTCATCAAATGCTTGGCGTCCACGAGCTGAAGCGGCAGCGTCCCGGACCACGCATTACGCAATAAATTACTTCCAATGCGCAAAGGAATCATTCTTGCCGGTGGTGCCGGTACTCGCCTGTATCCGTTGACATTGGTCACCAGCAAACAGCTGCTGCCGGTCTACGACAAGCCCATGATCTATTACCCGCTGAGCGTATTGATGC
>NZ_JAEUPY010000328.1 GCF_016790065.1 Steroidobacter sp.
GACGTACAACTGATCGAGCGGCACGACGGACATCAAGCGCGTGCCAGGCTGCACGAACTGCCCGACCGTCACGGTCTTATTACCGATACGGCCAGCGACCGCGGCATTGAGAGTCGTGGATTGCAAATCGACTTCGGCCGCACCGAGTTGAGCGCGCGTGCCTTCGCGCTGAGCCAAGGCTTGTCGAACCTGAGTCTCCAGCGATTCGATGCGTCGTTCAGAAACCTGTAACGCGGCGGCCATCGAGTCGGCGTCGCTGGACGATTGCACTGCCAGGTTGCGCAACTGTTCCAGTTTTTCTTGAGCCTCGGCGCCGGACGCGGCCAGGGGTTCGTAACGTTTCACTTCATTGGCATCGTGAGCCGCTTTGGCGCGTGCAGCCGTCAGCTTGGCCCGGCTTTGGGCGATGGTTGCGTGTTGCTCGCGAATGGTGGCTCGAACGTTGGCAGCGTTGGCTTCTGCAACTTCGATCTGAGCGCGAATCTGTTCGGTCTGTGCTCGATAGTCGCGGGGGTCGATGCGTACCAGCGGTTGCCCGGCAGTGACGTCTTCGTTGTTGCCGATCAAGACTTCGGCGACATAGCCGGGGATTTTCGGCGATACCACCACCGAGTCGGCGCGAATGTAGGCGTCGTTCGTGTCCTGAAAGTAACGGCCACTGGTTTGGTGATAGCCGAACCAAACGGCAATGGCGGCGACCACCACGGCGCCGCTCGCCACCAGCACAGTTCGGATCCTGGGATTCGGGGCGCTCTCGGGAGAGTTCATCGTCACGTCACGGCCGGATTTAAGTGAGACTTAAAGTATCACTTTCGCCGCCGCGCGCCGAGGGCCGCCGTGAGTTAGCTAGAACTCTTGAGACCGGCCGCAGCCACGGTAAGCGCCCAGGTGCGTTTTGCCAGCGCTTTGGGGTTCTTGGCCCGGCGCACGGCGCGGGAGCTGAGCAGCGAGCTCAATAACAAGATATCGGGCAGCCGCAGATCGGGGCGACACAAACCGGCGGCCACGGCTTTGCGCAGCGGACGTGAAAAAATGTTTAGGTAACGAGTGACGACGGCTTGTAACGCCGGCCCGCGCAAATCCATGGCCTGCCAATATTCCACCAGCGGGCCGTTCGCCAGGATGTGCTCGGAGCAGTACTGCAACAACTTCAGCAGCGCATCGGGATCGTCACGCAGCGACTGCGCTCGGGTTTCGAATTGATCCAAGGATCGATCCAGCAAGGCATCCAGCAGGGCCTGCCGATCCGGGAAGTTACGGAACAATGTGGCGCGACCGACGCCGGCGCGGGTCGCGATCAGGTCCAGCGGCGCGCTCGTGCCTTGTGCCAGGAACAGCTCGCGAGCGGCATCCAGCAGCAACTCGCGGTTGTTCGAAGCATCGGCGCGCGACTTCTTCGGCGGCGGCGTGGTGCCGCCGGCTTTGGACACTTTAGGCATGGCGCCATTCTATGCGCTGGCGCCAGCCGCTGGCGTTAGAACACGCTCCAACGAACCTGGATGCCGGCGACTTGGTTGTCGTAACGGCGATTGACCCGGTTACTGTCGCGGTCGCTGCCGCGATAGCTCAGCTCAAAAGCCAGCTGCTCGCGCGGCTTGTAAGTGAAGGTGAACAAACCGGTCAGCACTTCGTCGTTACGCTGGCCGTTCACCAACTCCAGGTCGCGGGTGTTCAGATATTCCTGCTCTTCGTACGAAGCGGTCAGCGTGAAGATCAATTTCTCGGTCGGGCTCCAGCTGGGCGCGATGCTGTAGCCGTCGGACACGAAGTAGTCAGACTCGACGTCGGTGTAAGCCTTCAACTCGCTCCATGCCGAGAACAGCGTCGAGAACTTCTCGCGCGGCTTCCAATCGATTTCAGCGCGCCAGGTGTCGCCCGAGTAGCGGCCTTCGGGATTGGCAGGGCGCTCACGTTCGACGTAACCGGCGGTCACGCGAAACTGGGTGCGCACCGTGGCTGTGTAAGTGAAGCGAGCCAACGCGGCGTTCTCTTCGTAGTTGCTCTCAGCGACGCTGGCGCCCGGAGCGACGATGGCGTTGGGAAACTTCGCCTCCATATAACGATACTCGACGCCGAACGAATGAAACGACGGCGTGGCGTAGTCGATGCTGACGCGGCCGAGGTTGGTCTCCATGTTTTCAATTTCGCGGCTGGCGAGCCCGTGCTCGGTTTCGATCCGACCGCCGCCGGCGCTGATCGACCAGCGCGGGCCGAGTTCATAACGCACCATGGCGTTGTAGTTGACCATCTCGATCAAGTCTTTGTCGGTGCCGAGAGTGTTGGCGAAGTCGGCCAACGTGCGGTTGTACGAGCCGCCCAACCGGCCGGACAGTGCGGCGAGCAGACGGAAATCGAACTGTGCCGAGGCGTCGCCGCCCACATAGTCCAGATAGTCGTTGTCCTGGTAACGCACGTCATAGGCGCGACCTCGGAGCTTCAACGTCTGCTGACCCATATGGAAGTCGTTGCCGAGGCCGAGGGTGATGCGATTGACATAGTCCTCACGGAACACTTCACGCGCCGTCGGATCGGGCGTGGTGTCGGTGGACTCAGCGTCGCGGAACACGTTGTCGTCGTACAGGAACTGTTCGGAGAGCCACAGATGTTCCTCTTTCTTGTCATTGGGCTGCGCCGCCAGCGCGGCATTGCAAAGCACTGTGCCAACCGCCGCCAGCAACAATGGATTACGACGAAGTGTGTTCGCCTTCGCAGTCATGGTTCCCCTCCTCAAGCTCGTTTCATGAACAGGCGCAGGACGTCGCGATCCGCCGGCATCAGATGGATGCGTGTCAGCGCCAGGAATATCAAGCCGCCCGCGGCGCTCAGGCTCAGCAGGCGGACCAGCGGCGGCATATTCAATGCCACCAGCTCGATGTCGGCAAAATGCAATAGCACGGCCATCAGCAGTGCTTTGACAATCGCAGGCAGGATCGCGCCCAACAAACGCGGCACGGTCTGCTGCATCAGATTGAGCAACACACCCAGCGACACCACAGAGTTGATGACCGTGACCACGAAGTAGGCGGCGGCGACTCCCATCAAGCCCCAGTGCACGCCGCAGACAAAGCCTGTGACGTGCAAGATGCTGCTGAACACGCCCAAGCGGAACAACACGTCGGTGCGGCCCAACGCCTGGTACACCACGCCGCCGGCACTCACCAACGATTGAATGAAGCCGACGGGCGCCAGCCACATGATCAACGCGGCCACCGTGCCCCACGAATCGCCGAGCGCGACATCGACGAACGGTTCGCGCAGTACGAACAAGCCGGCCATCATGGGCGCGGTGAAAAACGAAATGACCGAGAGCAGTCGCAATTGCATCGCGCCCAGTTCCTGGGGCGAGTGCTGGTGACGGCTCATCATCGGAAACAACGCGCGCGTCGCCACGAACGTCAGATTCTGTAGCGGGAACAGCATCACGCGATAGGCCAGCGAATACGGGCCGAGCGCGGTGGGACCCAGCATGCGACCGATGATCATGGTGTCGGCATTGCGAGCGAAATAATTCACGACGTTGAAAGCGAACAAATTACCGCTGTAGCCCCACAGGCCTTTGGCGTGCTCGGTGCTCCAGCCCCATTTGATCTTGGTGTCCGAGGCGATCCAGAACTGGGCCGCCGACAACACCGCCACCGTCAATGTCTGTAGCACCAAGCTGTAAGCGCCGGCGCCGTGATAAGCAGCGACCACCGCGACCGTGAATCCCGTCAGCAGCGCGATGATCTCGATGCGCGCTACGGTTGCAAACTTGGAGCCTCGTTCCAGCAATGCCTGATGCACGGTCGAGCCGCTCAGGAACGGAAACGACAGCGCACTCAACTGAACCAGCGGGGCGAGCGCAGGTTCCTTGAAGATGCCGGCCATCGGATACGACAGCGCCAGCAGGATCGCGGCCAGTCCCAAACCGATGAAACAATTGGTCCAATGTGCCGTTTGCACGGTCTGGTCATCGAGCACGTCGCGCTGAATGATGGCCGAGGCCGTGCCCATGTCCCGCAGCAACAGCGCGAAATTGTTGATCGCGAACACGATGGCGACCAAGCCGAAATCGGCAGGCGTCAGCAGTCGTGACAGGACCAACAGGCCCAACAACTGCACGCTGATACGCGTGACCTGGATCATCCCGACCCAGCGCACATTCCGAACTGCCGACATCAACGCTCCTGCCTGCTTGCGGCAGCGGGGCCGCCGGCGACGAGGTCGGCCGCGGCTGAAGAAATTGGGGAGGCGCCGCGTGGCGCCAGTACTCGTTCGAATTTCGGTCGCAGCCAACGGCCCACGACTCGATAGTGACGTTCGAACGTCACGTATAGCAGGTATGCGCAGCCATGAGCCGCGATCACTGCAATGGCAATGTGCAGCCAAGAATGTTCGGTGCGCACCTGTTCCAGTACCAGAATTAAGACAGTGTTGTGGATCAGATACAAACTGTAGCTATATGACGCCAGGAAGTTTACCGACCCGCGTAACACGCCGGGCACGCTCTTCACACCCATCAACAATCCCAGCAGGCCGAACATGACCAGCGCAATCAGAGTCGCGGTCTGGAAGTCATAAGGATGGAAGCCGATCTTGCCGGCCCGTCCGATCAGCGCGACGGTGCCGAAGAGCGCGATCACCGTGCTCACCGAACGAATGTTGGGATAGCCGTTGGCTCGCCACACATGAAACAAATAACCGGCGATGGCGCCGAGCAGCCAGATCAAGGTCAAGGATTTGCCGCCACCGGCCGCCGCGTTCCAGATTAGCACCGGCAGCGCAATTGCCAGCAGCGCGCCGCCTAGCCAGCGGTCGATGCGTTCGCGCTTCAGTACGCAGAAAACAAACCAGCCCATGGCGACGTAGATCCACATTTCGATGGCCACGGTCCAGAACGGTTCAGCGGAGTTATAGGCGCGAATGCGCCATGGGAAATCGATGCCGGCGAACTCCAGGCCCTGAAACACGGCGTGATCCTGCAGCAGCAGGAAGTTGCCGATGAACTGCAGTACGCCGGTGTTGCTGCCGCCCTGGCTATGGTTGGTGGCGATGAACAGGTTGGCGAGTGCGATCAGGACCAAGGCCGGCACATACGGCGTCATGATGCGAGCGACGCGGTCGGCGAAGAAGCCAGCGAAGCGCGGCTCTGGCTTGTTCAACCAGTTCAGCATGGACTGCATGATCAGGAAGCCGGACAACAGGAAGAACAGCGCGACGCCCAGATTGCCAAGGCTGTACGGATCGCTCATGCCGAGGTACAGAGCGATCACGTGCGCCGCGATGACCAGGTTGGCGCCGGTCGCGCGTAGCGCGTCCAGATATGCCGACGCCATTTCGCTCATGGCGTGACCGTCAGCGACTTTGCCGTTGGCTATGCTCATGATCACAACACTCCTGCACGTTGCATGGCTGGCTGCAACACTTCCTTCCAGCGAGTGCGGCCGTCAGCGGAGAGATGTAATTGATCTTCGTTGAAGTAGCGGAGTTCTGGCGTTCCGTGAGCCGTGACAGTGGCTTCATACAGGTCGATCAGCGTCACGCCTTTGCTGTCTTTGGCGAGCTGACGCAAACCTTGGTTGAGCTGGCGCCGCTGCGCTTCGTCCACCGGTGCTTTGGGATTGGCGCTCGGTGGTACCGTGCACAGGAACACCGGCACCTGGGCCTGTTCCTTATCTTTCAGCGCCAGCATGGCGCGAACGTTGGCCAGCGTGTCGTTGGCCGGCTGGCGTGCGGTCAGATCGTTGATGCCGATCAGCAGCACGATGGCTTTCGGGTGCAGATCCAGCACGTCTTCCTGGAAGCGAAACAACAAGCCGCGGCTCACATCGCCGCCGATGCCGCGATTGGCGACCAGCGTGCCTTTGAAGTCCGCGCCGAGAGTTTTCCAGTTACCGGTGAGCGAGTCGCCGGCGAACACGATGGCGCCTTGTTTTTTGGCGCGCTCGGTCCAGAAATAGTCGCGGTTCTGGGTCATCCAACCGAACGTGCGCACTACGCCTTTGCCCGGCCAATCCTCAGCCTTGGCGGGGTAGGGGGTCGGCGCGGATTGCGCCGCCGAGTCCGACGCACCGATCGCAAGAGTGCTCGCAAACACAACGAACGTGCTCGCGAGTGTTGCGATGAGCGTCGTGCGTCTCACGATCTCGCTCCCAAGCGAGCACGCAGCGCGCCGTAGTTGCGCATGCCGAGGCTGTGTTTGAGCAGCAAGCTCACCGCATTCGGCGGTGGCAGCGCGCCAGAGAACACAGACAAAGCCAATCGCCACGACCAGCGCAGCGTACCCATCGCGCCGGGCGCCGGCCCGACACTGCGAATCTCGAGGCCGAGCTTCTGTGCCGTCGTGAGTCGCGGATGAGCATTCAAAAACGTTTGCATGATGGCCGGGTCCGGATTGGAGCTGACGCGCTTCGGGTTACCGACATTGCGCCATTCCACCAGCGGCTGTTGGCAAAACACCGCGCCAACGCCGGCTTCGCCGAGTGTGAGCACGAAGTCGAGGTCTTGGAAACGGCGCAGCCGTTCGTTGAACCGACACTTGGTGAGCAAATGTCTCGGCACCAGCAAGGTGCTGGTCTGCATGATGTTGCCGGCTTTGAGCATGTAGTCGGCGAGGCCTTCGCCGGGCAGCGGTGCACGCTTGGGCAGCACGTGCTTCTCGTCGTACTCGTTGACCTGCTCGACGGCGGTGAAACAAAACGACTCGCGCGTCTGCGTGCGTAACAAGGCCATCTGATTGGCCAGCTTGTTCGGCGCCCACAGATCGTCGGCATCGAGGAACGCGACCACGTCGCTGGTCGAATGATCGATGCCACGATTGCGAGCGGCGCCGCCGCCGCCGTTCTTCGGGCTGCGCACCACCAGCAAGTCCGGGCCGGCGACGGCTTCGGCCTGTTGAACGGTGTCGTCCTTGGAAACGTCGTCGACCACCACGATCTGGCTCGGACGCAAGGTCTGCGCACGGGCGGTGGCAATGGCCTGTTGAATGGTACTTCCGGCGTTGTACGCGGGAATCACGACCGACACGGTTTTGAGAGCGTTGTAGTTCATACGATTCACGCAGCCAGATGCTGTTGCATGGCTGGATAGGTCAGCGACGTTGCGAACGTGCCGCCACTGAGCTGTGCCACTTCGTAAGGACGATCCTTGCGTGGGCCGGCCAGATGAATGACGGACAGCGGGCGATGCGGTGCCGTGGGTTCGCACAGTAGTTTCTTTTCAGCGTTCCACACCGGCGTGCTCAAGTGCGGCAGCCAGTTGAAACGTGCCGGCAGGAACGCAGTCGGCAGCCGTTCGAGATGGATGGCCGCGAACAACGCGTGCTGATCCATGTTTACTTTGCCGGTGCGCTCCAGCGCCTTGGTGTAGTAGCGCTGCCATTGTTGCCAATGCGGGGCCGTGTCTTTCAAGCACAGCACGCCGATGTTGATGCTGGTGGCAAACGAGCAGCGCAGGCCGTCGAGCACGCCGAACGACGTGACCATATTGCCGGCCCACCACTTCCAGTCGGTGAAGGTCTTGCGATAACCCGGGCCGTTCTCGGTGACCACAGCGGCGCCACGTTGACGCGCACCGTCGGCATAGGCCGCGACGAATTCGGGCGTTTGCATCCAGGCGTCGGCATCGAACCACAAATACACTTCGTAGCCGGTGAAGTAGTCGCGTAAGGCAGTGCGAGCCACCAAGCCAATGTTACGTAGCAGTCGCGACTCTTGCGGCACAGGCAGCGTCCACTGCGGCTGCACGATCTTGCAACCGAATGCGCTGAGTTGCGCATGTTGCTCATCGGTCAAGCCCTGATCGATGATGCCCATGTCGAGCGCTCTGGTTTCAGGATGCGCGCGCAGGGAGTTGATCGCCGCAAGGATCCAGGGAAAGAAATGGGCGTCACCGCCGGTGATGATGATTTCCCTGCTCAAGCGCAAGCTCCTATTGCCAGTCGCGGTCCAGATCGTGAAGATGGCCGCGAATCATTCGCGAGGTGGAGATGAGTATTACGGTTCTGGCGGCCGCGGCGGCTGCGACCTGCACGGCATTGCTGGGACCACCCATCGACCCGGCGCGGCCCTACAAACAAGCTGGCAACTTCGAGCTGGTCAAGGATTACAGCTTCGGCCGCAAGCGTCCGGACGCCACAATCGACACGCGCGCCAAGCTCGATCAAGAATTTTTCTACCGCTACATTTACGAGAACGGCAAGCTCGACGGTCTGAAGACTTACTTCTCGTACCATCGCGACTATCCCGACGGCGACGCGCGCTCGTTGCATGTGTTCGACGATTGCACGCTTACATTGAAGGGACGCATTCCTCCGGGCGGCGGTTTGAAACCGCGCGGCCTGGAGTCGGGCATGCTGCGAGGGAAAGTGCCGGTGACCGACGGCATGTTCGTCGAGATGCGAGCCAGGCTGCCGACTGGAATCGGCGCGTGGCCGGCGTTCTGGCTGAATCCGGGCGTGCAGTATCCCGACGGCAAATTTTCCGAGCTGCCGTGGCCGCCGGAAATCGACATCTTCGAGTTCTTCAATTGGCAGGGGCGTCCGCAAACACGCGTCATGACCGGCTACATACAAACGCACGGCAAGCCCGAACGTTACGGCAACCCGCATGACCTGTGGACCAAGTTCAAGAAGAACGAATACGTGCCCGGCTTCGATTTCTCGGCCGACTTTCACGTGTTCTCGCTCGACTGGGTCAAGGACAAACCCATCTGGTTGCTGGACGGCGAGCCCATCAAGCAAACCTATTACGAATGGAGCAAGCCGGTGCCGGCGCACATTCTGGTCACCAATCAGCTGGGCATGATTCTCAAAGGTGTGGACGTGTCGGCCATGAAGGCCGACGAGTCGCATTGGAATTACACCATCGACTACATCCGCGTGTGGCGGCGGAAACCTTGAGAGAGTGAGCGGCGGCACGGCGACTCACGACCCGCTGACGGGAGTTCGTGACGAACGCAGCTGCTGTTTCAGCCAGCCTTTGGCCCGTCCCAGTGGGTAATGCAGCTTCCACAGCGCGCTCTTGGCGGTCGCTGCGAGATGCGAGGCGCCCGGCATGACCATGGTCATGTCGCCGATACACAGCACCGGTTTGCCCGAGCCGGTGGCGATCTCTCGAGACTGGCCGGGGTCGCTCTCATAAAACATCGAGGCGTTGGTATCGCGATACACCTTGATCTTGTGCGAGCAATGCGCCCCCAACCGAATGCGTTCTTCACGGTTGGGCAAGTCGACCAGGTGCAACTGACCGTAGGAAATATTGTGGGCTGCCAGCCATTGCTCGGTCAGACCGCGATATTTCTCCAAGCGAGCCGATACGATGTGGCCGATCTTCAGCGTCGGTCGGAACAGCGGTCGCGCGTTGGCCAGAAACTTTTCGTAACGCGGGCCATCGTCGTTGTCATAGGCTGTCGGGTCCACGCACAGCACGCCATCCATGTCGAAGCAGGCGCTTTCCACACAGGCGTGGTGGAAGGCATTCCATTCGAACAGGCGAGGTTGCGGCAGAGTGATGAAAGAAACATTCACGCTGCTCTTGTGCGACGGCGCGACGATGGCGGCGCACGTGGTGATTCGGCCGGCGTAGCCCGATTCCTGGATGCGCGCCAAGGCTTTTTGCATCGAGCCGCCAGTGGCGATGCTGTCGTCTACGAGCAGGATGTGTTGGGCCTGACGGAGCGACTCGAGCGTGATACCCAGCTTGCGAGTGTGTCCGTGGCTGATGTTGCCATCGGCGATGAAGTTGTCGATGTCGCAGACCAGACGATTCAGGAACAGGCCGATCTGATAGGCCGGCACCATGCCACTGCGCGGGATGCCGACGATCAAATCTACATCTGCCGGAATAGCATACAGTTGCGCCCGGATGGCGGTCGAAAGCTGGGCGAAGGAAACATAACCGAACATCAGGCGCTCCTAACTCAGGCGCTCGCGGCGGCGGCCGGGGCCGACGAGCGTGCTGGTGAATTCGCACGCGCCTTCTGCAATTCGACGATGCGTTGCTGCAATTGCAGCCCGCGGTCTTCCCATCGATACAAGCTGCGCGCCTGTTCGAACGCCGAGGTCTGGAGCCGGTTCAAGTGCTCCAGGCGGTCGATGTTGGCGATGATGGCGGCCGTCAGCTGTTCGAAATCGTTACCGGTGATCATGTCCTCGCGCAGCCGAGTCGGCAGGCCAGCCGCTGCTGCATCTACCGTCGCGACCGGGACGCGACCGAAGATGTAGTCCAGGAACTTGAGTTTGAAGCCACCGCCGATCAATTCCGGAACGATGGCGATACGCGCCTGTGCCAGGAAGGGCGCCAGGTCGGTGACGAAGCCTTCGAAGCGCGTGGCGCGGCTCGAGGCGACCAATGTTTCTTTCAGATCGGCCGGAACGTCGCCGGCGACCACCAGTTCGATGCCTTGCGCGGCGAACTTGGCATCGGCATGTTCGACGAAGCGGGCCAGGTTCTCGCGCTTCACCACCCACGTGAACGAGCCGACGATTACGGCACGGCGTGGCACCGATGCGTCGATGGTTCGTTCGGGCGCGACCGAGCCGTCGTAACCGGGCGTCAAGGTGAGTGTCTGATCGTCGTTGCGATGAGCACGCAATGCTTGCTCGTCTTCGATGGTGATGGCGGACACCAGATCCACCTCACGCAGCAACTGACGTTCCAGGCCGCGCACCTTGTAATAGTTCTGCCACAGCGCCAGTCGCTTCGGCAGGCCGGCTTCGGCTTGCTTGGCCATGGCTCGCCACAACACCTCTTCGTGGTTGTGAGAAACATGCACCAGGATGGTGTTGGCACCGAGCTTGGAGGCGCGATAGATCTTGCAGCGTTCCAGTGCCCAGCCGGCACCGTAACTATCGAACACGATCGCGTCCCAAGGTTCGCGCAGCTGCGCTTCCAACAACGCACGATAAGCGGTCGTCGAGTCGACAGCGGCAGTCAGCGGGAAGCGGTTCAACAACGCGACGGCAGTGCTACGGCGTGCGCCGGGCACCGACACCCATTCCATGTTGGCGCGCTGCTTGGGCGTCGCTTCAGTGCTACCGAAGCCAAGCACGCGCACGAACGCGCCCGCTTGAGCCAGCGCTTCGGAAAGTTTTGCCGAGTACACCTTCAACCCCTCGTTCATGGGGTAGGGCACATGGCGGCTGATCCACAAACATCTCATTCGGCGACCTTGCGCAACGACGCCACCGGCGTCCAGGTTTGAAACGATTCGCCGCGCACTGATTTCCACACACCCAGGCCGGCGCCGGCCATGCTGGTGACGATGTCGACGATTTGGGAGAACGGCTTGATCGCGTAACGGGTGCCGAGAATGCCACCGACGATGACGGCGGCGATCAACACACCTGCGGCCCACGCGTAACCGGCGACGGCCAGCGCCGCGACCAGGAAGATTCCGCTGAGCACCAGAAAGTAGATGCACAGCCAGCGCAGCAGCTTGTGCGAGACATACTTGTAGACGGTCAGGAAGTTCATCTTGCGCAGATGCGGCCAGATCAAGCGATGCACGTTGAACGCCTGGCAGGCGATGCGCGACTTGCGGCCGAACTCATCGGAGGCGTTGCTGGCCGACTCTTCGTAAGCGCGGGCATCCTTGGACTGGATGATGCGATAGCCCTGGATCAACACCCAGAACGACACGAACATGTCGTCGATGATGTTGTCCGGCGGCGTCTTGTGGAGCGAGCGGCGTACCGCGAACAACGAGCCGTCGGCACCCATCACCGAGCCGGTTTCCTGTTCCAGCCGCTTGATGCCTTCTTCCAGCCGCCAGTACAGCGAACCGGTGGAAGCAGTCACCGAGGCGCCGCCGTTGGTATAGATCAAGTTGCCGCACACACAGCCGATCTCGGGGTCTGCGAACGACGCGCGCAGCTTCTCGAGCACTTCCATGTCCAACATCACGTTGGCGTCGGTGAACAGGATCACGTCACCGGTGGCACGGCTGGCCAGCAAGTTCATGCCATAGGTTTTGCCATGGCGGTCCGGCGACACGTGGAAGCTGATGTGTGGCGCATAGGCGCGCAACCGCTTGGCGGTTTGATCGCTGGCTGCGTCGACGTAAATCAGAATTTCCAGGCCGGGCTCGCGTTGCTTGAGGGCCAACAGGTTCTGCAGCTTCTCGCGAATCACGCCTTCTTCGTTATAGGCGCACATACAGATTGTGAAATCGAGGTGCGGCCTGCGGGCCGGCAGCGGTTGCGGTTGATGCGGCCACCACTTCTTGAGCAGCTTCAGCGACAGCGGATAGGTGATGAACGGATGCTGGGCCAAAGCCAAGCAGATGGCCGCCAGTGCCAGCAGGATGAGTTCGAGTAGCATGATCGTTCCTTAGGCTCGCGCGGCCCGCGTCGGCTGGAGCGGCACAGGGGCGGTGACGGTCTGCACCTTCCGTGTCGAAGTGAGCACCAGCAGGCCCAATGCCAGGCCGTGCGAGAACGGCACGTACATGCCGTTGAGCAAAAAAGTCAGGCCGATGGCGACGCTCAGCATGCGTGGCAGCGGCGAGGCGAACAGGCAGCTCGCGATGAAGACGAAGTAGGTGAAGGCGCCGACCAGCCCGAACTCGAAAATCATCTTGGTCATGGGCATGTCGGCCACTTCGATGTCGAACAGGTGCACGTAGTCCATGAAGGCACCGGCACCGTAACCGAACAGAGCGCGCTCCAGGTTCGGCCACAGCATCTGTTCGAACATGTAGAAGCCGCCGACGAAGCGCGCGAAGCCGCTGGAGTTGGGATCGTCGAACTCGCCGGCACGATTGGTCAGGAAGTTCAGGTTCAGCGCTTCGCCGAACACGAAAATCACCACGATGCCGAGAATGCCCAGCGCCAGCAAATCCCAACGGCGATGAATGAACACCACGAACGGCATGCACAGCGCCAGGATCAGGATGCCGGTACCGGCGTGCGCCATCAGGATGCCGACGGTGTATAGACCGAGCGGCCACAGCCGGCGCGAGGTCACCGACTCGGCGACGATGGCCACGGCCAGGAACTGGGTCAGGAACGACGGCTCCAGCATGAACACGCCGGTGGCGCGGATCTGGGTGGAGCCGTAGTTGATGGTGCCTTGAGCGTTGAAGCCTTGCACCACGAACTCTTGCGGGATCAAGTTATCGATCGGGTACAGCAGCGCGTTGTCGATGAAGCCTTGCAGGAAGTATTGGGCCACTGCCAACACCGCCAGCATGCGCGCGATGTATAAGAAAAAAGTCAGCACCTTGGGCGCGAGCTCGGCGCCACGCACCAGCACCAGCACATAGGGAATGTGCAGCAGTGCCAGCATGTACAGCGAGTTCATCGAAAACGTGCCGGCCTGTAACAGCTGCGGCAGGATCAGCACCGCCAAGGTGATGCAATAGAAGCTGAGCCGCTTCGGATCGATGCGCACGCTGTCGTTGAGCATGCCGAAGCCGAGCGCCAGCATCAGCAAGGGCAAGGCGATGCCGATGCCTAGACTGGCGTAACCGGGAATACCGAATTTGGACAGGAGGCTGGCGCACAGGATCGGCGTGCACAGCACGAGGAGAGGCACGAAGTCGCGTTGCTGTTGCGTTCGCGGCGCGGCGCTGACGCCGCCAAGTCCAGCGATTGCCGTGGTCTCAACCACTGATCACAGTGCCCAGCACGTGGGTCAGGTTCGGATCGAGCTGCGACTTCATGCGCGCAATGTCGATCAGACGTGTGCTGTCCCTGCGTGTGCCGAGCAAGCAGCCGCGAGCGCGAGCCGCGATGATTTGACCGTCGGCGTATTCCAGCAGCGGCGGCGTGTCGATGATGATCACGTCGTAGCGGCCGGACATTTCATCCAGCAGTTGTGCGAACGGCAGGCGGCTCAACAGCTCCTGCGGATTCGGCGGCGGCGTGCCGGCGGTCAACACATTCAAACAATCGAACTGTGCGATCTTGCGTAGCGCCTTGTCGGTGCGGCACGCGCCTTTGATCAGGTCGGTGAGACCGTCGCACTCGCCCAGGCCGAACAAATGATGTTGCACCGGGTTGCGCAGGTTGGCGTCGATCAGCAGCGTGCGTTCGCCGAGTTGAGCGAACACGACCGCGAGGTTTGCGGCCAACGTGCTGCAACCTTCGCCACTGCGTGCCGAGCAAACCGCGAGTGTGCAGTCATGCTCGCCCATCCAGCGCATCAACAATTGGCTACGCAGGGTTCGCAGGCCTTCGGCATAGGCGCCGAACGGTTCGTAAGCAGCGGCCAGGGTCGGCGACAGCGCGGACTCGCCGATGCGAGCAATCGGATAAGTGAACTGCTGAGCCAGCGCCTGGCGCAGCTCGCTTTCGGTGATGATCTTGAGGGCCACGGCCACTTTGCCGAACGGCTCGCCGCGATCCAGGTGCACGGCCAGGATCTTTTGCAGGTCGGCTTCGGAGATCGCGCCCATGTTGAGCAGGATCTCGCCGATCCGGATGCGTGGTCGCGTGACCCGGGGCAGGCGGGCTCGGGTTTCGACAGCGGCGTCCATAACGGGCGTCCTCAAGGATCCGATCTCAATTCGCCGGGGCAACGTTGGGCTGCAGTTTCAACGCACGCTGCACCTCGCGCCGGCGATGACGACGCGCGGCGGCAGGCAGCGGCGGCAATTCCGCCAGCACGGGCAAGTCGATGAAGTCCGCCAGGTCCTCGGCCGAACGCAAGCGGCGATTACAGACTTCCAGGGTCAGGATCAGGCCGATGGCCAGCGCCACGCCGGCGAACAAGCCGACCGCCATATTCAGCAGAATCTTGGGCGAATCCGGGAACAGCGGCGGCGTGGCCTGATTCAGGATGGCGACGTTGGTACGGTCGACGCGGCTTTCCAGCTTGGTCTGGTTGGCCTGCTGCAAGGCTGCGTCATAAGCCGTGCGGGAGCTTTCGACGTCGCGATTCAACACCGCCAGCTCGTCCTGTTGGCGCTTCAACGCGATGATGCGGTCCTTCTGTTCTTCCATCGCCTTCTGCACGTCGCCGACCTGGCGGCGGGCTTGGGCGGCGCTTTGGACCAGCGAGCCACGCGTCACGCCGATTTCGACGTTGAGCTTGGACTTGAGCGAGGCCACTTCGGCGCTGGAAGCGATGTACTGCGGATGATTCACGCCGTAACGCTCGCTGACTTCGGCGAGCTTGGATTCGGCGCGGGCCAGCTCAGCCTTCAAGCTCTGGATGGTCGGGTTCTTCATCAGATCGGGCAGCGAGTCGAGCTGCTCGCTGGACGTGATCTGCTGGGTCCGCGAGTTGGCGTCGAACATCTGCGCCTGCACGGCCACCAGCTGATTGGAGATTTCCTGCAGGCGGGCGTTTTCCACGTCCATGCGAGCGGCGTCGACGCCGAGCACGCCATGGTCGGACTGATACTTGGACAAGCGGCTCTGGGAGGAGACCAACTCCTCGCGCAGCTGGGCGACCTGCTGCTCGAACCAGGTCACTTGGCGGCGGGCCGGATCGACTTGCAGTTCCAGGCTGGTCTGGATGTAGGCCTCGGCAAAGGCATTGGCCATCTGCGCCGAGCGGTACGGATCGGAGCTGCTGTAGCCGATGCGGATGATGTTGCTGCTACGGGCGGTCTTCGCGTCCACGTTCCGGAGCAGGTTCTCGACCAGCCACGAGTTCAGGTCGGTATCGGCGCCGCTGTCGCGGAACGCTTCGACGATTTCGGGGCTGGTATCCAGGCCCAGCTTCTGGATCACCTTCAGCGCCACGTTCCGGCTGCGGATGATCTCGGTCTGGGTGGCCAGATAGGTGGGCACCAGGGCCGGCGCCAGCGCCTGCTCTTTCATCGGGTCGTTGCCGTTCAGGGCCACTACCATGGCGAGCTCGGCCACGTACTTCTTCGGGGACAGCAGGCTGATGACGGCCACGCCGGTCAACACGACCAGCACGATTGCCGTGAACAGCAGCGCGCGTCCACGCAGAACTCTCAACATCTGAGCGAGGCCCATCATAGTGCTTCGTTCCCGAATAATTCCTAAAGAGTCGAACCCATCGCCACCGCCCGCCGGGCGGACCGGTCAGGCTCTACTTCTAGAACAGGCCTTCCTTGACCATCAACACGTCGTCGGCCTGCAACAGGTCGGAGCCCTTGGCCGAGTAGTGCTGTTCCTTGCCGTCCTTGTCCTTGCGCTTGATTACCACGCGCCGCTCGGAACCCCGAGTGGTCAGACCGCCGCCGGCCGAAATTGCTCGCGAAACCGTCATGCCGCGCTCGAGCTTGTACATGCCGGGCTTCTGCACCTCGCCGTACACATAGAACTGCGGAGCCTTGGGCACGTACACCGTGTCGCCGCCGCCGACCACGTGGTTCTGGGTGGGGTCGCCACCGAACAACGCGCTCAAATCGATCGCTGCCTTGCTGCCGTCCTTGCGCATCAGGGTGGCCACGTCGGCGGCCTCGCTGTTGACTGGGCCGCCGGCTTCGGCGAGCACGTCCAATACGCGGCTGCTCGATTGCAGGGAGTACTGGCCCGGCTTGGTGACGTGACCCATCACCGACACCTTCTGGCTGCGGTACTCCATCACCAGCACCGACACCTGCGCCTGCTTCAAGTAGCCGCCGTCGGTGAAGGCACTGACCAGCTGTGCTTCGACCTGCGCCGGGGACTTGCCGGCCACCGGCACCTGCCCGATCAGCGGATAGGTGATGTTGCCCGACTCGCTGACCCGCACCTCACCGGACAGTTCCGGCGAGCCGAATACGCCGATTCGCAATAGATCGCCCGGTCCCAAGCGATAGTCCGAATCCGCCGCCAGCGCCCAGCTGCTCAGCATCGAGCAGATCGTCAGCAGCACCGCACTCAGCGTCGAGACATAACGGCGCGCCATCGGACTAATAAGCATGTCTGTCGTTCCAAACCACCATAGCTGTCTTAAGGATAATCATCAGGTCGAGCGTCAGCGACCAGTGCTGGAGGTATTCCAGATCGTGTTCGATGCGAGCCCGCATCGAGCCGATGTCGTCGCCGCCCCGGAAGCCGTTGACCTGCGCCCAGCCGGTAATGCCCGGCTTTACCTTATGTCTAAGCATGTAGCCGGGGATCAGTCGCCG
>NZ_JAEUPY010000348.1 GCF_016790065.1 Steroidobacter sp.
CGGATCCACCGGCTTGAACAAAAAGTCCACCGCACCCGACTCGTAGCCACGAAACACTCGGTTGGTATCGCCCGTGCCCGCGGTCAGAAAAATGATCGGAATATATTTGGAGCGCTCGGCGCCGCGCATGTATTCGGCCAGCTCGAAGCCGTCCATCTCCGGCATCTGTACGTCGACGAAAGCCAGCGCGAACTCCTTCTGCAGCACCAGCTCCAACGCCTCGGTGCCCGAGCGCGCGGTCACGATGTCCGCATCGTCGCGACGGAGCAGCGCTTCGAGCGCCACCAGATTCTCGTCGACGTCGTCCACCAACAGAATGCGCGAGCGCTCGGTCATGACGAGCTCCGGCTCAGCAGTTTCGTCAGTCCAAAAGCTATGTCGTTGGGCGGCCATACGTAGGTGGGTTCGAACAAGGCGATGGCCGCCGCCGGCATGATGGCGACCTCCGCGGAAAGCGGCGATTGCACGATGGTCATGCCTCCGGCCGCGTGGATTTCCTGCAAACCGGCAGCACCGTCTTCGCTGGCGCCGCTGAGCAAAATACCGATGAGCTTGGCGCCGTAAACATCGCTAGCGGTTTCGAACAACACGTCGATGGCTGGGCGCGAGAAATGCACCGGCGGATCGGCCGAGAGCGCAAACGCGCCGTGCGATTCGATCAACAAGTGATAACTCGGCGGCGCGATATAGATGGTGCCAGCGCTGATGGGCTCTTTGTCCTCGGCCTGTTTCACAGTGAGCGTGGTGTCCGCGCCCAATAGATCGGCCAGGCCGCTGGAATGCGCCGGCAGATGAATGACGATGACTACGGGACACATCAACGTCCCCGGCAGCGCGCGCACGATGGGCCGGAGCACCTCGAGCGCGCCCGCCGAACCACCGATGACCACTGCCAGCGGCGTCATCATCAATCCACCCTCCGGTAGATCCTTTGTTCGGCACTGAGTTCGGCAAAGTTCTGCGCATAGGCCGAGAAGCGCACCGACTCCTTGGTGCCCAGACACAGAAAGCCGCGCCGACACAACGAATCGTGGAACAGGCCCAGCGCGCGATCCTGCAACGTACGATCGAAGTAGATCAGCACATTGCGACACGACACCAGTTGAACTTCGGAAAAAATACTGTCGGTAGCGAGGCTGTGATCGGCGAAAGTGATGTGCTCTTTCAACGTCGGTGCCATCACGGCGCTGTCATGCGCGGCATGATAGTAGTCGGATAACGAGCTATGCCCACCGGCGGCGCGATGATTCAACGTGAACTGCCGCATTCGATCCAGCGAGTACACGCCCTTCTGCGCCTTGCGCAGACTCTCGTCGTTGATATCGGTGGCGTAGATGCGAGTGCGTTCCAGCAGCCCTTCTTCGGCCAGCAAGATAGCCAAGGAGTAGGCTTCCTCGCCGGTACTGCAGCCGGCCACCCAGAGCTTCAATGACGGATAGGTGGCGAGCAGCGGCACCACGTTCTGCCGCAGCGACAGGAAGAACTCAGGATCTCGAAACAGATCGCTGACCTGCACCGTGAGATATTCGAGCAGGCGCGGGAATACCTTCTCGTCATTGGTCATCAGTTGTTGTAACTGAGCCAGACTGGAGCACTGAAAATGACTCAGCGCTTGTAGCAGCCGCCGTTTCAGCGAAGCCGCGGCGTATTGGCGGAAGTCATAGTGATAACGCTGGTACACAGTCTCCAGCAGCTGGGCAATCTCGGCTTCTGAGATTGCCTGCCTCAACGGGGCGCTCCCCGCCGCACCGGCATCCAGATCCGCAACAGCGACAACAGTTTTTCGATGTCGATGGGCTTGGTGATGTAATCGTTGGCGCCGGCCTGCAAACACTTCTGGCGGTCATCCGGCATGGCCTTGGCGGTGAGCGCGATGATGGGCAGATTGGCCCAGCGACGCTCGGCCCGAATCGCACGCATGGCCTCGAAGCCGTCCATCTCCGGCATCATGATGTCCATCAACACCAGCTCGATCTCAGAATTTCGCTGCAGTGTCTCGAGCGCCTCGCGTCCATTACGTGCAATTTCCAGAATCGCGCCGTGCGGTTCCAGCACTCGCGTGATCGCAAACACGTTGCGCACATCATCCTCGACCAACAGGATGCGACGCTTCTCGAACACCGCTTCACGACTGCGAGCTACGCGCAACATGCGCTGCTGCTCAGCCGGCAACGACGCTTCCACCCGATGCAGGAACAGCGTCACCTCATCCAACAAGCGTTCCGGCGAGCGCGTGCCCTTGATGATGATGGACTTGGAATAGCGGCGCAGCTGCTGTTCTTCGTCGGCCGACAACGAGCGGCCGGTGTAAACGATCACAGGCGGGAACGAGTAGGCCTCGTTGTTGGCCATCTGTTCCAGCAACTCATAGCCCGACGCGTCGGGCAGCGCCAGATCGAGCACCATGCAATCGAACGTCGCGGTGCGCAGCTGTTCCAAAGCTGCGGCGGCCGAAGCGACTGCCACCGTCTTGACCTGCTCGGACTGCAATAGGCGTTCGACGCCGTCACGCTGCATGGCGTTGTCTTCGACGATCAACACCGCACGCGTGGCATCGGCCGCTTTGTGAGCCAGCTTGGTGAGCGAGTTCAGCAACTGCTCGCGCTCCACCGGCTTCATCAACACATTGGCGGCGCCCATCTCCAACGCCACATGGGTGTAGTCGTGGCCGGAAATCACTTGCACCGGAATGTGTCGCGTCGCCGGATCGTGCTTGAGCCGGTCGAGCACCGTCAAGCCGGTGTGATCCGGCAGCCGGATGTCGAGCACGATGGCGGTCGGCCGCAGCTTGAGCGCAAGCTCGATGCCTTCGTCGGCCGTGCTCGCAATCACGCATTCGAATTGCAGCCCCGCCGCCAGCGTCGCAATGGTTTGCGCGAACGATTGGTCATCCTCGACGATGAGCAGGACGCGCCCACCGTCAGCCGTCGTCGGCGCAGACCCAAACGTTCGCTCTGCAGCTGCGTGCTGTCGAGTACGAATGGGCACCGGCGCCGACGCAACCAGCCGCTCTTCTTTTTCAGGCTGTGCCGGCAATGCCGTTGGCAGGATCAGCGTGAACGTGCTGCCCACGCCCGGCTGACTCTGCAACTCGATGTGACCACCGAGCATCGCGGCCAACTGACGAGAAATGGACAACCCCAGCCCGGTGCCGCCGAAGCGCCGGTTGGTGGTGCCGTCCGCCTGCCGGAACGGCTCGAAAATGATTTCCTGCTTGTCCGGCGAAATGCCGATGCCGGTATCCTCGACCGAGAACGCAATGTCGCCCGTGTCCGCACGCACGAACACCTTCAACGTCACTTTGCCCTGGACGGTGAACTTCAGCGCGTTCGACAGCAGATTGCGCAAGACCTGGCGCAGCCGCTGCGAGTCCGTTTCGATCTCCGCCGGCGCATTCGGCGCCAGCGACATTTCCAACGTCACGTGCTTCTGAGTCGAGATGGGCCGGAAGGTTTGCGCCATGTTGTCGAGCAGCGCCGGCAAGCCGATGCGCTCGCGCTTCAAATCGATCTGACGCGCTTCGATCTTGGACAGATCCAGGATGTCGTTGATCAGCTCCAGCAAATCATTGCCGGCTGAATAAATGTTCCGAGCGAACTTGATCTGCTCGTCGCTGAGATTGCCTTGGCTGTTGTCGGCGAGCAGTTTGGCCAGAATCAGCGAGCTGTTGAGCGGGGTACGCAGTTCATGCGACATGTTGGCCAGGAACTCGGACTTGAACTGATTGGAGCGTTCCAACTCAGCCGCTTTGGTCAATAGCTCGCGTCGCGCCGAATCCAGATTGTCATTCTGATGCGACAGCATTTGCATGTGCTCTTCGAGCTGCACATTGCTCTGCTCCAACTCCGCCTGCTGCGCTTCCAGACGCACCTGACTGTCGCGGAGCAGGTTGCTCTGCTGTTCGAGCTCTTCATTGCTGACCCGTAGCTCTTCCTGTTGAGTCTGCAGTTCTTCGGCCTGCCGCTGGGTCGCCCGCAATAACTCTTCGCGCTCGCTGCGCATCCGAGCGGTGCGAATCGCCATGCCCATGGGCTCGCTCAACAATTCCAGCAATTCCAGATCGGCGCGGCCGATGGCCTCGATGAAGCCCAGCTCCAGCGCGCCAACCGAGACGCCGTCCACGATCACGGGGCTGACGATCAAGGTCTTGGGCCGAATGCTGCCCAGTGCGCCGGTGATCTCCAGTTCGCCGGCCGGAATGGAGCGCAAATGAATGGTCTTGCGATCTTTCAACGCCTGACCGACCAACCCTTCGTGGGTCGCAATGTTGACGCGTGCCGGATGCTCAGCCGGCAGTGCATAGCCGCCGATGCAAACCGCACCGCTAGCATCCTGCCGGGCGTACAGAGCACCGACGTTCGCACCCAGATACTCACTCATGAACGTGACGATGCGTTCGCCAACATCGCTCAACGACAGTTCGCCGAGTACCCGCTGCGATAACGTCGATTGCGCCGTACGAATCCAGTCCTGCTTACGCAGCGACGCCCGAGTGGTAATGGCCAGGCGCGTCTGAAATGCGAATGCCCAGATCACGACGGTGACGAAGCTGCGATTGAGCTGCGCCACCCAGACGGTGCCGCCCGCCGGAGAAAAAAAGTAATCGATGACGATCAGCACCGTGGAGATTCCCGCCACTGCCAGTGGCGCGCCCGGGCGCGTCAGGAATATGCAGGCCCCGAGCGGGATGAGATAGAACAACCAGGTGGCCACGCCGATCCGGGTCTGTAAGTCGACCACGAAAATGGCGAGCAAGCTCGCGGCGATGAATACATACCAACCGTCGTGCGTCTCTTTTTCGAAACGTTTTCGCATGTCGCTGCTGGAATTCCCAAGCCATGCCGCGACGTCAGAGCAGCTGGCCGCAGCTTAATAATTGGCATGACGCGGAAAACGAGCGAGCGGCGTAAAGGTTCCCACCGTCGCACAATTTTCGTGCGGCCCGAAAGCCTCACCGGGGTCGAGCAGAAATTCAGCTTGCGCCGCCGTCAGGCATGCTACTGTATATAACCACATACCCGCCGTGTCCCTATGTCGACCGGTAAATCTCCGACAGCAGCGCCAGCACCGCCGCCTGTCAAAGCTTCCGCTGCCGGCATGTCGGTGGCGGTACGAGTGTTGTGTCAGTTCACTGCCAAGCGTGGCGATCTGGACCTGCGCTTCACTCCTGCACCCAGCGCTCGCGAAGGCATTGCTGGACACATCGTCGTCGCCAATCGTCGCGGGCGAGACTATGAAGTCGAAGTGCCGTTGGATGGCATCTTCGAAGGTCTTTACGTGCGCGGTCGTGCCGACGGCTACGACAGCAAGGAACGCCGGCTCGATGAATGCAAAACCTATCGCGGCGATCTGGCTCGCATGCCGGAAAATCACCGCGCTCTGCATTGGGCACAGGCCAAGATGTACGCCGCGATGCTGTGCCAGCGACAGCGGTTGCCGAAAATTCGGGTCGCGCTGGTGTACTACGACGTGGATACCGAGCACGAGACCGTGCTGGCGGAAGACTATCGCGCCGATGTGTTGCAAACCTTTTTCGAGGAACACTGCGCTTGCTATGCCATTTGGGGCCGCGCCGAATGGGAACATCGGCAAGCTCGCGACCGCGCGCTCCAAGCGTTGAACTTTCCGTTCGAGTTTTATCCGTCGCAGCGCCAGCTCGCCGAAGCGGTGTATCGCGCCGCTGCCACTAGCGAGCATTTGCTCGCGCAGGCACCGACCGGCGTCGGCAAGACCATCGGCACGCTGTTCCCCATGCTCAAGGCCATGGGGGCACAAAAGATCGATCGCATATTTTATCTCACCGCCAAGACCACAGGCCGTCAGTTGGCGCTGGATGGATTACGAGCGCTGACACCGCCCGATTTGAAGTTGCGCGTGCTGGAAATCGTAGCGCGCGAGAAGGTTTGTAAATATCCGGACTCGGCCTGTCATGGCGAGTCGTGTCCGCTCGCCAAGAAATTCTATGACCGGATGCCGGCCGCACGAGCTGACGCACTCAACCGCGGCACCATGACGCAAGCCGTGGTCAACAGCGTCGCCACGGAGCACTACGTCTGCCCGTACTTTCTATCGCAGGAACTGGCGCGCTGGAGCGACGTGATCGTCGCCGACTACAACTACTACTTCGATCAAAGCGCCTTCCTGTACGGACTGGCGCAGGAGCAAGGCTGGCGCGTAGGCGTACTGGTCGACGAAGCGCATAACCTGATCGAACGTGCCCGCCGGATGTATTCGGCTACTCTCGACGCCGAGAGCCTGCGACGAGCCAAGAAAGAAGCGCCACCTATGCTTCGCGGCGCCGTCGAGCGACTGAACAACGAGTTCCAACGCGTTGCCGGCGCCCAGAAGGTGCCGTATCAGGTTTATCACATCGCACCGAAGTCGCTGCTCAAGGCGCTGGACACTTACATCACCCAGCACAGTGCGCTGACCGATCAGGCGTTGCTGATGCCCGAGCCGGTGCAGCGATTGTTCTTTGACGCCTTGGCCTTCTCCGGTCTCGCCGAGGAGTTCGCCGAACATTCGTTGTTCGACATCGCCCATCCCGAATACGCCACGTTCACCCTTCGCAACGTCGTGCCCGGCCCGTTCTTGAAACTACGCTTCGCTCACACCAACAGCGTGGTGCTGTTTTCGGCCACACTCACGCCCCGGGATTTTTATCTCGACTTGCTGGGCTTGCCGGAGACGACGCGTTGGCTGGATGTGGACTCGCCGTTCTCGGCGGATCAGCTCAACGTGCAACTGGTGCGTCACATTTCGACGCGCTTCAGGCATCGTGACGATTCCATCGCGCCCATGGTGGAGCTGATCGTCCGGCAGTTCGAACGCCTTCCTGGCAACTATCTGGTGTTCGCCAGCAGCTTCGACTACCTGGCGCGCATCGCCGAACAGTTGGACAAGGTCGCTCCGCACATTCCCAATCGACTGCAATGTCGCAACATGTCGGAGCTGGAGCGCAAACAATTTCTCGACGGCTTCCAACCCGACGGGCGCAGTATTGCGCTGGCCGTACTGGGTGGCGCCTTCGGCGAAGGCATCGATCTGCCGGGGGAACGAATGATCGGCGCGTTCATCGCCACTCTCGGCCTGCCGCAGCTCAACGACGTGAGTGAGCAAATGCGCTTACGCATGGACGAGCTGTTCGAAGCCGGCTATGCCTACACTTATCTATACCCCGGGCTACAGAAAGTGATTCAGGCTGCCGGCCGCGTAATCCGTACGCGCAACGATCGCGGCGTGGTGTACTTGATCGACGATCGTTTTGCCCGGCGCGAGGTCAAAGAGCTGTTACCCAAGTGGTGGCAATTGCAAATATTGCCCAACCCCAAACCCTGAGAGCCCCATCCTGAGAGACGCATTGAGAGAGCCTATGCAATTGCAATCCGCTTATCCGGTCATCGTCACCGCAGCCCTCGGCGAGTGTCGCGATTTCTATGTCCGCCACTTCGGCTTCGAAGTGATTTTCGAATCCAGCTGGTTCATTTATCTGGCCTCCACCGCCAATCCGGTGCTGGCCGTGGCCTTCATGACCCCTGACCATCCGTCGTCGCCGCCCGGGCCGGAACGATTCAACGGCCAAGGGATGTTTTTCACGTTACAGGTGAGCGATGCGGCGGCGGAGTTCGAAAAGGTGCGTCAGTCCGGCGGACGCTTCTCGTATGAACTGCGCGATGAGCCGTGGGGCCAGCGACGCTTCGGGCTGATCGATCCGTCCGGAACCCTGGTCGACGTGGTTCAGCAGATCGACCCGGCCGCAGGCTTCTGGGATCAGTATATGAATGCCTAGGCGAGGTCCGCGACGATGCGGCCCAACTCAGCGACCGCATCGTCCACTTGCGCCGTCCACGGGTGGCCGTAGTTCAAACGCAGGCAATTGCGGAACTGCCGGCGAGCCGAGAACATCGGGCCGGGCGCGATACTGATGTGAGCATCGATGGCGCGCCGATGTACTTCGAGCGCGTCGACTTTCTCTGGCAACTCGATCCATAGAAAGTAGCCGCCTTCCGGTGTCGCAACCCGGAAGCCCGCCGGGAAGTGCTGCTTGAGAGACGCAAGCGCCGCCCCCTGCTGCAACTTCAGCGCCTGACGCAGCTTGTCCAAATGCCGGTCGTAACCTTCGTTACGTAGCATCTGCGCGATGCCGTTCTGAATCGGCACGCTGGTCGCTAGCGAAGTCGTGACCTTGCGTCGTTGTACGGCCGCGGCGAAACGCCCCGCCGCCGCCCAACCCAATCGATAACCCGGCGCCAGACACTTGGAGAACGAACCGCAGTTCAGCACCAACCCTTTGCGATCGAACGCCTTCGCCGGCTTGGGCCGATGCTCGCCGAAGTGCAGCTCGGCGTAGACGTCATCTTCGATCAAAGGAATCTCGTGCTCGGCCAATAGCTTCACCAGATCGCGCTTCTTTTCTTCGGGTAACGAAGCGCCGAGCGGATTCTGGAACGTGGTCATGAACCAGCAGGCGCGGATGTTGTGTTTGGCGATGGCTTGCTCGAGTGCGCCCAGATCGATGCCTTCGCGAGGATGCGTCGGGATCTCCACCGCCCGCAGCCCCCACATCTCGATGGCTTGCAAGCTGGCGTAGAACGCCGGTGCTTCGATGGCAATCGTGTCGCCGGGGTTGGTGACGGTTTGCAAACACAGATTCAGCGCTTCGAGCGCGCCGGAGGTGATGACTATTTCGTCGGCCGGCACTCGCGAGCCGAACTGCAAATAGCGTCGCGCGATCTGCCGTCTCAGCTCGGCACTACCCGGCGGCAGGCTTTCCATGGTGCTCCATGGATCCATGCTTCTGGCGCTGCTGCCAAGGTGTCGTGCGAGCTTGGCCCAGGGAAATAGCGTGGGACTTGGAAATGCCGAACCCAGCGGCACCACGTCGCGATCTCGCGATGCTTCGAGAATGTCGAACACCAGATCGCTGACATCCACCTGCGTGGAGCGCGTCGATGGGCGCGATGCCCGCGGCTCGCTCGGTGCTTGCTGCCAACGATTGCTGACGAAGTAGCCGGAGCGATGGCGGCTTTCCACCAAGCCGCTGGCTTCCAGAACGTCGTAAGCGCGCATCGCCGTTGCAGGACTGACGCCCCGCTCGCGACACAGCTCACGCACCGAAGGAATTCGCTCGCCGGCCTGTAGCGTGCCCTGTCTGATCAGCGAGGAAAGATCGGCGGCCAGCTCCTGGTATAGCTTCATGCGCCCGTCATTGATGAGGTTGCAGCAGGCCTAAGTACCAGCCAATCATCAGGAACGCAAACAACGCCACCGACAAGCCGACACGAATGCTCAGGGCGCGCACCATGCGCTTGTTGTCGGTGGGCCCGCCAGTCATGGTGAACAAGGCATGCGCCAGGCTGATGACGATGCCGATCAGGGTCAGAACGATAAGACCTTTCATGCTTGCTCCAACGAACTCGATGACGCCAGGGCCGCTTTGGCCGCGGCCCGCTGTGCTTCCTCAGCGGCTTCTTTCCGAATGGTAAACACCAAGGTGCCGAAGGCGACCGCAATCAGGGTCATCAACGCCACCATCAGGAACACCAGGCCGCCGGCCAATCGATGCGCTTCGTAAATCGCGCCCACCACACCGATGGGGGTGGTGATCAGCAGCATTGGTTTGGCAATCCTCATGGCGTTTGGCTCCTTGGTACGGGAGCCATGGTAGGGGAGCAGCTGTGCTGCATAACAGATGCAGATCAGGATAAAAAAAGTGGCACAGACCGGGCTACGGCGCGCGGGCCGAGATTATGCCCATCCGGTAAGCCGCGCTCACCGCCTCGGCCCGAGTGGAGACGTCGAGCTTGGTAAAGATCGCCGCCAGATGATGGTCGACGGTGCGCGAGGAGCGATGCAATCGCTGGCCGATTTCCTTATTACGCAGGCCTTGCGACAACAACCCGAGCACCTCCACCTCCTTGGTGGTCAGCCCCGCCAAATTACTCTGGGTGCTATCTCGCGGCCCTCGCTGCAGCCCGCGAACGCCAGCGGAGCGCAGCTTGTACCGCATGCGTTCGATCATGGGCCGGGCGCCAAAGGTTTCGAACATGGTCAGCGCCTCGCGTTGCGCGGCCTCGTCGCCTTCCATCGAAGCCCGAGCCGCCTCGAAAGGACAATTCAACGCACGCCAAATCCCCGCCGCCTCCTGCCACCGTCCGGAAATCTCCATCGCAAACGGCTGCTGAGCACAGAACTCCGGGATGCCGCCAGGCAAAGAACCGTCGCCCTGCCAACACCAGAACAACAACTCCGACGCAAACCAAGGATGTCGTTTACGAACGGCGAGCTCGACACCGGCGGCAGCCTCGCTCGCCGCCTCAGCAGTTCGACCTTCGAACCATGCAGCCTCGGCTCGCGCCGTCTGCATCAAAGCGACTCGTTGCAACGTGCCGGTATTCCCAGCCAGTTCTTGAGCTTCATGAAGCGCTTCCCAAACTGCCGGATCGCCACGACGGGCTCGCACGCGACCCAACGCGATCAACGCCGTGATGCGAGCAATCACCGGCGACCGGCTCTCTGCCAACACCACATGAGCAGCACCGGATGCCTCCGTCCAGCGCCCGCGGTACATCCACACCAACGCTTGCCAAGACAGCTGATACAAGCGCGCGAAGTCGATATCGCGCTCGTTACAAAACTCGATGCCCCGGCGCAAATAGTTGTCGGCCAGATCGAACCGATAAACCTCGCCGCACGCCGAGCCCAAATTCACGTAAGCGCTGGCAACCCCAGAATCCGAACGTAGCTCTTCCGCCAACGCACGACTGCGCTCCAACTGCTCGCACCCCTCGGCAACGCGCCCTTCCAGAATCAAAGACGAGCCAATGGTATTCAGACAATGAACGATGGACTCCTGGTCGCCCAACAGCTCCGCGGCCGCCTTGGCCAATTCCCCTTCTTGAATGGCCTGATCGACATCGCGATCCAACATTCGTAAATGAGCCGCCCAGCGCCTGACGACGACAGCAGCAGCTCCGGTCGCATCGTTCTCGACCAGCGCCAGCGCTGAACGCATGGTCGCCTCGCTTTCAGCATTTCGACCTGACACCACCAGCGCGTGAGCCAACCTCGCCAGCGAAATCGCCTGCCTACTACGCTCGCCAAGCCCTTGCCACAACGTCACAGCGTTCTGCCGCGCCTCGATGGCATCAGGCACCAGACCGCCGAGCTGACACTCAGACGCGTAGTCATCGAGCAAGGCAGCTCGCTGTACCGTCGGCGCGGAAACAAAGCGAAGTGCCCGAGCGAATTGCTGAGCCGCTTGACGATGAGCCCCTTTCGCCGCGGCCTCTCGAGCGGCTGCCGGTGCAAGCTCCAACACAGCCTCAGCAAGTGCCGCCCCTTCTGCGTGATGCGCCAGTCGCGCGAGATCTGCACTCGCCCGCATTTGCAGCGCTTGTAACACCATACGATGCAGACTCATGGCGTGTGTCGGCGTCAACGCATCGAGCACAGCTTCGCGAGCCAGCTCGTGACGAAACATAAAGACGCCGTTCTGCGCACACAGCACACCGGAGGCCAGGCATTCATCGATGGAGCCACTCTCGGCCGCCGTCAACTCTTGTAACAACCAAGGTTCGATGCGTGGCCCCGCGACGGCGGCCGCATCGAGAATGGCACGAGCAGACGGTCGCAACCGAGCTGCACGGGCAAGCACCGCATCTCGCACAGTGGCCGGCATGCCGACACCGCCCGCTGCGACGACTTCAGTGACAAAGAACGGATTGCCGCCGGTTTTTCGATGCAACTCGGCCGCATCGATGTCGCGATCTTCGATGAGTTCTTGAATGGCCGCCACTGACAACAGCTGCGGAGACAGTCGTTTCGCGCCGCTGGTGGCGAGATCGCCGAGCACCAGTCGTAACGCATGTGACGGCCCGACTTCATCGCTACGAAAACTCGCCACCAGCAGCGCATGAGTGCGCCCGATGCGACGACCGGCATAGCGCAGGAAGTCGAGCGTGGCTTCGTCGGCCCAATGCAAATCTTCCAACACGATCAGCGTCGGCGGTCGAGTGACTTCCGCAAGAAAGCTGCTGAAGATACGCAGCCGGTCGCCATCGCCGTACAAGGCCGTCTGCAATTCGCCTTGCAGCTGAGCAGCGATATCGAACAGCGGACCGAGTGGCCGCGGTGTATGCAATGGATCGCACGCACCCCAGTAAACAGGGAGGTGCGCACGCTGCGCGTCGGCGAAGGTTCGTAACAGCGACGTTTTGCCGATGCCGGCCTCGCCTTCCAAAAACAACAGGGCGCCCTGGCCCGCGGCGGCAGTTCGCAGCAGTGCCTGTAGCGATGTCAGCAGCTCATCCCGCTCCAGCAGCTTCATTGCCCGGGCCCCGCCACGACGCAGTCATCCTCTAGTCGCCGCCGGCATCATAGCGCGCCCGCCGGATCGCGAGCGCGCCGCCCGAGTCGTTTGCTGACGAATAATCTGGAGCAGAAAATCAGTACAGAAAATAAGGATCCAGCACCCTGACTTCAGTGATGCGGTCCACCGGCAAGCCGTTGCGGCCGGCCACCGAGCGAATCGCCTCGGGCGAGGGACCGTCATAGATGCAGTAGGTCTTTTTTCGATCCGGCGTCACATAGGAATGGATCCAGGTCACGCCTTCCTGGGTGTTGTTGGACACTACCGACGTGACGGCCTTGGCACCTTCCGCATTGGTCGGCAAACCCAAACCGTCGGGAAAGGTGCGTTCGATCAGATAGCGCGGCATCGGCATCTCCTCACCATGTAAAAGGGAATGCCAAGATACGAAGCCGCCCCTGCGGACAATACGGTTGGATTGCCTATTTTGGGCGACCCCGGCCAGAATCAGGATGGACTCGCCAGGGGCAGCTCATGGCCATACAGCTCAATCACACCATCGTGCCCGCCCGGGATGCGCAGGCGGCAGCGACCTTTCTAACCGAGATCCTCGGGCTGAGTGCGCCGGTGCGCTTTGGGCCGTTCTGGACGGTCACGCTGGCTAACGGCGTGACGCTCGACTATCAGGACTCGAACGAGGCCATGCCCATCGAGCATTACGCGTTTCTGGTGAGCGAGGCCGAGTTCGACGCCATCTTCGCGCGCATCAAACAGCGTTCCTTGGAATATTGGGCTGACCCGTTTCACTCGCGCCCGTCACAGATCAATCGTAACGACGGTGGCCGGGGCCTGTATTGGAACGACCCGAGCGGCCACTACTTGGAAATCATCACGCGGCCCTATGGCAGCGGTTCATGACACCGGCTTGCTCATCTGCAGTTTGGCGAAGTGACCGCCGAGCAGCGCGGCGGGCAAGGTCAGCAGCAGGCCGACGACTTTGAACCAGGTGGGCAGATCGCCCGAGCCGATGGTGCTGATCAACAGCCCGAGCACGCCGAACGCCAGCGCATTGAAGTAAGGCATGTTGCGCGCCAGTCGCGCCGCCAGATAACCGCCCAGCACCGTGGACGCCGTCCCGAGAATCAAACCGAAAGTCAGGTAGCGCACGTCCTGCAGCAGCACTTGATAGGCACTGCGGATTTGTTCATCGGTCAAGCCCGAATCGAAGCTCGGGCCGCCGAACATCTGAGTCAGCACCATGCCGCTCAGAATATCGACGCCGAGCACGGCCAGACTGGCGAGGATGACGGCGCGGATGCTGATGCTTGGCATGAGCCAAGGGTAGGAGCATGCGGGCGCTTTGACCAGCCCGATCATGTTCCTGCACCGACCTTCATTGGGATGGGCCGGTCGCCAGAGTGAAGCCTTCGTCCAGCCAACCGGTGATGCCGCCGATCATCAACTTCACGGGGCGGCCGAGGCGCGCCAATCGAATGGCGCCGCGGTGCGCACCGTTGCAGTGAGGGCCGGCACAATAAACGACGAACACGGTGTCAGCCGGATAGTTGCGCAACGTTCCTTCGATGATTTTCCCATGCGGCAAGCTCACCGCACCTGGCACGTGACCCTTTTCATAAAGCGCATGATTGCGCACATCCAGCAACACGAAGTCTGTCTGGCCGCCGGACAGGGAATCGTGCACGTCCCAACAATCGGTTTCGAATTCCAGCGCGGACTCGAAATGTTTCAGGGCTCGCTCGCTGGCAGCGGGGGCGACGGCGGTAACGGCAGTTGTCATAAAGGCCTCCAGACTCGAGGAATGAGTCCATTGTGAGCATTTTCCGCCCGGACACCCACTGGCGCCGACGCCATAGATCGGTAACATCGCGCCATGAGCAGAAAAGCGCGCTCGCCGTCCCGACGGCGCCACCGTGTGGTGGCCCTGGCCTATGACGGCTTGTGTACGTTCGAATTCGGCTGCGTGGTCGAGCTGTTCGCACTGGACCGGCCGGAACTGGGGGTCGACTGGTATGACTTCTCGGTGTGTGCCGCTGAACGCGGCCCGCTGCGTGCTGCCGGCGGCATCGAAGTGCGCGTTCCAAATTCGCTGGCACTGCTCGATCAAGCCGACACCATCGTGATTCCGGGTTGGCGGAATGCAGACGAAGTGCCGCCAGCCGCCCTGCTCCGCCGAATTCGTACCGCCTACGAAAGAGGCGCCCGCCTTTGCACGATTTGCTCGGGAGTGTTCGTGTTGGCAGCGGCCGGCATTCTCGACGGCCGCACCGTAACCACACACTGGCGTTACGCCGAGCGCCTGAGCAAACGTTACCCGGGCGTCACGGTGGAACCCAACTCGTTGTATATCGATTCCGGCCAGGTACTCACCTCGGCCGGCTCGGCCGCCGGATTGGACATGTTGTTACATCTGGTGCGAACCGACTACGGTGCCAGGATCGCCAACCAAGTGGCGCAGCGCCTGGTCATTCCTCCACATCGCGAAGGCGGCCAAGCGCAGTATTTACCGCGCCCCATGCCTCAGGACGAACGCAATCGCTTGTCCAAACTCATCGATTGGGTACGAGCGCATCCAGCTCAGAGTCACACACTGCGAACGCTGGCACGCCGCGCCTCGATGAGCCCGCGCACCTTGCAACGACAGTTTCAAGAAACCGTGGGGTTCGGGCCGTATGAATGGCTGATTCGCGAGCGTGTGGCGCTGGCCAAGGACCTGCTTCAGGCCGGCCGCCATTCCTTGCCGCATGTCGCCGACGCAGTCGGCTTCAATTCGCAGGAAACATTCCGGCGACATTTCCGACGCGTCGCCGGCACCAGCCCAGCAACGTATCGCCGTCAGTTCGCGAGCAGCTGAAGCGTCGTTGCATGTCACCGCCCAGCAAGCTGCTGCTCGTCCTGAGCTTCGTCGGTTTCATCGCACTCGGCCTGCCGGATGCAGTGATCGGTGTGGCGTGGCCAGCGATACGAACTCACTTCGCTTTACCTCAAGATGCACTCGGCCCGCTGTTCATCACAGTCACGGTCGGCTCGGTGATGGCCAGCACGGCCACCGGCGTCATCTTGAGCCGTATGGGGATCGGCGACTTGTTGGCGCTGTCGTGCGCGCTCACCGCGATCAGTTTGTTCGGTTACTCCATCGCGCCGTCGTGGTTCGTCATGGTGGGCCTGGGACTGCTGACAGGCTTCGGTGCAGGCGCTATCGACGCAGCCATCAACACGCACGCCGCCACCCGATACTCAGCGCGACTCGTCAATGTGCTGCATGCGTTCTACGGCGTCGGCGCAGCCGCCGGCCCAGCCTTGATGACGGCCGTGCTCACATCAGGACGCGAGTGGCAGTTGGGTTATCGAATCATCGTCGCTGTCGAGATCGTGCTCGCGGTCGCATTCGTGCTGTCGCGTGCACAGTGGCCGCCGCCAGTCGTCGCGCACGAAGAACATCATCGCCCTGCCAAGCTGCTGGAGACTCTGCGGCTCGGCAAAGTTCAGCTATCGCTAGTGGTGTTCTTTATCTACACCGGATGCGAGGCGGCCGCGGGCGCATGGGTGTTCTCGTTGCTGTACGAGGCACGCGACATCGCCATGGCATCGGCCGGCACGGCGGTGACTTTGTATTGGGGTGGATTGTTTGCGAGTCGGTTGGGCTATGCGTTCTTGCCCAGGGGTGTGAGCCCGGATGCCGTCATCAAGCTGTGCATCATCGTCGCACTGGTCGGTGTCATCGTGCTGGCATCGAGCCTGCATCCGCTGGTCGACGCCACAGCCATTGCACTGGTGGGCTTCGCGTCGGGCCCGATCTTCCCTTCGTTGATTGCGACCACACCAGCCAGGGTGGGACCGAAACACACTGCGAATACCGTCGGCTTGCAGGTGTCGATCGCAGCGGTTGGCCTGGCATCCATCCCCGCACTCAGCGGCCTGATTGCCCAACACTGGGGACTGGAACTGATCCCAGTTTTCTTGACGGTGTGCTGGTCGGTTCTGCTGGCGGCGTATCTTGGCTTACGCCGCTTCGATCTAGCGCCTGCGCTATAGATCCAACACCAGTCGCGGCGTTTTGGCACGCGAACAGCACGGCGTCATCTGATCGTTCTGGTCGCGTTCCTGGTCGGTCAGGAACGAATCGCGATGCTCCGGTACGCCAGAGATCACGCGCGTCAGACAGGTCCCGCACACGCCTTGATCGCAAGAGGTCGGGATTTCGATACCGGCATTCAATAGCACTTCGACGATGGCCTTGTCGGCAGGAATCACGAACACCTCGCCGCTGCTCGCCAACTCCACTTCGAACTGGCCGGCAGGTGTTTCGGCTTGCGGTGCCGGTGCGAAGTATTCGCGATGCGTTTGCTCATCGGGCCAGCCCTGCGCTTTGGCGCTGTCCAGCACGTACTTCATGAAGCCGCTCGGGCCGCAGACATAGACATGCGTGCCCGGCTCCGGCTTGCTCAGCACCTTGGTGGCGTCAAAGCGTTGCTCGACCGCGCCGTCATCGAAATGCACATGAACGCGACTAGCAAACGGCGACTGTTGAATACGCGACAGGAAGGCGGCGCGCGTTTGCGATCGCGTGCAGTAGTGCATCTCAAAGTCCAGCCCGCGCTTGGATAAGTACTCGGCCATGCTCATCAGCGGCGTCACGCCGATGCCGCCGGCTAACAGCACGTGCCGGTCAGCGTT
>NZ_JAEUPY010000797.1 GCF_016790065.1 Steroidobacter sp.
CTACAGAAGGCCACTCGCATCAATGGGCGTCGTGTGTACGACGCGACCACGATTAAGCGAATCGATGTGCTGCGGTTTGCGCAGGAAGCAGGCTTTACGTTGGACGAAATCAAAGTGCTGTTCCATGGCTTCGATGCACGCACGCCGCTGAGCGCACGTTGGCAGAAGCTCGCCCGAAAAAAAATTGATGAACTCGATGCCCTCTCTAGAAAAGTCGAGCGCATGAAGGCGGCGCTTGAACTCGGATTGACGTGCGGATGTTTTCGGATCGAGGACTGCACCTTGTCTCATGCAGACGCACTCAATCCGAAGGCCGCGCTCGGCAAGGGCGGTTGCTCATGCTGATCGCCAAGACCTTCCTGCTGTTCGTGCTGACTGCGATCGCAGAAATCGTCGGCTGTTATCTGCCGTATCTATGGCTTAAGAAAGGCGGTTCGCCTTGGCTGCTGGTGCCCGCTGGTTTGAGCTTAGCGTTTTTCGCTTGGCTTCTATCTCTTCATCCCGCCGCAGCGGGTCGCGTCTATGCAGCTTATGGTGGGGTCTACATCGCTGTTGCGCTGCTGTGGCTGTGGAAAGTGGATGGTGTGCGCCTCACATCTTGGGATATCGGTGGCGCCGCCGTTGCGCTTCTTGGCATGGGAATTATCGTTTTTGGCGGCTGGCGCGCCTGACGAGTACCGACTGACCGGGCAATCCGTAATCCTATTCGTCTCGCATGCGAGCGAATGAGGCGCAGCGGCGAGGATGTGGGCTTTCTAGCACCCGTGCGTTGCGGTTCGTACGCGGCGATAACGGCCCCAAAGCCATTCAGGTACCACGTAGAGCAGGAAACTGCCCAACGCCAATCCTGCAGCGATGAAGCGCCAGCCATGCGGCCCGAGCGACAGCACCTGTAGACCGTGAAGGAGACTGACGACCGCCATGAGCAAAAAGAATGGCCCTGTGAAGTAGCAGTGTATCCGCCCACAGCCACGCGCGTTCACGAGACAGGCCGCCCCCATCACACTCAGCGATAGCGTCCAACCAATCGTCATGACCCATCCGCTGCCGGTGTAGCCCGTCAGGAAGATCATCGCTACGGGCAGCGCCCAGAGTAGTAGCATTGTTTTGGAGTTCCTGACCAAGTCAGGTGGCGCACAAGACTCCGGCATCAGTCACATCCTCTCACTCCGCGGCATGCGTCAATTCCAGGCTCACGCCGCGCAACAGGACAACTGCTTCACGTTTTTGGTGAAGGTCTGGGCGCAGAGCTTCAGGCCTTCCACCATCGTGAGATAGGGGAAGAGCTGGCTGCCTAGGTCCGCCACAGTCATATTGTGATGAATGGCCAGCGTTGCCGCCTGAATCAGCTCACCGGCTTCGCCCGCGACCGCTTGCACACCCAACAACCTGCCGGTCGCGGCCTCGACGACTATCTTGATGAAGCCGCGCGTATCGAAGTTGACGAGCGCGCGCGGCACGTTGTCGAGCGTGAGCAGACGGCTGTCGGTCTCGATACCTTTGAGATGCGCTTCGGCTGCCGACAGGCCCACGGTTGCAATCTGCGGATCCGTGAATATCACCGCCGGCATGCTGCGCAGATCGAGCGTCGCTTCAGCGCCGGTCATGTTCTGGGCAGCCCGCGAACCGGCAGCGGCGGCCACGTAAACGAATTGCGGCTGATCGGTGCAGTCGCCCGCTGCATATATATGAGGCACGCTGGTCTGCAGGTGCTCGTTGACCGCGATCCCGCCACCCTTGCCCGTTCTCACACCGATGCCATCGAGGTTCAGTGCTTCGATGTTGGGCGTGCGGCCGGTGGCGATCAGCAGCGCATCACCTCGCAGTGTTCCCGCGGAAGTATCGAGGACGAACTCGTTGTTCTCACACGCGACGGCGTGCGTCTGAGTCTGGCGCAAGACCTGAATGCCCTCATCCGCGAACACCTGCCCCAAGGCGTCGCCAATAGCGGGATCCTCGCGAGAGAGCAGCGTGCTGCGGGCGATGATGGTCACCTGACTGCCGAGTCGCGAGTACGCCTGGGCCAGTTCCACGGCGACGACCGAGGAACCGATCACCAGCAGGCGCGGCGGGATCGTCTCACTCACGAGTGCCTCGGTCGATGTCCAGTAGGGCGTTCCCGTCAATCCGGGAATCGGTGGAATGGCCGGGCGCGCACCGGTCGCAATCAAGGCGCGATCAAAGGCAACTGTCTGCACCCCACCATCCGCGGGCACGACACTTAGCGTGTTGCTTTTCGTGAAGCTTGCTTCGCCGCGCAGCAGAGCGATGTTGGGATTGCTCTCGATAATGGCTTCGTACTTCGCAGCACGCAGCTCCTCAACACGAGCTTGCTGCTGCGTCAGCAGGAGCTTGCGGTCGATCTGCGGCACACTGGCGCTGATCCCTGCATCAAAGGGACTCGCCTTGCGTGCAT
>NZ_JAEUPY010000800.1 GCF_016790065.1 Steroidobacter sp.
GACCAATAACGGCATTCAACGTCCTCAAGCAGCACTGATCGCGGCTCAAGGCGAGCCGTATGCCAGCGCGGTACGCAACATCGGTAAGGTCGTGCAGCGCTATGGCCTGCCGGAGCAGGAGACCAAGAAGGCGTTCGTCAACTTCGGTTACAACCTGACCGACAGCACGCAGCTGTACAGCTTCGGCAGCTTTGCTGACGACACTGGCGTCGCCGATTTCAACTATCGCCCGTCGCTGACCGTAACTGGTCCCAACGCGGACGGCACCATCGTCACGTTCGCTCGCAACGGCGCGTACAACATCAAGTCGAACGGCCGTCATTCGATCTATCAAACGGCGGGCACGGACGGCGTCAACACTTGGGCGGCCACCGATCCCAACTTCAATCTGCTGAGCATCTATCCGGGCGGCTTCACGCCGCGCTTCGGGTCGGACACTCGCGATTGGAGTTTTGTCACCGGCGTGAAAGGTGACGTTAGCGATAAGCTCAGCTGGGATCTGTCGGCCTCCACCGGCAGCAATCGCATCGACTACTGGCTGAAGGAATCCATCAACTTGTCACTGGGCTCGCTGTCGCCGACCGAGTTCGATAACGGTGGGCGTGAGCAGCGCGAGCAGAATGCCAACCTGGACTTTGTGTATCAGTGGCAGACGGCGGCGCTGGACAATCCGATCAACGTGGGTTTCGGTCTCGAGTATCGGCGAGAAGAGTTCCGCATCAACGCGGGTGAGTATGCGTCTTGGGCTGTTGGACCGTTGCGTGACTTGTCGCCCGCGGCGAACGGCTTCCCAGGTGCGCATCCGGCGACGGCTGGTGTTTGGGATAGCCACAACACGGCTGCGTACATCGACTTCGACCTGAATCTAACGGATCGTTTGAACGTCGGCCTCGCGGGACGTTTCGAGGACTATTCGCTGTTCGGCACCACGACCAACGGCAAGCTCGCGGCTCGGTTTGAACTGACGAAGGCGGTGAGCTTGCGGGGTGCGGTAAGCACCGGTTTCCGCGCGCCGACGCCGGGCCAGCAGTATCTACAGAACATTGGTCAGAATCCCAACGTCAATCCTTTGGTGTCTCGCTCAGTCGACGTGCGTGCGCAGTTGCCCTCGAACTCGCAGGCCGCGGCATTGTTCGGTGGCAAGGCGCTGACGCCCGAAGAGTCGGTGAACTTGAGCCTTGGCGTGGTGCTGCAACCCTTCGCCGGCACGTCCATCACACTCGATGCTTATCGGATCGACGTCAACGATCGTATCGGCTTGTCCACGGCGTTCGAGCTCACTCAGGTGCAACGTGAACAGTTGGTAGCCGCCAATGTGCCTTTGGCCAATGAGCTGACGCACGTGAGCTTCTATACCAACAGTTTCGATACCCGTACCACGGGACTCGATCTAGTAGCGAACTGGCAGGGTTCGGTGGGGCCCGGTGCGCTCGGCCTCACGTTGGCCAGCAACTATAACTACACCGAGTATCTACGCTTCGATCCCCGGCTGATCGATGCGCAGGCGCGGACAACGTTCCTGAAGACCATTCCGCGCTTCACCAGTCATCTGTCGGCTGACTATGGCGTTGGTAAGTGGCGCTTCACCGGCCGCGGTCGGCATTTCGGTGAGTGGACGTATGTGGCAAGTACCAGTGTGCCCTATGTCTACGAGCAGATCGGATCGGAAACGTTCCTGGATTTGATCGGTAGCTATGAGTTCAGCGACTCCGTGGACATCACGCTGGGCGTGGAGAACGTGCTCGACAACTACATCCAGGAAGTTGGGCTGGTGACTGTGCGTAACAACGGTCGTCGTTACCCCGGCGGTGCGCCGTATGAAAACGAAGGCCGGCAGGTTTATGCGCGCGTAGGGATTCGGTTCTAGCAAGTTGGTCATGAGTCATGCCAAAGCTTGGAGTTGTGTGCTGTTTGCCATCGTCATGGTGGCTCATGCCGACGGCACCAGCGTGCCTGAGGAGGGGCGGGTGACCGCCCCGGTGAATTTGCAGGTGCTACCGAAGACTCTGTCGGGCGCGAGCATTCGTAAATTGATGAAGAGCTATTCGCGTGAGCTGGGTGTCTCGTGCAGCCATTGCCACGTGGAAGATCCGCAGACCCAGACGATGGACTACGCCTTGGATGACAAGCCCAACAAACAAACGGCACGGCTCATGATCGCCATGCTCAACGACATCAATGATAAACACCTGGCGCAGCTCGGCCGCGATCCGCGTTACTCGGTGCCTGTGACTTGCGGTAGTTGCCATCTGGGCCAGAGCACGCCGCCGGAATACGAGGCGCGCGAATGAGCCCGCGTATCGCTGCGTTAAGTCTGCTGCCGCTTGCAGCCCTGTTGGCATCGTCATCGGATGCACAGATCGCCGTGCGTAATCAGGGCTACATTCCGTATAGCGATGCACCGATCTTCTATCGCTCCGATGACATCGACGATCCGGTGGCACGGCTGCAAAAGCAGGTCGAGCAGGGCAAGGCGCAGCTGGTGCACGATGGCGGGCAGCACGGCTATCTGAAGTCGGTGCTCGAGCTGCTGGACATTCCCATCAGCTCCCAGACGCTGGTGTTTTCCAAGACCAGCTTCCAATACCCGAAGATCTCGCCGGAGCATCCGCGCGCGCTGTACTTCAACGATGACGTTTACGTCGGCGTCGTGCATGACGGTAAGGAAGTCGAGCTGGTTTCGTTCGACGCTCGACAAGGCGCGATCTTCTATCTCTTGCATGAGCAGCGGGCCGAGCAGCCGGCGTTCGAACGCGCTGAACTGGATTGCACGCAATGTCATATCGCGGCCGGCACACGAGGAATTCCGGGAGTGCTGTTGCGTTCGGTGCGACCCACCACCACTGGAACGCTCGTGTCAGGTGCTCCGTCGTTCATCACGGATCAGGACAGCCCGTTGCAGGAGCGCTGGGGCGGTTGGTATGTGACGGGTAAGTTGGCCAGCGAGACATTGGCCAATGCCGTGTCGACCGACGCCGTTGCGACTAATCCACCCAAGCTGGTGCCGCCGGAGAAGCAGTTCAATCCGTCGGCTTACCTGGCTCCGGGCAGCGACGCGGTGGCGTTGCTGGTGTTGGGTCATCAGACCCAGATGCACAACTTGATCACGCTCACGAACTACAAGACACGCATCGCTTTGCATGCGTTTAGCACGTCCGCTGCTGGCACAGCACAGGCCGGAGTGGAAGAGGCGGCGCTGCCTGAAGGAACGCGTCGTCAGTTCGAGCGTCCGGCCGAGCAGTTGTTGCGTTATCTGTTGTTCGCCAAGGAAGCCCCGCTGGGCAATCTGGACGGCAAGCAAGTGATCGAATCTTCTTTGTTTGCACGCGAGTTCGCGGCGCGCGGTCCACGCGATTCCAAAGGTCGTTCGCTGCGTGACTTCGACTTGAGCACACGGACGTTCCGGTATCCGTGCAGCTATCTGATTTATTCCGAGGCTTTCGATGCGCTGCCCGAGCCATCTCGAAGCTACGTGTATGACCGCCTGCTGAAGATTCTGAGCGGCGCGGACCAGGACCCGGATTTCCAGTCGCTGTCGGCTCAAGACCGGCGCGCCATATTGGAAATCCTGTTGGAGACCAAGGCCGGTCTGCCGCCGCAATGGCTCGAGTACGCGCGTGCTCAGGGCCTGCGGGTAGTGGCTAGCCAGATAAGCAACAACCAGACGAGTTCGTCACATAGAGGTAAGCGGAAATGAGGAGTTTCATCAAGCACGCGGGGCTTGTCATGCTCGCGGCCGGTAGCTTCGCGGCGCACGCTGCGGAAAAGCTGGAAGGACGTTGGGATGCTCAGCTGGTGCACGGCGAGCAAGTGATTCCGTTCCGGTTGGATATTTCCGGAGCGGGACCGACGCTCAAGGGCACCCTGTACGACGGCTTCCGACCCAATGAAAACACCAGCAGCGCCAGCTTCAAGGACGGCAAGCTGGAGTTGAATCTGGAGCACTATCTCACCACCATCTCTGCCAATCTCGACCACGGCAAGCTGGTGGGCGAGGTGTTCTCACAAAGTCGCGAAAGCAGCGCCAAGTATGGCTTCGTGGCCACTCGTCATGCGCCTGCGCCGGCCAGCGCAGCCAACGCGCCGTCCATCGCCGGTGCTTGGGAAATTCCGCTGCCGGCGCCTTCGACCAAGGGTGAGAAGGCGTTTCGTTTCGTGGTCGAGCAGAAGGGCGCTGAAGTTGCCGCGACCATTCTTCGTATCGACGGCGACACCGGCGCCTACAGCGGCACCTTCAAGGACGGCAAATGGGTGCTGAGTCACTACGACGGTTCGCGCCCTGGCGTCATCGAAGTCACGCCCAAGAGCGATGGCACGCTCGAAGTGTTGCAGGCCGCTAGTCCCCGCTCGGCGGCTGCCGCTGCTGAACGCAGCAACAACAGCTATTCCGACGCTGGTCCAGATGGCCGCTATGCTCCGGAATTCGTCGCCTATCGTCCTGACGTGGCTCGCGCCAAAGGCTTTCCGGAGCCGGCGAACTTCCTGACTCACACCACGGCACGCGATCCGAACGAAACGTTCGCCTTCAGCTTCCCGGATGTGAATGGCAAGCAGGTGTCGAGCGAAGATCCCCACTTCAAGGGCAAGGTCGTGGTTGCAGTGGTGACTGGCACTTGGTGCCCGAACTGCCACGACGAAGCGCAGTACTTGGTCGAGCTCGACAAAAAGTATCGCGATAAAGGCCTGGCCATTGTGGCTTTGAACTTTGAAGAGCCCGAACAGCAGGCGACGCTCAAGCGTGTGCGTGCATTCGTGAAGCAGTACGGCGTGACCTATCCGTATCTGATCGCCGGTGCGCCCGCTGAGATGTGGGAGAAGGTGCCGCAGCTGGTGAACCTCAACACCTGGCCCGCGACTGTGTTCGTCGGTCGCGATGGCAAAGTGCGTGCGGTTCATTCGGGCTTCGCATCTCCGGCCAGCGGTCAGTATCACGCTGATCTGAGGAAGGAGTTCACTCAGCGTATCGAGACACTGCTGGCTGAGAAAGCGGCAGTTCAGGTGAGCGCGGTGCCTGCGTCGAACACGGCGGCTGTGGCTCAGAACTCGCAGTAGTTCACTACTGCTGCAGGTTCGTG
>NZ_JAEUPY010000383.1 GCF_016790065.1 Steroidobacter sp.
AACAGCGGATGCGAGCCCAGCTTACGCAGCAGCTGATTGCCGAGACTCACAGCAACATCCGAACTTTCATCGAGTTGCTGATTGCGCTTTTGTGTACGCGCAAGCGCGCCAGCGGATTTCGCACCATCCTGCCAGTCTGCGTTGTCGAGGTGATCGCGAAACTGACGAACCTCCGCCTCGTTCAGCACGCCTTCAATACAGGTCAGCATCGCTCTCTCGATTCAGTAAAAACTCAGCCCGAACGGCTTGCAAACAAGCTGCGTCGATCTCCGCAACCGTCGCGCAACCCGCCATCGCCATGCATGCTTCGAGCTCTTCGCGCAACAACCTGATCATGTGTGCCACACCGAGCGCACCCGCCACACTCAACGCGTACGCTTGCAACCGCCCGACCAGGACTGCATTCGCACCGAGCGCGAGTGCCTTGAAAACATCCGTGCCGGAACGGATGCCGCTGTCGAACAACAACGGAAACGCGCTGCCTACCGCTGCACGGATCGTAGGCAACACCGACAGACTTGCCGGCGAACCGTCCAGCGCGCGGCCGCCATGATTGGATACGACCAGTCCCGCCACACCGCGACTTTGCAACTGACGTGCGTCATCGGGATGCAACACGCCCTTCACCCACAACGGCAACGACGTATTTTCGAGCAGCCAATCCAGCTCGCTCCAGGTCGGCGCCTCGCGCATGGCTCCCTGAAAGATCCGACTCTGACCCGGTTCCAGCACCACCGGCGCGTCGGCCCGGTAGCCGACCAAGTTGGCCGCCACGCAATCTGCGGGCATCTGAAATCCGGCGCGAACCGTTCGCTTGCTCGGAATCTGGAGGGTGGCATCCACCGTCAGCATGATGGCCTGGTAGCCAGCCGCCTCCGCTCGACGCATCAAGTCGAGCGTCGCCGAGCGTTCCGGCTGCCGATACAACTGAAACCATTTCGTCGGCCCACAAGCACGTGCGATGTCTTCGAGCGTGCACGATGAGCGTGTACTCGCAATCATGCAGGTGTCCGTCGCACCAGCGGCCCGCGCTGTTTCGATTTCAGCCGACGGATGAACCAACCTTTGCAATGCCACCGGCGCCAGCATGATCGGGTGACGCAGTTCCCGTTCGAGCAACGTGATGCGCGTATGTCCTGCAGTGACATCGCGCAGCGGACGTGGGCACACCGCCCACGTCCGGAACGCGTTTCGATTGGCCGCAAGCGTGAGGTCATCGCCGCTGCCTCCTGCGATGTGCTCACGAACTGGCCGCGCGATGAAATCATGCGCCAGCTGTTCATAGTCCTGAGCACAGCCGATCTGCGGAGGAATACTGGTCAGCGGAGACAACACGCCTGCGATTCGCGTACGAGGGTTACAGGTCGTAGTTGAAAGTCAGTCTGACCGTGCGCGCATCGCCCTTGTAGAGGAACGCGCCCGACTGATAGACCGCCAGGTAGTAGTCCTTGTCCGTGACGTTGCCAACGTTCAAGCGCATTTCGAACTTCTCGTTGAAGCGATAGTTCGCGAACACGTCGGCGATCGTGTAGCCCGGAATCGGCTGGCTGTACAGCCCGGCCGCATTGTAGCTCGCAGCCCGATCGGGCTGTCCGCCGTACTTCTTGCCTTCGTGCTTCCCGGCGACGCCGATGGCGAGGCTCTCGGTGAGCTGATACTTCAACTGCGCCGAAGCCGAGGCATCGGCGAAGTTGGTCATGGTCTTGCCGACGTTGGCGGCGGTCGTCGACTCGAGGATCTCGCTCTCCATGAAGGCCACGCCGGCCTGAGCCGTGAGCCCCTCCAGCAACATTCCGGAGACGCCCAGCTCGATGCCTTGCACTCGGCTCTTGCCGGTATTGAATGTGCCGGTGGCGGCGTAGCCCGCGTCACCTTCCATCACATCGGACTTGGTGGTCCTGAACAGCGCCGCGGTCAACAGCAGGCTTTCATCGAACACGTTCCATTTGGTGCCGACTTCCAGATTCAACGAGCGCTCCGGCTTGGCGCCGGCGATCCGGCCGTTGAACACGACGGCGCCGCCGTACGAACTGCTGGTGCCCACGTCGGACTCGCCGCCGTTGATGTCGCTGGCGGTCGACGCGCTGGCATACACGATCAGGTCCGGATCGATCTTGTAGGTGAGGCCCAATTGGCCGTCGAGCAGCGAATCGGAATAGCTGTACGCGGTCGATACCAACGTGTTGGTGTTCTGGGTCACCAGGTCGAAGTCGAAATGATCGCTGCGCAGGCCGGCGAACAGGGTCCAGGAGTCGTTCAGATCGAAGGTGTCCATCACCGCGACCGAGATGGTTTTCACCTGCCAGTCCTGATCCCAGTTACCCTTGGCGATCTGACGATTCATCATCGTGTTCAAACCGTTGACCGCGCGGCCGTCGCGGCCGATGAAACAGAAGGCATTGAACGTGGTGCTGTTGCCCGTCGAGCAGTTCTGACCGGAGTTGCTCACCGAGTAAACGCCGTTGAGCACGCTGTGGTCGGTGTATTCCACGCCGAAAATGAAGGCGTGTTCGCGACCGAACAGCGTCTTGTCCCAATAGAGATTGGTTTGATTGGCCAGGTATTCCACATCCTGCCAACCCTGGTGAGTGCTGAGCGTGGCCGTGGCGTAAGCGCCGCCGGGATTGTTGGCATTGGCGGTTGCGCCGTTGGCGCCGGTCACGACGTAGCCGTTGTTCGATTCACCGTAGCGAGTGAGATTGCTGACGCGCAACGTCGGCGCGATCGAGTACTTGATCCGCAATGTGCCGGTGTCCACATCGGACTTCAGAAAGTCGGGTTCCTGCACATACGCCGGGACCCCGGTCTTCGGCACACGATTGGGCACCGTGCCGGTGAGATAGCTACCGAGATCCGGATTGTCATCCGCACGCAGGCCGTAGTAGTCCAGCACGACACTCAGATTCTCGCTCGGCGCATACAGACCGGACAGCGCCAGACCTTTGCGCTCGCGATCGGCCGGCGCGCGATCCGGCACTTCCTGATAGTGATACAGCGCGTTGGCACGCACGGCGAATTGCTCGCCGAACGATTGATTGGCGTCGACCGTCACTCGGGTGAAATCGTCTGTGCCGAACGCCGGGGAGATTTTCGCGAAGTCCATCGCGGTGGTGGCCTGCTTGGTGATCGCGTTGATCGCACCACCGGCGGTACCGCGCCCGGCGAAACTGGAGTTCGGTCCCTTGGAAATTTCAACTTGATCGACCGCGAAGCTTTCTCGAATGGTCATGCCAGGATCGCGCAGGCCGTCGACGAAGACGTCGCTGCGAGCCTCCTGACCGCGGATGATGTAACGATCGCCGAAGGCATTGCCGTTCTCACCGGTGCCGACGCTGACGCCCGGCTGAGCATTCAGAATCTTGGCCAGATCGGTGTAACCTGAGTCGTCGATCTGCGCCTTGGTGAGCACGGAAATGGTCTGCGGCGTTTCCGCCAACGGGCGCGTATGCCGATCGTCGCCGGAGGTTTTCGCCTTGTACGGCACGCCTAGCTGTGCGTTGGGATTGGGATCGATCGCGGTGTCCTGCACTTTCACCGTGGGCAGCTGCTTCACTGGCGCATTCTCTGGCGCATTTTCCGCCGCCATCACGGCCAACGGCAGGAACATCAACGTCGAGGCGGACACGCCGGCTCGCAAACTGGCCGGCCGCCGGGAATTCTGGAGGATTTGAGTCATGGGGATTGTTGGCTTCGAACTAACAGTGATGACGAACGATGCGGCGCCTGACCGTTGCAGTGGTGGGCCTGTGTTCTGTAAGCCAATCGAGACTGAAAAAGTGACAATGCCGCGCGCAGATTTCTTTTCGGCGGCGTTAGAACTCGTAAACCACAGCGACGCGCAAAGCGCGCGGCGAGCCGGGCGTGATATTGGTGTTGCTATGGGCGAACAAGAAATATTCTTTGTCGAGCAGGTTCTCTACGCTCATCTGAACGCGCTGCCCGTCGCTGTAACGCCAGAAGACCGCGGCGTCGAAGCGCGCATAGCCAGGCAACGTCACGTTGCTCTCTGGGTTAACGAGATTCTCGGTCGCCGCTAACGTGTCGGAGCGAGTAACGACACCGAGCCCGACGCTCCACGCCGGACTCAGGTCGTAGCGATTCCACAGCGAGAACGAATGCCGCGGCAACGCAGCCAGTCGCGCGCCACGACGAATCGAGGCCGACTGGTCGGAGAGGATTTCGCCCCGTTGAAAGGCATAGGCCGCGACGATGTCCCAAGCATCGGCCACAGCGCCGGTGAGACTCAGCTCGACGCCCTGCACTCGCTGACCGTCCACCAGCAACCATTGCGAGCCTTCGTTGGGATCCGCAATCGCGACATGGTCACGCTTCAAGCGATATGCCGCTGCAGTAAACGACAGTTCTTCTCGAATGTGCCATTTCGCGCCCACCTCGGAACTATGAAACTCTTCGGGATCCAGCGACTGAGTGCTGGCCGAAAGCGACATGAACTGTTCGCCCGCGCGAGACTGGAAGGCGGTGCCGTAGTTGACATAGAGCGACAGCGACTCGACCGGCTTGAAAGTAACGCCGATGCGCGGCGACAGCGGAGTATCTGCGCTACGTAGCCGTTCGCCCGTGCGGCGATTGTTGAAAGCCACGTCGAAACGCTCGTAGCGCAATCCCAGGGTTGCCAGGAACTGTCGGGTCAGGTTCGTCTGCAGTTGCAGATAGCCGGCCGTGGCTTGCCCGACACTACTATTGTCCGCGTCCGTCGACGATTGTCGGAACGAAACCGGCAACGTGGTGCGTGGCTCGAGCACCGATACGCTGACCGAAGTCGTTCCCGGAGCGAGCGAATCGAAGTAACCCGTGCCGCGACGATTGTCGATCTCTTGCCGACCGACTTCGACACCGGCCAGCAGTTGGTGCTGCAACTCACCGGTGGCAAACGCGAACGTAAGATCGGTCTTGTCGAACAGATTGCGTCGCTGCGATTCAAGATTGTGTGCGGCGAGTTGTACCGTCGCGCCGCCATCTCGCACGGCGCCCGGAAAGACGTTCTGGAAGTACTTGTCGTAGTCCGCGAAGCGCGCCTGGCTGCGAATCACCAGTGCCTCGCTCAGTTCGTGCTCGATCAGCAATCCTGCCGACCTCACCGTGGCTCGCGACCAACTCTGCTTTGGGTCGCCGAAAAATTGCGACGGGTCCGTCGGCAATGGGCGGCCGTTGAACGCCGACACGCCACGATCCGCCGTCCGTTCATCATTGAAATACTCGACTGTGCCGCTGACCGTGGTACCCGGGCCGGCGCGAATACTCATGCTCGGGTTGATGCCGTAACGTCGCAGCGTGACTTGATCGCGATAGCTGCCCGAATCCTCGTACATCGCATTCAGTCGTAACGCGACGCTATCCGCCACAGGCTGACCGATGTCTAGCGTCGCGCGTCGATTTCGGTTCGTCCCCACCTGCGCGGCAAGTTGCCGGCGCGTGTCGAAGCCCGCCACCTTGGTCACTCGATTGAGTATTCCGCCGCTGCCGCCGCGGCCGAACATCATGGCATTCGGCCCCTGCAACACTTCCACTCGTTCGACGTTGTAGAGGTCGCGGTAGTACTGCGCATCGTCGCGCAAGCCGTCGACGAAGAAATCCGTGCTGGTATTGCTGCCACGAAAAATGAGCGTTTCGCGGTTGCCCTCGCCTTGCGCCACCCCGATGCCAGGCACGTACTGCGCAGCGTCCGACAAACTTTGCAGCGACAGTTCTTCGATGTGCCGACTCGTGACTACGGCTGTCGACTGTGGAACGTCGCGCGGCAGTGTTTCTGTTCTAGTGGCGGAGTTGATTGAGCGCGTAGTTGCGGGCCGATTGGGGTCGCTCTCGACTCGTACCTTCGGCAGCAATGTGACGCTCGGCGAGTCATCGCTCTGCTTCTGCCGACGCAGCAAATAGCCGCCCTCTCCATTGGGAACGGCCTCCAGGCCGCTGCCCGCAAGCAGCGTGCGAAAGCCCGCTTCGATCGTGTAGTCACCGCGCAGACCGGCAGTGCGTTTACCTATCGTCAGCGCCGGATCGAACGACAACGGCACGCGCAGGTTGATTGCGAAGGTCGCCAAGGCCGTGCCCAACGAGCCGGCGGGGATGTCCCGCGTCGACATCTTTTCGGACTGGGCGGCCGGCGAGTCGGCTGCCGGGCACGCGCACGACAACAGACCGCACAGAACGGCAACGATCCACTTGCACACCAGACGGGGCCCTCGAGCGGAGTCTTCCGATACCGTATATGCCCGTCGAGAATCGGAAAGTGACAAGCACGCGAGGAAAAAAATCAGCGCAGCGTCACTCGCACCCACGAGCGCGAATGAAAAGTGACTTCCACCGGCAGCGCCTGGGCCACGGACGCCAGCGCCCGATCCGTATCCACCAGCGAGAAAGCGCCTGAGATCGGCAGCTTGGCCACCGCCGAGTCGTACTGCAGGAGGCCTGGCCGATAACGATTGATTTCGTCGAGCAGCCTGCCCAGAGGCATTTCATCCGCGAGCAGCATGCCGTCACGCCAGGACGTGAGTCGTTGCGCCGTGCCTGCCTCATCAGCGAACTGCCTAGTGTCGAAGCGAGCGGCATCTCCTGCTGCAACGATATCGCCTGCTGCCGGATTCGAGGCGGGCTCAACACGCACGGCGCCTTCGAGTACGGCTACACGACTGATGTCGCGCTCTTTACGAACGCCAAACACGGTTCCAAGCGCAACCACTCGACCATCGCGATTCTCCAGCACCAGCGGTCTGCCTGCTGCAACGGAGCCATGACCGCTCTCGATCAGCGCCTCTCCCCGCAGCAGACGGATGCGTCGTACCTTGCTGTCGAAATCGACATCGACCACCGAATCGGTGTTGAGCGTCACGCGCGTGCCGTCATCGAGCATCACCGTCAGCGACTCGCCGACCGCAGTTCGATAGTCCGGAAATTCGTAGAACGAAGGCCAGCGTGAATTTGCCGCCAAGCCCAGTGCTACGACAGCGACGATCGCCAGAGCCTTGGTTGCGCGATGACGCCGCACGCGATCGCTTGGCGACAACGCAGCCATCGCAGCCGTGGGAGACACGGAATCGAAAGTTCGCGTCAACGCCTCAGCGCGTCGCCAGGCCAATTCGTTGTCGGGGCGCGCTGCTCGCCACTTCGCGAGCGCCTCACGTTCAGCTTCCAATGGCCCGCCCGCACTGAGTTGCACGACCCAGGCGGCGGCTTCATCGAGCGCCACGGGATCGATTGCACCCGGCGGGGAGTCGTTCATTGGCAGGCGAGGCAGTGACGAATCGCAGTGAACAGATACTTGCGCACCGAGCTGACCGAAACCTTCAGACGCTCGGCAATCGCCGCGTGCCCCAGCCCTTCCAACTGCGATAACAGGAACGCATGGCGCACCTTGGCAGGCATGCCGTCCAGCATCCGATCGATGGCGTACAGAGTCTCCAGCGCCATCATTCGGGTATCGGGCGAGTCCACCAGCGGCTCCGGCAAACACGCCAGCGCCTCGAGATACAAACGCTCCAAGCGCCGGCGACGCAGATGATTGACCATCAAACCATGAGCGATGGTGCGCAAATAGCCGCGCGCGGAAGTGAGATTGTCGAGCGAATCGCGCCCGACGATTCTCAGAAACGTGTCTTGCATCAAATCGGCAGCGTCGCAGCGACTGCCCATCTGCCGCGACAACCAGCCTTGCAGCCACCGGGAATGATCCCGATACAGCGTATGCAAGGCCTGTTGCGGAAGCAGCTCGGATGGGGGCATTTGAGAGCGAATCACGGATGCGAATGATT
>NZ_JAEUPY010000411.1 GCF_016790065.1 Steroidobacter sp.
CCATCCGAGGTTCGGCTGCGCAGCTCGCGTGGTCGCCGGATGGACGGCAGTTGGCCTTCGTCAGCATGCGTGGCACGCACAGCTTCGTCGGTACTTTCGACATCAACTCACGCGAGCTTCGTTATTTCGGCGCATCGTTGGAAAGCGATCAGCTGCCGGCTTGGTCGCCGAACAGTCGGTATCTAGCTTTTGTGCGTGTGCCCGAAGAAGCGCAGAGCTATCGCTTCACGCCACGCATGGAAAGTATCCCGTGGTCGATTCAGCTGGCGGATCTGCGAACGGGCGACGTGCGCACGTTGTGGACGGCTGATGCCGGTCCTGGCAGCACGGGTGGCAAACCGATTGCGTTCGCGGCGAGTGAGAATGCTGTGCGAGCCCCGCTCGTCTGGACGCACGATGAGCACGTCGTGTTCACCTGGGAAAAGACTGGTTGGACGCAGCTCTACCGCGTCGGACTCGACGGTCGCGCACCTCAACAGCTCACTCGGAGCCAGGGTGAAGTGTGGTCGCCGTCGGTATCGGCGGATGGTCGCTCGTTGTACTACATGGTCAACGCACGCGAGCCCGAGCGGTTCGAGTTGTTTCGTATCCCCGCTGAAGGCGGCACGCCCAAACTGTTGTCTGGTGGCTACGGCACAAGTTACGTCCAGCCTGCGTTGCCGTTGCGTGATGGCCGAGTCGCGTTCTTAGGCTTCAACGCTCGCACCCCTTCGCAAGTCCTGGTGAGCGACGCGGGCGACAAGCTCAAGCCGTTGGTGTCTGATGTGATCCCGCGCGAGTTTCCAACGGATCAGCTGGTCCCGCCGAGCGTCGTCGATCTGCAAGCCGAGGACGGTTTGAAGTTTCGCGCGTTGCTGTTCAAGCCGACCGGATTGAAAGCTGCGCAGAAGCGCCCGGCAATCGTTTATGTGCACGGTGGCTCGCGTTCCATTGCAACGGAGGAGCCGAACCTCGCCTGGGGCTTGGTCCAAGCGTTGGTGATGCGCGGCTACGTTGTGCTGGTTCCGAACTTCCGCAGCGGCATTGGATATGGTTTGCAGTTCCGTGAAGCGCCGGCCTATGGCGGTAGCGGTGGCAGCGATACATTGGATGCAATTGCATCGGGCCGTTATCTGGCGCGCTTGCCGGAGGTCGACGCGAAACGCATCGGCATCTTCGGAATCTCCTACGGTGGCTATCTAACGACGGCTGCGTTGGCACGTGCGCCTGATGTTTGGGCCGCAGGTGCGAGCTTGGTCGGCGTGGCCGATTGGCAGATGGAGTTGGAACTCGACAAGGGCGGCGCACGACTGCCGTTCCGTTTGTCCGAGCGAATGAAGTACGAAGACCTGGCTCACGAATCGTCTGCGAACGCGCACCTCAAAGGTTGGCGTGCGCCGTTGCTGTTCATCAGCGGCGACGATGATCGCGACGGCTGGTTGGTGCAGGCGATTCAGCTGGGCCAGTCGCTGCGGCGAAAGGGCATCGAAGTCGAAGCTATGGTCGAACCCGGTGGCGCGCACAGCCCGGCGACACATCGGCAGTTGCGGTCACGAGCGAGTCGTCTGTTCGATTTCTTCGATCGGCGGCTGCAGCAATAGGCTCAGCGTGAGGACAGCACGACCTTCCCGGGAGTGGATTGATCCACTCTCACGGGGAGGAGTGCTTCCACGCTACGCAGCCAGCCGTCGATGTCGTTCTCGAACACGGTGCCGGACAGCAGCAGCTCGCCCACCGCTGGATCAGCAATAGAAATATCCAGCGTGGAATAGCGATTCACGTCGGCCACGACGTACTTCAACGGCTCGCCCAGATATTCCAACCGGCCGCTGCGCCAAGCCGAGGCGGCGTCCGGTGTGGAAGTTTGCACTTTCGCCGAGCCGGCGTTGGCGTCCAGCGTGAACTGCTGGCCGGCGGTGAGGGTCGCGACGATCTCATCGCTATCCTGACGCCGCACTTGAACGGTGCCTTCGGTGACTGTGACGTTGAGTCGATCGATGGCCTGGCGCACATTGAATGCAGTGCCGACGGCAGTGATGCTGGCATCGCCAGTGCGCACGACGAACGGTCGCTGCGGATCCTTGGCCACATTGAAAAAGACTTCACCGCGATCCAACTTGATGGCGCGCTCCGAAGTATCGAACCGCACCAACGCCAGTGACTTACCGCTCAACGCGAGGCGCGAGCCATCTTGCAATGTCACGTCGCGATGTTCGGCTGGCTGCGTCTCGTACGCTATGGTTTCTTGATGGGTGAGCGAAGTGTCGTTGGTCCACGGCCGCCACAGCCCCAACGTCACCGCGATCAGCAAAGTCGCCGCGATGGCGAACCAAACCGGCCGGGAGGACGGGGCGGCCGTCGGTAACGCGGGCGCAGACTTCTCGGGCAGTCCATCGAAGTCGTACCACAGCTGTTGGAGTTGCTCGAACGCCTTACGATTCTCGTCACTGGCGGCCAGCCACTGCTGCCATTCGGAGATTTCCTCGACACTCAAGTCGTCGTTCTGAATCCGCACCAGCCATTCCGCGGCCACAGTTCTCGGCAAGGTGGCGTCTGTAGTGCTCATCGTCCGGTTGATGTTCATGGCTGAGTCCCTGGGGCTGAGTCATCCGCTCCATGCGCGACATCGAGCCCGGCGCGACAGTGCACCAGGGCCTGCACGATGTAGCGGCGCACCGAGCGCTCAGTGGTATGCAGATCCGTTGCGATGGCGGGAATGTCCAAGCCATGAAAGCGGTTGAGCATGAAGGCGCGACGGCATTTCAGCGGCAACTCTTCCAGCAGTCGCTGTAGCAGTTCCATGTCCTGGATGCCGGAGGCCTGGCGTTCCGCCGACGGGCCTTCGGTATTCGCGCGAAAGAAATCGAACGCGGCGGTTCGCTCGCTGGAGCGACGCGTACGCAGCCGATCGATGGCGATGTTGGCGGCAATCTTGAACAGGAAGGCCCGCAGATAGCTGACCGCGCCGGGGGTATCCAGAGCCAGCAGGCGGACATAAGCTTCCTGCGCTACCTCCTTGGCATCCTGGTGCGAGCCCATGCGCGCCGACAGAAAGCGTAACAACGAATCGTTGTGTTCCTGAAACAGCCGTTCCACCAAACGCGCCCGAGCACCCGCCGGGGCGGCGGGTGACTGGGGGGCGTCGTCGTTGGGGGCAGGCATGGGTGTCATTGTGCCTCGTCCTCTTAAGACGGAGCAGGGGGCAGAAATGGACAAGGCCCCTTAAAATTGTCCGAAACCGCGGCCCGCTCCGTCACAAGGACACATTCCGGCTCACGGCCGGCGACAATGGGTCCTAGGGGAGCGACATGCATATCCACAAAAAGAGCGGAACGGGACGGTACAACGGGTTGCGGGCGGCATTGCTTGCGGTGCTGGCCATGCACGCCTCGGGCGAGCTGGAGGCGGCGCAGCTGGATGAGGCGGCACAGTTCGACATCACTGCGCAGTCCCTCGATACGGCGCTGCTGGCCTTCTCCCGGCAGGCGGGCATTCAAGTGCTGGCGACGACACAGACGCTAGTCGGCAAGACCACGGCTGGAGTGAAGGGCCAGCGGGTGGTCGAGCAGGCGCTCGCGGAACTGTTGCGTGGTTCGGGGTTGAAGTTTCGACAGACCAGCAGCCATGCCGTGACGGTCGAGCTTGGCTCAGGTACTGAAACCTCTGCACTCAGCGAGTCTGGGACTATACGGCTGGCACAGGCGGAGTCGGTCTCGACTGCCCACGACGATCAGAACATTTCCGAAGTGCTGGTCAGTGCGCGCAAGCCCTTTACCGAGGGCAACATGGACATCGTGCGCACCGAGAACGATGCGCAGCCGTATCAGATCATCGGCAAAGACGAGATCGAAAAGTCCGGTGCCGCCAACGTCGAAGATTTCCTCAAGAAACATTTGACCATGAACGCAGTGGCCCGCAATCCCGGGCTCGCGGCCGTCAGCACCGTCGGCACCATGAGCAATGTCAACTTGCGAGGCATCGGCACCAACCAGACGTTGATCCTGATCAACGGCCGGCGCACCGCCACCATCGCGCTGTTCGGCGCCACCAATCAACCGGACGTGAATAGCGTGCCCATCGGGGCCGTGGAGCGCATCGAGGTGCTGCCGGTCTCGTCATCGGCAATCTACGGCGGTAGCGCCATCGGTGGCGTGATCAACGTAGTGTTGAAGAAAAACTACGAAGGCGGGCAAGTGAATGTTTCTTATCGCAGCCCGTTCGACGTCGATGCGCCGATCCGCACCGTCGATGCCACTTACGGACTGTCGCTGGAAGGTGGTCGCACTCACGTGATGGTCGGCGCACGCTACTCGGATAGCCAGGCGCCGCTGGCCCGTGATCGGCCCGAGCTGTATGCACGCGGACTCGCCAACGTGCTCAGAAATAATCCTGCCATGCTGACCTCGCCGGCGGCTCCTTTCACGGTGGGCGCGTTGCCAAACATCGGTTCGGTTAGCGGCGGCAATCTCACGTTGCGACCGGAGTATGGCGGCGGTAGCTTGGGCTCGAACATCACCCATTTGTCCGCTGGCGTTACTGGTGCGACGTCTCCGCTGGCCATCGGTGCGGGCTTGCTGGCGAATGCCGGCACCTACGATTTCAATCGCGTCGACTCCGTTGGCGGCACGACCGGCCAAGGCCTGCGTGCGCCGGTGCATGGCATGCCGGAAGTGAAGTCCTTTATTGCTACGGCACGTCGCCAGATGTCTGAGAACGTCGAGGCGTTCATCGAGCTGTATAACAGCACCAACCTGCGCAGTGCGTACTGGATGCCGGCATCGGCTTCATACATCGTCAGCGCCGCTTCGCCGTACAACCCATTTCAGCAGGACGTGCGAGTGACGTTGCCGGCGCTCGGTGAGCGCTCGGAGATCTGGAGCGAGACCGAAGTCCCGCGCGCCACCGGTGGATTGCTGATCGAGCTGCCGAACGATTGGCAGATGGAGACCGACTACACCTGGACCAGCAACG
>NZ_JAEUPY010000806.1 GCF_016790065.1 Steroidobacter sp.
GAACGTATCAATGCCATTTCTGACGGCGGCAAATCCTGGATTCTCGGGGCGAGCGAGCTATTCGGCGGATCGCCGGATTTCTACCAGCAGTCGCTCGATTGGGTGCGCCAATCAACGCCCAACGACGTTCGCAGCGTGATGAAGGATTGGCTATCGGATGGCTCGTTCGTCCTCGAAGTTCAGCCGATGCCACAGTTTCGCGTGGCTACGTCCGGCGTAGATCGTAGCAGCATGCCTGAGCCCGGCGCACCGTCGGAGCTGCATCTGCCGTCGTTACAGCGCATGACCTTGTCCAATGGGCTCAACGTCGTACTCGCCGAGCGTCACGGCGCTCCACTGGTCAATCTCTCATTGATCTTGGATGCAGGCCGCGCCGCTGACAGTGTGGCCAACGCCGGAACCGCGGCGCTGACTCTGGACATGCTCGATGAAGGTGCAGGCAAACGCGATGGATTGCAGATTGCGGCGCGCGCTAGTGAACTCGGCGCGAAACTGTCGATGTCCGCTGCCTTCGATGCCTCGTTCGTCGAGTTCGATGCAATGGCTGATCGGCTGGACGATTCGCTCGCGTTGCTCGGCGACATTCTGATTCGGCCGACGTTTCCGCAGGCCGCGCTCGAACGCGTCAGACAGCAGCAGCTGGCCGATATTGAGCAGGAAAGGTCGGATCCCAAGGGCATCGCGCAGCGGCTGCTACCCGGACTGATGTATGGAGCAGGGCATGCCTATGCGAGCCCGCTCTCCGGGAAGGGTTCCGCAGCAGCGATTGGCGCGCTGACCCGCAAGGATGTCGAGACGTTTCATCGACGTTGGATTCGTCCTGACAATGCCACGCTGCTGATCGTTGGCGATACGACGCGCGAAGCTGTGGCTGCATTGCTCGAACGGCATCTCGGCGCTTGGCGTGCGCCCGACGAACCTTTGCTAAAGAAGAATCTGGGCACGCCGGTGTCGAGCAAGGCGCGCGTGTTGTTAGTCGATCGGCCGGGTGCCGAGCAGTCGATGATCGTCACTGGCAACGCTACGCCGTCATTCAAACAGCAGGAATCCATCTCTGCCGGCATCGTGAATGCATTGCTAGGCGGGCTGTTCATTTCGCGCATCAACATGAATCTGCGCGAGGACAAGCATTGGGCGTATGTCGTCAAGTCGCAGCTTCTGGAAGCGCGTGGCCCGGGGGCATTCCTGGTCGAAGCGCCGGTACAAGCCGACAAGACTGCCGATGCGATGCGCGAGATTCTGCAGGAGTTGCGCGATGTGACCGGCAGTCGGCCGCCGACGCAAAGTGAGTTGAACTCCGCGCGCAACAGCCTGGCATTGGCGCTGCCCGGCTTGAATGAGACCACTGCAGGCGTCGCTGCGAGCTATCGCAGTTTGCTGGTGCAAGGGCTACCGGACTCTCATTGGAACGACTACTTCAACAAAGCCAGCGAGTTGACGCCGCTGCAGCTTGCGACCGTGGCGAAGCAGTTGGTGCGCCCGGCCGAGTTGAGCTGGGTGGTCGTCGGCGATCTGCGCAAGATTGAAGCCGACATTCGTAAACTTGGGATCGGCCCGGTGAGTGTCGTGGATGCCGACGGCAAGGTGCTTCGCTGATGAAGTTCGGAAGGCGGCTGCTGCTTTGGGTTAGTGCATTGTTGGCGACGGCTCCAGTTTGGGCGGCACCCCCAGTGGCGGAGCGAGCCTTCGCTTCGGACGCACGCGGTCCGTTTCAAACAGGCACGGTCGAGGAGTTGTGGATCGACTCGCAGCGTGAGGAGACCACGACTTCGGATCCGAATGACAAACGCTATCTGATGGTCCAGATCTGGTATCCGGCAGCATTCAAGGGCGATCCGCCGCGCGCACCGTATGTGCTTCATCGCGAGTTGTATCCGACTGATGAGTACAGCAAGTGGCTCGACGAGGTGGCTCACGTACGCACCAACTCTGTGTTGAATGCGCCGATGGCCACAGCGCCGACCCGCTTCCCGGTGTTGATCTACAACCCCGGCGGCTACCATCCGCATTTCAGCGGCACAGCTCAGACCGAGTTTCTGGCCAGTCACGGCTACGTCGTCGTTGCGATTGGCCACACCGGGGCGGGCATGAACCGCATCGAACGCTTCACGGACGGCTCGACCTATCGCCCAGACCAGAACGATCCCCGCCTTAGCGACGCGGAGGATGTGGAGCTGCCCAAGGTCGAGTGGCTCGAACGGCAGGTACAGCGCTTCTCGGCACTGATGATGCCGGTCCACGTGAAAGACATTGGCTTCATGCTGGATACGTTGACGAAGTTGAATGCAGACCGGCGCAGTCGCTTTTATCAGCGCTTGGACGTCGATCGTGCCGGCTCGATGGGCTGGTCGCTCGGCGGCGCGCTGTCATTGCAAGCGAGTCGCGACGATCCGCGCATCAAAGCCGCGGTCAATCTCGACGGTTGGCTCTACACCGATGTGATGAACACCGGTACGCCTCGTCCCATTCTTCAGATGCATGGCGGCGCCGAGGTTGAGCAACTGCTGGTCGCGGGTGACGCAGCCAGGATCGAGCAAGCCACGGTGGCGACAAGCTACAACTGGCGGCTCTACAGGAACAGCACCGGAGGCTGGTACGACGTGACGTTGGATCGCGCCACACACGCCCATTTCTCGGATCGCATGCTATTCGAGTCGCCGCAGTCTCAGCTCATTCATCCGCGCCTGGCCCACGACATCGTCAACGGCTACGTGCTGGAGTTTTTCGACAAGTACCTGCGCGGCCGTACCGATACGCCGCTGCTGTCCGGGAAGGTTGGCTTTCCGGAAGCGCGCTTGAGGATTTCCAAGTGATGTTGCGAATTTTCCTGATCTGTTTGTGCTTTCTTACCATTCAGGCCGCGCCGGCGGCCGACACGGCGACCGAGCAGGGTGAGATTCGGTGGGACCGTTACGGCATTCCTCATATCTATGGCCGCACTGTCGAAGATGCGTGCTTCGGGCTCGGGTATGCGCAGATGACCAATCACGCTGAGCAGTTGCTGATCAACGTGGCGGCGGCACGTGGACGGTATGCGGAATATTTCGGTGCGGGTCCGAAGGATAAGTTCGTCACGAGCGATGTCTTCATCCGCACCATGGGCTCGCAGCGTCGTGCACAGCAATGGCTAACGCAGGGCGGTGACGAGCAACGACGCTATTTGCGTGCCTTCGTGGACGGAGTCAACGCCTATGCGAAGGACCACAAGGACACGATTCCTACTGACATGCGTGCGGTGTTGCCATTGACTGAAACCGACCCGTTGGTCGTTTGGCAATGGACCATGCAGTTTGGTTTTCAGGCGCTGGGGCCGATGATGATCAAGCGTCAATGGGAAGCTGCTGCGGATCAGGGCGAACCGCGGCGCGCGGCCTCGAATGCCTGGGCAATTGCGCCGAGCAAGAGTGCGGCAGGCACGACGATGTTGATGGGCAATCCGCACCTGGATTTTGGCGTGAACGGAGTGTTGTCGACCGATCGAGAAACCGATCCGGATCGCGGCGTTTGGCAATGGATGCAGGCGCATGTGGTCATCGGCGATCCCGAGCGGCCGAGTGTCAATCTCACGGGCGTAGGCTTTCTCGGTTTGCCCGCGATCTCGATTGGCTTCAACGACCGTATCGCGTGGACGCATACCGACAATCGTGCGCAGACCGCAAGCTTGTACGAGTTGTCGCTGTCGGGTGAGTCGTATCGTTGGGCGGGCGGCACCAAGCCACTCGTTACTCAGACTGACACAGTTCGAGTCTGCAACAAGGCCCCTGAGTGCGAGGACCGTGCGTTCTCGATTTCGCATTCCGTGCATGGTCCTGTCGTGACTCGCAAGGGCAATAAAGCTTTGGCGCTGCGCGTGACCGGTCTCGATGCACCGTCGCCGTTTGCACAGTACTGGGACATGGGGCGCGCTCGTAACTTCCAGCAGTTCGAGTCGGCATTCAGCCGCTTGCAGATGCCGTTCTTCTATGTGATTTATGCCGACGCCGATGGGCGCATCATGATTGCCGATGGCGGGCGGCGTCCGGTGCGCAATGGCGGTACCTATGAAGACTACGATCGCATCCTTCCCGGCGACGACCCGAAGCAAATTTGGAAAGGGATCGTGCCATGGCGCGCGCTGCCGAAAGTGATCGACCCGCCCTCGGGCTTCGTGCAGAACGCCAACGACTCGCCGTGGACCACGACGTTTCCACCGGTCCTTCGGCAGCAGGACTTTCCGGCGTGGCTGTCTTTTGATCGCATGTGGCCTCGTTCGGAGGTCAGTGCTCGGATGCTGCTGTCGCAACCGAAGTTCTCGTACGACGATCTGGTGCGTGCCAAGTTCTCCACTCGCATGCTGATGGCGGATCGTCTGCTGCCGGAGTTGCTGGCTGGCGTAGATGCGCAGGCTCAGCCGGATGAGCCGACTCTCGCTGCCGTCAAGGTGCTGCGCGAGTGGGACCGTACTTCGGATCGCAACAGCCGAGGGTCGGTGCTGTTCTTGAAATGGTGGCAGGAGTACACCAAGCGCATGGCGAATTCGCCGCGTGCTGGCAGCGTAAGAGAGCCCAAGTTTCGTGAGCAGTACGACCCGTCGCGTCCGCTGGAAACGCCCACCGGAATCGAAGATCTAGCCCAAGCGTTGGCTGCGTTGCCCGACGCCGCGAAGATCGTCGTCGCCACCTATGGCGCGCTCGATGTATCGTGGGGCGAAGCGAATCGGGTGGTTCTGGTGAGCCGCGACGCCAACTTCACCCATCCCAAGCCCATCGCCGACGTGCCTGCCAACGGTTCGGAGGACTCGGTCGGCATCATCGCGAAAATGAACTACCTGCCCGAGGACGAACGCGGCCGTCGGATCGCGGTGGGTGGCGAAGGCTACGTCCAAATTGTCGAGTTCACGCCCCAGGGGCCCCGCGCCGGCACCTTGCTCGTGTACGGCAACGCCTCTCGACCAGGCTCCCCGCACATCGCCGATCAGCTGCCTGCGTATGTGGACAAGCGCCTGCTGCCGGCCTTGCTCTCCCGGGCCGAGGTTGAGAAGCAAACCACTCGGCGCGAGGTGTTGCGGAGATAGCCAAAAATAATTCCCCTTTTTTCGGGGAGGGCGATGAGGTTTGCGCTCGGCCAGGGATCTAAGCAAGATCAGGCTACCTGCCGCTAGGGCCCGTCATGCCTCCGTTTGACGCGAACACCGTCCGCAAAGCCAGTCCATGGACTGGCTAGTCGGCCATTTGCCTCGGTTACGTCGCATGCTGCTCCGGCGGGGGCGGTCGCGAGACGATGCGGATGACCTATTGCAGGACCTGTTCGTCCGGGTGATGACCTATTGCCGGCAAGGCCGGGAGGTGCGCGATCCGGAGCGATTCCTGAGCCGAGCAGCGCTGAACCTGTCAGCGAAAGCGCATAAACGAGAGCATCGCGAGCTGTACGAGACCACCCCGGTCGAGGAACTCGTGATCGGCGATGTGCGGTTTGGGCCCGAAGAGAACGCCACCGCGGACGAGTGCCTGGAACGCTTGCAAAAGCGGTTGAACTCGCTCGACCCCAGAACCCGCGATACCTATTACATGCACCGCGTGCACGGCATGACCTACGAGCAGATTGCCGAGCATTTCGACATCTCGGTGTCCGCCATCGAAAAGCATTTGGCGCGTGCCGCCATCGCGTTGACCGAGGAGATGCTCAAGTGATGTTCAAGGACGACCAGGGGATGCAGCACACACTCTCGCCACGAGCGGTCGAGGAAGCCGCGGCCTGGCTGGCGTTGTTGCATGGACCGAAGCGCGATGAGGACATCGTGCTGGGCTTTCAGCGTTGGCGAGGCGAGAGCGTCGAACACAAGGCGGCGTTCGATGCCGTGACTCGCATGTGGGAAGTGACCGAGCGGCTGCCGAAGCGCACGTTGGCGCTCCCGAAAAAGTGGCGGCGCGCAGGTTTCAGAGTCGGTGTGAACTGGGGCGTGGCGGCCGTGGCAACGGCGGCTTGCGCGATCCTGGGGGTGCTGGTCGCGGTCCACTTCTACTTTTCGGCGACCACGACGGCCATCGGCGAGCAACGCATGTTGACACTGGAAGACGGTACACGCATTTATATGAACACAGCCACGCGCATCAAAGTGCGCTTCAACGACGAGCGACGCGAAGTGGAGCTGCAAGCGGGTGAGGCGCTATTCGTGGTTGCCAAGCGAGGCGCGGATTGGCCCTTCATCGTGAGTGCCGGGGACAAGACCATTACCGCCCTCGGCACCGAATTCCTGGCGCGCCGGGACGCGACGACGTTTGCGGTGACGTTGGTGGAAGGGAAGGTGGCTGTCGCGACCGAGCAGTCGAGTGGCGAGGCACCGACCGTTCTAGCACCGGGTGAGCGGTTAACCTTGGCACCTACAGCGCCGCCCCGCATCGACGCTCCGAAGATCGACGAGCTCACCGCCTGGCGGCGGGGTCGAGTGGAGTTGAACGACGTAACGCTCGCTCAAGCCATCGGCGAAATGAATCGGTACTCGACCACGCAGCTGAGCATAGAAACGTCCGCAGCGGCGGAGCTCATCGTCAAAGGTTCGTTCCGAGCCGGCGACACGGCCAGCTTTGCCGAGACCATTGCCAGCACGTGTGAGCTGATGTTGATTCGTGAGCCGAATCGCATCCGCTTGTCGGGCGTGCCGTCGCCGAACTGCCGCGAAAATAATTCTGCCCCGTGATGAGGTTTGTCAGTTGTCAGCGGTCTAGCGCTTTGCAGACTGGATTCGACAACGACAAGCGCGGTGCTCGACACTGCGCCGGGGAGAAAGTATGAGTGCTCGTCCGAGAAATCGCTGTGCGGCGGCGGTCGCGTGGATATTGTGTGCTGGCGCAGTCGCTCCGCTACAAGCGGCACCAGTGACGTTCGATTTACCCGGGCAGCCGCTCGGCGATGCGTTGGTGGCCATCGCCAATCAAACCGATACCAACATCCTGGTCGACAAGAAGTTAGTCGCGGGCATTGCTGCGCCGACGCTGAAGGCTGAGTTGGAACTCGGCGCCGCTCTGGATGTGTTGCTCAAAGGCACGGGACTGAAGCATCGCTTCATCAACGAACACACTGTGTTGATCGAGGCGGCAGCAACGCCGGTACAAAGCGGTGCCGCTGACTCCAGCAGCGCGTTGATCGATGAGGTGGTGGTCCGCGGCACCTTCGAGATGTTGAGCTTCGGCAAAGAGGCTCAGACCCTCCGCAACATTCCACAGTCCGTGTCCATCATGACGCGCGAACGCCTGGATGAGCAGAACATCGTCACGGTGGAGCAGGCGTTGAATCGCACCGTTGGCGTGTTCGCTCACGATCAAGGCAATGGCGGCGGCGCGGTCAACGTGTTCTCGCGCGGTCAGTACATGGGCGCGCAGTACGATGGCGTGCCCGGCAGCTTGGCCATGAATCTTGGCAACTCGCAGTTCGATCTTGCCATCTACGAACGCGTCGAAGTGCTGCGAGGCCCGGCGGGTCTATTGCAAGGCGCGGGCGATGCTGGCGGCGCCGTGAACCTGGTTCGCAAGCGCCCGCAGAATGAGTTCGCTGGCGCCGTCAATGTTTCCTACGGTTCCTGGAACAACTTGCATGCGGATCTGGACGTCGGTGGGCCGCTCAATGCTTCGGGCAGTGTGCGTGCTCGCGGCGTCGTGGTGCGCGAAGACCGTGAGTTCTTCTACGACCATGCTGACAAAGAATCGCTGACGGGCTACGGCATCGTCGAGTTCGACCTGACGCCGGCGACGCGCCTGGGCATCTCGGTAGGCGTGCAGAACACGGACTTGGTGCCCTACATGGGATTGCCGCTGGCGGTGGATTCGAACGGCCGCTATTCGCTGCTGGACGTAAAGCGCTCGACCTATACCAATGTCGATTGGGCGCGCACCGAACGCGACGTGAAGCAGGGCGTGTTCGACTTGGAACACCGCTTCGCCAACGATTGGAAGGTCAAGCTGTACGCTCATCGCCGCGATGTGCTGACGCGTGAAGTGAACGGCTATCCGATCGGAGCAGTGAGTCTGAGCACGTATCAAGTGCCGTATCTGACCACGGCGCAACGCTATGAGTTCGAAAGCACTGGCGTTGATATCAACGTCTCGGGCCCGGTCGAGCTGTTCGGTCGTCGTCACGAGCTGCTGTTCGGCTTTACGTTCGACGGTTACGAGAACTGGACCTCACCCAACGCGGGTTTCTATCCCAATCGCAATTTGTTCGCGCCGGGTCTCGATGCGTCGCTGGCGCCGACGACACCGAACACGTTGTCGCAACGGGTCGAGCAGCGCGGACTCTACGGCATGGCCCGTATAAAACTACTCGAGCCTCTCACGTTGATCATCGGTGGTCGGATCGGCGATTACACGCAGGACGCACGTGATCTCGCGCCGACGGCGACGCCGGCGCCTTGGGTGGAAGCGCTGTCCGCTGACAACGAGTTCACACCGTATGGCGGCCTGGTGTGGGACATCACTGAGCAGCTCTCTTGGTATAGCAGCTACACCGAGATTTTCAGCCCGCAGAGTCAATTCGATTTCCGCGGCAGCGTGCTGGATCCACGCATTGGCTATCAAATTGAAACGGGCCTGAAGGGCGAGCACTTCAACGGTCGGCTCACGACTTCGCTGGCGCTGTTCCGTCTGCGAGACAGTAATCGCGCGCTGATGGACCCGAATCACGGCGGTTGCACCTTCAATCCCGATGGCGCCTGCTACGTCGCGTCCGGTGTGATTGAATCAGAAGGCTGGGAGCTGGAGATTGTCGGCCGCCCGTTGCCGGGCTGGGATGTCTCGGCGGGCTACACCGACTTCAAGCAAGAGGATCGCGCCACCGGTTTGCCCCAGCAGCGCTGGGTGCCGAAGCGAGTCTTCAAGCTGTGGAGCAACTACACCTTCGATGGCGATGTGTGGGGTGGCATCTTGCAGGGTTGGAACATCGGTGCCGGGCTGCATGCGCAGAATCGCACCTACATCGACTTTCTGTCGCCGCCCACGCCTTTCATCGAGCTGCCGGGCTACACGGTGGTCGATCTGCAAGTGGGCTATCGAATCAATCCGCAGCTGCAGACCACGCTGTCGGTCAACAACGTCGCCGATCGCGACTACTACTCGAGCATCTACTCGTTCTTTCTGAATCGCTACGGCGAGCCACGCAACGTGATGTTGTCGGTGCGAGCGAAGTTCTAATTTGCGCCGCGCGCGCATCGCGCGCGGTCGCCCTCCCTGCAGGTGATGACGATGAGCCCGACACTCGCGTGGTCGATGGTTTGCAGCTTCCTATTGTCTTTTGCGGTTCTGGCTAAGCCGACGACGGCGCCACACACGGCGGAAGTCTTCTACAACACAACGACCTATGGGCTTGCCAGCGGTCATGCCTGGTCGACCGACGACCAACGGCTGTTGATGCACTCTGATCGCAGCGGTGTGTTCAATCTGGCGGCGCTACCGACCAACGGTGCGGAACCGACAGCGCTGACTACATCGGCAACGGATGCTTTGTATGCGGTCTCATGGTTCCCGCAAGACGACCGGGTGCTGGTGCGTGGCGATCAAGGTGGCAATGAAATGTTTCACCTGTACGTGCGCGAGCCGTCCGGTGAACTTAGGGATCTGACGCCCGGAGCGGAGACCATCGCTGATTTCGTGGGCTGGAGCGCCGACCGACGCTTCTTCTACGTGCTGAGCAATGTGCGGGACCCGAAGGGATTCGATGTGTATCGCTACTCCGCCGCGGACTATCGGCCGGAGCTGCTGTTTCGAAACGATGCGTCCTGGGAAATCTCCGATGTCTCCGCCGACGGCCGCTTCATTGCATTGATGGAACGTCACACCAGCGCCGACGCCGACATCCACTTGGTGGATTTGCAGGCGCCGGCACCGACACCGAAACTCATCACTCGGCACTCCGGTGTGATCAGTCATGCGGTGTTCCAGTTCTCACCCGACAGTCGTTCGTTGTACTACTCGACCGATGCCCACGGTGAGTTTCGGCAGGCGTGGGTGTATGACGTGCTCAGCGGCGAGTCTTCTCGGGTGATCGCCGACAAATGGGATGTGACGCAGTTGAGGTTCTCCGAGTCCGGACGCTATCGAGTCTCAGCTACCAACGCCGACGCGCGCACGGTGGTGAAAGTGTTCGATACGGTGCGCCGACGTGATGTGGCGTTGTCGAAGTTGCCGCCGGGAAATCTCTCCAGCCTGAGCTTTTCGCGTGACGAGCGTCGCTTGGCGTTGATGGTCGGGTCAGACACGTCGCCGAATGACATTTACGTTGTCGACTTGCAGAGTGGCAACACACAGCGCTTGACTCGTGCGCTGCCGGCCGCGATTGCCGAGACCGAGTTGGTGGCGTCCGAGGTGATTCGGTATCGCAGTTTCGATGGGTTGGCGATTCCGGCGTTGCTCTATAAGCCGCGACAGGCAACGCCCACTCAACGAGTACCGGCGGTCATCTGGGTGCATGGCGGCCCCGGCGGACAGAGCCGCGTTGGCTACACGTCGCTGATCCAGCATCTGGTGCACAACGGATATGCGGTGCTGGCGGTCAACAATCGCGGCTCGAGTGGCTATGGCAAGACGTTCTATCACGCCGATGACCGGCGACATGGCGACGTGGATTTGCAGGACGTGGTTGCGGGCAAAGACTACCTTGCGTCGCTGAAGTGGGTGGATGACGAGCGAATCGGCATCATGGGGCATTCATACGGCGGCTACATGGTCGGCGCGGCGCTCGCGTTTTCGCCGCGAACCTTTGCCGTCGGCATCGATATTTTCGGCGTGATGAATTGGACGCGCACCTTGAACAGCGTGCCGCCCTCGGCCGAGTATTACAAGCAATCGCTCTACGACGAGCTCGGCGACCCTGCGACGGATGCCGAGCGACATCGGCGCATCTCGCCCTTGTTTCATGCCAAGAACATTGCGGTGCCGTTGCTGGTGGTCCAAGGCGCCAACGATGCACGAGTGTTGCAAGTCGAGAGCGATGAGATCGTTGCAGCGGTGCGTGCCAACGGTGTGCCCGTCGAGTACTTGCTGTTTCCCGACGAAGGTCACGGGTTCACCAAGCGTGTGAACAACATCCGGGCCTCGGATGCATACCTCGCGTTTCTCGATCGTCATCTCAAGGGGCAAAGAAGCTCCTCGGTTGACTCTGTGAGCATCGATGTTCCCTACACCAAGCAGGTACTCGCGAACGGCCTGACGCTGCTGGTCCACGAAGATCGGCGTGTGCCGCAGGTGGCGGTCAACGTGATGTACAACGTCGGTTCCAAGGATGAGCCTGCCGGGCGCAGCGGACTGGCACATCTATTCGAGCACTTGATGTTTGGCGGCAGCGAGCATCATCGCGCCGAGTGGACGCCCAAGCTACAAAGCTTGGGCGCGAGCCGTATCGATGCGGCTACCAGCGAAGACTCGACTACGTTCTATGAGAAGGTGCCGAGCGGTGCGCTCGACTCGGTGCTGTGGCTCGAATCCGATCGCATGGGCCATCTGCTGGGCGCGCTCGATCAAACTCAGCTGGATAAAGAACGCGGTGTGGTCCAGAACGAAAAGCGCCAGCGGGAGAATCGGCCGCATGGTTTGGTATACGACCGCATTGCTCGCGCCGTGTGGCCGGCGGGGCATCCATACGCTCACACAGCGACCGGGAGTATGGACGATCTGAATGCCGCCACGCTCGAAGACGCGCATGAGTGGTTCCGCACTTGGTACGGCCCATCGAACGCGGTGCTGGTGCTCGCGGGGGACATCACACCTGCGCTGGCTAAAGAGAAAGTCGAGCACTATTTCGGCGCGCTCGCTTCCGGGCCCGGTGTGTCGCGAGTCACTGAATGGATTGCGCCTCGACGCGGAGTGCAGCGAGAAGTCATTTTTGACGGTCGGCTCGGCGCTGCGAGGCTTACGCGTGTTTGGAACATTCCGGGAATGGGGACGGCAGACGCCGATCATCTGGAGCTGTTGGCGTCGGTCATGGCTGATCGGCAGATCTTGGAGGCGCCGGTAGGGCGAAGAGAACGCTCTGCGCGACTGTATCGCCGCTTGGTCACAGAGGAGGGATTGGCTACGAATGTCGCTGTGTATGTCTGGAAAGGACTGATTGCCGGCACTTTCACTATCAGCATCGATACCTCGCCTGGCGCTGATCTTGAGCGCGTCGAACGTGTGCTCGATGAAGAGCTGCAACGGCTGTTGAAAGAAGGTCCACGCGCGGAGGAATTGACGGCGATACGAGCGGCAGCCACTGCGGAGATGGTTCAGAGCCTGCAGGGCAACGCGTACAAGGCCTGGTTTCTAGCTCGCCATCAACAGCTGTTGGGCGAGGCGGGTCGGTGGAAGGAGAGTTATGCGCGTCTGCAATCGGCGCAGCCGGCCGAGATCATGGCGAGCGGTCAGCGATGGCTTCGCGATGGTGATTATATTTTGCACACGCTGCCGCGAGGAAAGTTGTCGAGTGCTGCTCAGGACGTAGATCGTCGGCACATTCCGCAGCCTGTCGTGTCTGCTCCTGCGAAGGCACCCGCGCTGGAGCGCACCGCTTTGTCGAACGGGCTGCAGGTGATCTTCATGGCGCGCCACGACGTCCCCGAGGTCACGTTTCAGATGATGTTCCCGTTTGGCGATCCCGCGTCGGGGCCGCCGAATCATGCGCTGCTCGGTCGCATGTTGGCTGGACTGTCGACGCAAGGGGCCGGTGCTCGCGATGAGCAACAGCTTTCTGAAGCACTTGGTTTGCTAGGTGCGTCGGTGGCTGCGAGCGCGGAGGGCGGTTTCTTGCAAGTGTCTTCGACTGCATTGACGCCTGCGTGGCGTGATGCTCTCGGGATGTTCGCCGATGTGATCCAGCGGCCGCGGTTGGATCCGGCAGATCTGAAGCGCTGGCAGGCGCATGAACAGAAGTTGTTTGAGGCGACTGCCAGCGATCCAAGCGCCGCCGCGCAACGGTTGGGTGCTCGGCTACTCTGGGGTGCCGATGATCCGCGCGGTCGATTGCTTTCTACACAAGACATTGCAGCCCTCTCGACCGACGACTTGCGTGACTTTCATCAACGCTGGGTGGTGCCTTCGGGGGCAACTCTCATCGTGGTCGGTGATACCACGCTGAACGAACTGCGACCTCAGCTGGAGCGCGTGTTCACGGGCTGGCGCGGCAACTCACCTGAGACGGTAGTAAACGCATTGAAGCCGCGAGCCGCGACGCCGGCGGTGTGGCTGATCGACGTGCCCGGCGCTCAGCAATCAGACATCCAGTTGCTATTGCCGGCCGCTCCTCATGCGCGTGAGGCTGAGGTGCCGACGCAGTTGGCGATGTCTATTCTGGGAGAAAGCTCCATTTCGCGTCTGGATTTGAACTTGCGCGAGAACAAGCACTGGACCTACATGGTGCGCAATTCCTTGTCGACCGATCCGGGGCCGCGGGTCTTCCGTGTTCTCGCGCCCGTGCAGACGGATCAAACAGCTCCGGCCATGCTCGAGATCAGCAAGGAACTGCGCGACATCGTGTCGCGGCGGCCGGTGACTACCGCGGAGTTCGAAGCAGTTCGTCTGCAGAAGTCTTCAAGCTCAGGCGCCGTTTGGGAAACCAACCAAAGCAGCGTCGAGATGTTGAGCGACGCCGTGCGCTACTCGCTGAGCGATGAGTTCGTGCGAACCCATGCTCAGCGAGTGAGCGAGGTGTCACTCGACGACGTGCGTCGCGCCGCCGCCGAGCTACTCAGTGACCGGCCTTTCACCTGGGTGGTGGCCGGAGACCTGGCGAAGATCGAGCCCTTGATCCGCGCCCTGAAGCTAGGTCCCGTCAAGATCATCGATGCGCAGGGGCGAGTGCTCTGATTACTGCACGGGTGTGAGCGACCAGCGGGCAGTGGTGCTGCCAGCTTCGCTCCACTCCACATGCACGTCGTGC
>NZ_JAEUPY010000437.1 GCF_016790065.1 Steroidobacter sp.
GGTCCGGTCGTTGCCGATGCGTTGAGGCGGCATGACATTCCGGTGCGACTGATGCCCGAGGACTCGTTCTTCATGAAGCCGCTGACCACGGCCATCGAGCAAGGCATCGGCACGCGCGAGCCGTCGCAGGAAAACTAAAAAGACAGGCCATCCTTGGCCGTGGGCTAGCGCGCGTCCGAAGTGGGCTAACGGACGAGGTGCCACAAAGCTCTGCCAGCCTGCCCGTTTCGTACTGCAGTTGTATGGTGTTTGGTCAAAATCTTGTAACGGTGTGTAACGGCTCGCACTGTTGAGCGAGGGTGCTTGGATTGGTCACGCGCCTGCCGTACAACGGCCGGTATGCGAGCTACCGCCAATCTACTCATCGTCGAAGACGATCCCGAAATCCGTCAGATGGTTGCCGAGCTGATGCGCCGGGAAGGCTTCGAGGTCGATGCTGCCGAAGACGGCCGAGGCCTGGATGACGTGCTGGCGCGACGCCGGCCCGATTTGATCGTGCTGGACTTGATGCTGCCAGGCGAGGATGGCTTGTCCATTTGCCGGCGGCTGCGTGCGCACACCAATCTGCCCATCCTGATGCTCACCGCGAAGAGCGATGAGGTGGATCGTGTGGTTGGCCTGGAGATGGGCGCGGATGACTATCTCGTGAAACCGTTCGGGCCGAGAGAGTTGTTGGCGCGAGTGCGAGCGCTGCTGCGTCGAGGTGGTCTGGCGCCGATCGTGCAGCGTGAGCGGCGTTTCTCGTTCAGCGGTTTCGTCATCGATCTGGATGCGCGCGAGCTGCTCGATCAAACCCAAACACCGGTCGCTCTGACTGCCGCTGAGTTCGATTTACTGGCGTGTTTCATTCAGCATCCGCGTCGCGTGCTGACGCGTGAGCAGATTTTGAGCTGGACGCGCGGGCGCATGGCCGATCCGTTCGATCGCACCGTCGACATGCAGATCTCTCGCTTGCGTCGTAAGTTGGACGCGGCAAGTCCGGCGCCAAAGCTGATTACGACAGTGCGCAACGGCGGTTACCTGTTTACGGCGCACGTCGGGCAAGTCGCGTGATTACTCGATTGACCTTTGCTTGGCGGCTCGGCCTGATCGTGATGCTGACTCTGATCGTCGCGTGGATTGGCTCGACCGCCATCTTCTATATCGCCAGCGTCCGTGAAGACGGTGAGTCGCGACCATTACCGTTACCACGACAGATCGCCGCCATCGTGCAGCTCCTCGAGCAAGCGAATGGCAGCGGCGAACGTGCGTTGGTCATTCGTGCTGTCAGCTCGCCAAAATTCAGCGCCAAACTGGTGAAAGATTTGCCACTGTTGAAGACGCCGACTGCCCGACCGTTCGAGCTGCGCGCACGCTTGGTAGAACTGGCGCTCAGCGATATCGGCGGCCGTCCGTTCAGCCTGACGTTCGATGCCAATGGAGGTCATGGCGCGAGTCCGCCGCGGTTCTCCTATATAACGGCCACCGATCTGGAGCTGCGAATCAAGCTCAACACTGGCGAGACCTTGGTCATTCAGGGCTATCACCGCCCCACCACCAATGTGTATGGCATGCCCATCGGTTTCATCGCGGGCCTGGGCGGAGCGCTGACCGGATTGATTGCGCTCATCATGATGCATCGACAAACGCGTCCGCTGGCGCAGCTGGCAGCCAGGGTCGATCAGATCGATGGTTCCGGCGTGTCGACGTTGGTGCCGGAAACTCGCTCGGCAGCGCCGGAGATTCTGGCGCTGATCGCCGCATTCAATCGACTGCAAGCCAGACTGGGGCAATTGTTACGAGCGCGAATGGCGATGCTCGGCGGCATATCGCACGACGTGCGAACGTTCGCGACTCGACTGCGCTTGCGTGTCGATCACATTCCCGAAGGCGTGGACCGAGAGCGTGCCATCGCGGACATCGGCGACATGATTCGCTTGCTGGACGACGCGTTGCTTGCCAGTCGTGCAGGTGCCGGTGAGTTGGTCGAAGAATTGGTGGAATTCGGACAAGTGGTACGTGCCGAAGTGGATGATCGCTCGGCTGAGCACGCAGCGGTGCATTTACAAACCTTGACAAAGAGCGACGATGCGGTCGTGCTCGGCGACCGTCTGGCGTTGCGCAGAGTAGTCGCGAATCTGATCGACAACGCCTTGCAATACGGGCGCGCCGCGCACGTGCAAGTCGCGGCGAGCGACAATTCAGTGCAGCTCACCGTCGATGACGAAGGTCCGGGCATTCCTGCAGAACAACGCGAAGCCATGCTCGAGCCGTTCGTGCGTTTGGAAACATCGCGTAATCGTCGCACCGGCGGCGCAGGCTTGGGATTAGCGGTAGTTCGTAGTTTGGTCGAGGCACATGGCGGTGCCATCGACATCGGCGATGCGCCAACGGGCGGCGCGCGCTTCACAGTCAGCTTGCCGCTGTTTCATGCTTGATTCCGACGTGCGCAACTGGCAGCTCGATTGACGACTCAATCGTCGCTCGATTCCGAAGTACAGAATACAAACGTGAATGTCACCGCTGCTTCGTCAAAGCTGTGCGCAGCTTTGCAATGATTTATTAAGCGCGTTGACCCTTGCTGACAGTGTCACGTACAACGCCCACACGCACTTCAAAAATCGTAAACACGGTATGGAGTGCAAACAAAGACGAGACAGAACACCTCAAGCCGGTGTTCGCCGTCGCGGCGAGTTGCAGCCGCAGTCATAGTGGGGGACAACCATGATTTTGAGACGCAGTGTTCTTACTGGCTCGCTCCTGCTCGGTAGTGTCGCGGCGACTGCTCAGCAGGCCGCGACTGTCGAACAGCTGGAAGTCATCGTGGTCACCGGTTCGTATATTCAAGGCGCGGCCGAAGACGCGGCGCTACCGGTCGATGTGCTGACCCTCGAAGATTTGCAGATGCAGGGTTCGCCTTCGATGGTGGATCTGGTGAAGTCCATTCCCGCTGTGCAGGGCGTGCTCGGCGAATCGAATCAGTTCGGCTCGGCGCAATCCACTGGCAGCAGCAATATCAACTTGCGCGGCATCGGCGCAGTTCGCACGTTGGTGCTGCTGAACGGCCGACGCATCGCCTCTTCGCCGACCGGCAATGGAGTCGATACCAATCTACTGCCCATGGCGGCCATCGGTCGCATCGAAGTGCTCAAAGACGGTGCCGCTGCAACTTATGGCTCGGATGCCGTCGCCGGTGTGGTCAACTTCATCACCAAGAGCAATGTCGATGGACTGTCGCTGGATGGTTCGTACAGTTACGTCGATGGCTCAGAGGGTGATTACAGTGCGAACGCAGTGTGGGGCCATCGCGCCGATCGTTGGAGCGTGATGGTTGCCGGCGGCTACCGGCATCGTTCGGAGTTGAACACCACCGACCGCGCTTGGGCTGTGCGGACCTTCGAGGAAAATCCGCAAGGCGGCTTCTCTTCCTTCGGTAACCCTGGTCAATACAACGTCACCGCCGGTACCACCACCGCCGCGCAGTCGTTCCGCGATCCGGGTTGTTCGGCGTTGGGCGGGTTTGAAATTGCCGGCAGCGATGGTTGCCGCTTTCAATACATCACCTTCGACAACCTGATCGAACGCGAGGAGCACTATCAGCTCTACAGCGAATTCAACATGGACATCGGCGAGAAGACCGGCCTGCACGTGGAGGCGTTGTACGCCGTGCACGATGCACCGGAAGAAAATTCATCGCCGTCGTATGGTCCACAGCAAGGCGCGAACCTGACGGCCACTCCAACTCGCAACCTGGTTTCGCCAAACTACATCATTCCGCTGAGCAATCCTGGTCTGCAGGCCATCCTGCCGTACCTAGACACAGTGGATCGCGATGCCGTGCTGGCACGTCGATTCGTGGTCGCCAGCGGTTTGCAGTGGCGGCCGTTGGGTAATGGCGGCAATCCGCTCACCGGCGAAGGTAAGAAAGACGAACGGTTGTTCGATGGCTTCCGTATCTCGGCCAGTCTCGATGGCGAGTTTGGCTCTGACATCGGTTGGGACGCCGGGGTGACATACAGCGAGAACACTCGAGAGACCAACACACCGGACATTCTTGCTTATCGTTTGCAGCTCGCACTGAACGGGCTCGGCGGTCCGAATTGTCCAGCGGGTGCGACCGCGGGCACGGCCGGGTGCTTGTTCTTCAATCCGTTCTCGAATGCCTTCGCCAGCAATCCCTCGACGGGCAAGGTCAATAGCTTCAACTACAGCGCTGCACTCGCCAACGACCCGGCAGTGGTCGATTGGCTGTTCGAGAACAATGGTTGGAAAGATACCTCATCGACCTTGGCGGTCGACTTGGTCTTCAACGGCGAGTTGCCGCTGTCGTTGCCTGGCGGCGCCATCGGTTGGGCGGTCGGTGGCCAGTATCGTGATGAAGGCTTCAAGCGCGACGTTAATTTCTACACCGACATCGAGCGCAACCCGTGCGTGGACACTCCGGTCAACGGCAACTTGGGATGCACGACCCAGTTCGGTGTGTTCACGTTCTTCGGGCCGCTACGCAATCAAGATTTGAGTCGTGATGTGTTAGGCGTATTCGGCGAAGTGAATCTGCCGTTGCTCGAATCGTTGCAGGCGCAGGTCGCCGTGCGCTACGAAGACTACGGTGGTGCAGTGGGCTCGACCACGAATCCGAAGGTGTCGTTGCGTTGGCAGGCGCTCGACTGGCTAGCACTGCGCGGCTCGGCCGGCAGCACGTTCCGCGGTCCTCAACAAACGCAGTTGTTGAACGGCTTCAGCACTACGCTGGTCTACACCGGTGTGAATCGCGGCTACAAGCCTTACGACAACTACGGCAATCCATATCTCGATCCGGAAGAGGCGAATACCTTCAATGTCGGCGCCATCGTGCAGGCCGGCGGCTTCAAGGGGTCGCTGGACTATTGGAGTTTCAAGTTCAAGAATCCGCTCGGCACCGAGGGCGGCACCGAACTGGTTGCGACTTTCTTCGGCGTGAATCCGGGCGATCCCAATTTCTGTGGCAATCCTGCCTACGCCGCTTTGCAGGCGCGCTTCACTTTCACTGACGGCGCCGCTTGTAGTGCCACTGCACTGATTCGCACTCGGGTCAACGTGATCAACGGACCCGAGGAGCGCATCTCGGGTCTCGACGCGAGTTTGTCTTACTTGTTCGACGCTTGGTTCGCTGGCGAGATTCTGCTCGGCGTGGACGGTTCGTACACATTGAAGTACGAGCGCGATGCGTTGTTCGTCGAAGGAGTGTTGATTCAGAAAGCCGATGACTATGCGGGTACTCGCGGTGGCGCGGGCACCGGCTCTTTGCCCCAGCTGCGTGGCTCAGCGTACTTGGACTTCAGCAACGGCGACCACAGCGTGCGTTGGACGACTCGTTACATCGACGGTGTGACGGACGTGCGTTCCAGTGTGCCGAATGGATTTCGCGAAGTCGGCTCGTTCCTGACGCACGATCTGGTGTATCGCTTGCAGCTGCCGGGTCGGACGACCATGAGCGCGTCGGTGATCAATCTGACGGATCGCGATCCGCCGCTGGCGCGACTGGATCTGAGCTACGACCCGTTCATTGGCAATCCGCTGGGTCGTTACTTCAAAGTGGCGGCGACCAAGCAGTTCTAGTGGCGGACGCTCAGTCTTCGAGCGTCCAGCCTTTCTCCCACGGCGGCTCGGGGCCGAACGTGATCGCGACAAAGTCGACGAACGCACGCACCTTCGGCATCAGATTGCGTCGCTCCGGATACACGGCATGCACGGCAATTTCCGGTGGCGTGAACTTGCAGAGCAACGGCTTCAATTCGCCCGAGCGCAGTTGCTCGCATAGATAAAACGTCGGTAGCTGAATGATGCCGCCGCCAGCAATCGCGGCGGCGCGATTCACCAGGCCATTGTTGCTGTGAAGATTGCCGTTGACCGGCACGACGTGCTCACCGCCGTCACTGTCAGTGAAGCGCCATTCACGCGGCGCGCTCAGCAATGAATAAAGAATGCAGTTGTGCTCCAGCAAGTCTTCGGGTCGCTCCGGTGTGCCGTGCTTGGCGAGATAAGCAGGCGACGCACAGATGACTTGCTTGGTCGGCGCAATCTTGCGCGCGATCAAATTGGAGTCCCGCAGTCGGCCGATGCGAATCGCGACATCGAAGCCTTCTTCGACCAGGTCGACGGTGCGGTCGTCCATGTTCAGCTCGACGGTGACGCCGGGATAACGCTCCATAAATGTTTGTATGGCCGGGCCCAGCTGCAGAATGCTGAAGCTCATCGGCGCCGATACGCGCAACGTGCCGCGAGGCTCGGTTTGAAACCGCGCGACTTCCAATTCGGCGTTTTCTATTTCGCGAAGCGCGCTGCCTGAGCGGCGGTACAGCTCGGAGCCTGCTTCGGTGAGGCTCAGCCGTCGGGTGGTGCGATTCAGCAGTCGGGCGCCGAGCTTCTCTTCCAAGCGAGTCACGGCCTTGCTGACCACGGGCTGGGACATTTCCAACGCCTCGGCCGCTGCCGTGAAGCTGGATAGCTCGACTACTTTGACAAAGATGGCGATGTCGGTGAGGTTTTGCATTTGCTTCGGTTCGGGGAATAAATCCCATGCCGCCAGGGCCGATGATCCGGCGCCGGCGGATGACTAACGTAGCACACGCCAACGTTAACGCAGGTGCTGCCATGTCGACTCAGGATACCCGCCAGGCGCGCGACTTTTTCGCGCAGAAACTGGCTTATCTCACCGGGCCTTACGAGCTCAACGCGCAGCTGCGCCGGAACGAACCCGTGACCGTCGTGGATGTGCGGCTACCTAGCGATTATCAAGCTGGCCACATCCCCGGTGCCATCAACCTGCCGCAGGGCAAGTGGCACACTCTGGCCGGCATTCGGAAGGATCGCACTGCCGTTCTGTATTGCTACAGTCAGACCTGCAAACTCGCCGTCGCTGCCGCTGTAGAGCTCGCGTCCGCCGGCATTCCTGTCGTCGAGATGGAAGGCGGCTTTGAGGCGTGGATCAAGAACGAGTTGCCGGTGGAGCGCTGAGCTCGGCCGGCGTTATTGCGGTTCCAGTCGTTCGCCTTCGGGTGGCGGGAACTCGTTGCACACTTCGCGCAGCCAGTTCCTAAACCGAATCACCTTCGGCACTTCAAAATTGTGTGCCGGTGCGACGAAGTAATACGAGTTGTGTTGGCGCACGCTCTGACTCGACGGGCGCACCAAGCGTCCCGACGCCAGATCGCCAGCAACAAGCGACCAGCGGGCGAGCGCTAATCCGTGACCTTGCTCGGCCGCAGCCAGCACCGACGCTGAATCATCGAGAATCGGACCGCGTTCGACGCGCGTGGTATCGCCACCGACTCGCCGTAGCCAATCCATCCAAGGTTCGCTGGCGCTATGAAGCAGCGGATATTTGTTCAGATCGCCCAAAGTGGTGATGGGTCCCAGCTTGGCGAGCAGCGCCGGATTGGCGACTGGGAACACCCAATCGTCGAGCATCTTCTCCGCTTGCAGCTGCGGCCAGCTGCCCGAGCCATAACGAACCGCGGCGTGAAAATCGGTCTGCATGAAGTCGACCAGCTCGCGGCTGGCGCTGAAGCGCAGATCCACTTCGGGATGCTTTTGATAAAAATCGCTGAGCCGGGGCAGCAGCCACTTTTGTAGGAACGAGCCGAGCAGACTGATGTTGAGCAACCCGCTGCTGCGATCGAGTCGCAACTGATCGACGGCGCGCGTCAGCTCGCCCATGCCTCGTTGCACGCCAGGCAACAAGCGCGCACCCTGTGGTGTCAGGCGAACCGAGCGGCTGTGGCGTACGAACAGAGGGGTTTCGAGAAACTCCTCGAGGGACTTGATGTGCGAGCTGACCGCCGCGGTGGTCACGTTCAGCGACTGGGCCGCGCCGGTGAAACTCAGATGGGCTGCGACCGCCTCGAAGGCGCGCAGAGCATTGAGAGGCAGTTTGGTGTCAGCGCTCATGGTCCGTCGCTTCGTTCAAAATTCTTTTAATCCCTGAACCCGAACGCCACACGAATACTCGGATACGCAACGAAAATATATCGATTCACTTAATGATGCAAGGTACGATCACGGGCTCCGTGAGGGGCCTTGCGAGAGGGGGAGAGCGCTATGAGCAGCCTGCACATTGAGCCGGCCCAGCCGGCCGACGTGCCGATGATCCTGCAGTTGATTCGCGAGCTGGCCGAGTTCGAGCACCTGCTCCATGAAGTGACGGCCACCGAGGCGCAGTTGCATGAAGGGCTGTTCGGGCCGAAGCCCAGTGCCGAGGTCATCATGGGCCGGCTGCCCACCGGCGAAGTGGCCGGCTTCGCGCTGTTCTTTCACAACTTCTCGACCTTCCTGGCCAAGCCCGGCATCTATCTCGAAGACCTGTACGTGCGTCAGCAGTTTCGTGGCCAGGGCTATGGCGAGCAGCTGCTGCGTCATCTGGCGCGACTGGCGGTGGATCGAAATTGCGGCCGGCTGGAATGGTCGGTGCTGGATTGGAACCAGCGCGCCATCGATTTTTATAAGAGCCTGGGCGCGGTGCCCATGCATGAATGGACCATCTATCGAGTCACCGGGTCAGCGTTACAAAAGCTCGGCGTCGACGCCCACCCCAATCCCGACTCCAACAAGTCCAATTGATAGGCTCGATCAGAGCCATCGGAAATAACTGCCGATAAACTCGGGCTCGCGGCGTTTAGCGTGCTGGCGGCCAGCGCCTACGGGGTGTACCTTCGGGCGCGTGCTGGACAGGAAGCCCAGCAACGACAAAGGGGTTTCTAATAATTCGCGCCACGCTGTCGAGCGTGCTGGACCACGAGGGTTCGCATGTCCATCCGCGCCTTACGCTACCTCATCGCCTTGGCCGACTGTCTCAACTTCACTCGTGCGGCCGAGCGCTGTTCCGTCACTCAATCCACACTGAGCATTCAGCTGCGCAAGCTCGAAGAATATCTTGGTGTGCGTTTGTTCGAACGCGATCGTGCGCATGTCGCGCTCACCGACGATGGTCGCAAAGTTCTCCGCTTCGCTCGCGTGGCGGTACGCGCTGCCGATCGCATCGTCTCCGTCAGTCGTTCACAGGCCGCTGCTAGGGCGCTGCTTATTGAAGAGATCAATTGTCAGCGTGTGTCCGTTGATTAGACTCTGTCTAAGTTAATCCAAAGGATTCGTCCGCCAACGATAACGTCGGGCCGAACCTAGCAGGGGAGACACAGCATGGGACCGCCGATTCATACCGTGCGCGTGGCGACGTGCGCCACTATTTTGTCCGGACTCTTGATGGCCAGTGCCGTCATGGCGCAGCCATTGGGCTTGCCGCCGGTTCCCATTCCGCCCGACAACCCGCAGACGCCCGAGAAGATTGCGCTCGGCGACAAGCTGTTCAACGACAAACGTTTCAGCAGCACGGGCGAGGTGAGCTGCGCGACTTGTCACGATCCCACCAAAGCGTTCACCGATAGTCCGTTGGTGACGTCCGAAGGCATCAACAAACTCACTGGCACGCGTAACGCGCCGACGGTGATCAACTCGGCCTATTTCAAGCTGTTCTTCTGGGACGGGCGTTCGCACGACATGGAAGATCAAGCTCAACATCCCATCATCAATCCGGTGGAGATGGGCTTGGTGAATCATGATCCGGTGCTCAAGATCGTGCGCAGCGATGCCGATTACGTGGCGCGCTTCAAGAAGGTCTTCAACAAAGAAGGCAACCAAGTGACGATGAAGGAAGTGCAGCAGGCTATCGCCAGCTTCGAGCGCACCATCGTTTCCGGCGACTCGCCGTTCGACAAGTGGCACTACGGCGGCGATGAGAAGGCCGTCAGCGAACAAGCCAAGCGCGGCTTCAATGTGTTCCTCAACAAAGGCCGCTGCGTTTCCTGTCATGCCATCGAGCAGAATTTTGCGCTGTTCACCGACAACCGCTTTCACAACATCGGCGTCGGCGTGAATCGTATCCAGAACGAAATCCCACAGTTCGCGCCGGCGTTCCTGAGTGCGAAGGCTGCCGGCACCGATGTGGACAAGGCTGTGCTCACGAATCCGAAAGCGTCGGAGTTGGGTCGGTTTGCGGTGACGGAGACGCTCGATGAGATCGGCTCGTTCAAGACGTCCACGTTACGCAACGTCGCAGTGACTGCGCCGTTCATGCATGACGGCAGCTTGAAAACACTGCGCGATGTGGTCGATCACTACAACAACGGTGGCGTCACCGATCCGAAACAACCCATCAACGACTTCCTGAGCGGCGGCATTCGTCCGCTGAATCTCACCGAGGACGAGAAGTCCGATCTGGTGGCGTTCATGGAGTCGCTGACCAGTCCGCAATTCGCCGCGCAAAAGGCTGCGTCGGCGAATCCCATTTCCTGCAACGTGAAGACCACGGTGGCTGCTAGCAGCCCGGTGGCTCCGACTCAGAAATCCATAAGCGGCGGAGAGGGGATGTAATCATGGACATCAAATACGATCGCCGCAGCTTCATCAAAACATCCACGGTCGGGGTCGGCGCCGCGGTGTTGCCGCTGACCATGGTGGAGTTGGCGTTCGCCAAGCCGAGCGACAACTTCACGTTCGCGTACATCTCGGACTCGCACATTCAGCAGATCAAGGGCACGCAGTTCGTGCGCAACTGGGATCGCGGTTTGATTCGCGCGGTCGCCGAAACGAATCTGCTCACGCCCAAGCCGGACTTCGTCATCTTCGGCGGCGACCTGGCGCAGATGGGCAGCAAGCCGGAGCTGGATCACGGCGCCGAGCTGTTGTCGAAGCTCAGCGGCAAGGTCTATCACGTGATGGGCGAGCACGATTATTACCTGGACCTGGGCGCGTACTGGTCCAAGCTGTTCGGCAAGCAGTACTACAGCTTCGACCACAAAGGCGTGCACTTCGTGGTGTTGAACAGCATCCTCACGTACGACGAATGGACCTTCAATCGTTGGCCCACCGCCGAGCAGCGCATGGCCGAGATGGCCGGCCTCGACAATCCCAACGGCTCGCCGTTCATGGTCGGCGACAAGCAGCGTGAGTGGTTGCAGAAAGATCTGGCCAAGGTGAAGAAGGACACGCCCATCGTGGTGTTCTCGCATTCGCCGCTGCAGAAGATCTACAAGGGCTGGAATTTCTGGACCGA
>NZ_JAEUPY010000526.1 GCF_016790065.1 Steroidobacter sp.
TGTTCGAGCGTGTGTGCCGAAGCGTCCGCCGGGACAGTGGTGGACTCGGCCATCGAGCGAGACATCCATCAGTTGCTTGCGAGCCAGAAGTTTCCAGGCTTCGCCATCGCGGTGTCGCGGGCTGGAAAATTGGTTTGGTCTCAAGGGTTCGGATACGCGAATCTGGAATTGAAAACTCCCGTGAGCCCGCGGACCAAATTTCGTATCGCGAGCATCTCCAAGCCGATCACCGCGACCTGCGCAGCGAAGCTGTACGAGTCCGGTCGTCTGAATCTGGATGCGCCGGTGCGTGACTACGTGCCGAGCTTTCCGGACAAGGGCGAACCGATCACCGTGCGCCAGCTGGCATATAACCGCTCCGGCATCGAGCACTACCGCGATCAGGACATGATCAACACCGTGCACTATGCGGACATGACCGCGGCCTTGGCGAAGTTCAAGGATCGGCCGCTGTTGAGCCGTCCCGGCGAACGCTATCTCTATTCCAGTTTCGGTTACAACCTCATCGGCGCGGTGATCGAGGGCGTCAGCGGCAAGCCGTTTATCAGCTATATGCGGGAATGCGTCTTCGAGCCGCTGGGCTTGAAAGACACCGTTCCGGATCAGTATGCCGATATCATCGAGCATCGCACCGCCTTCTACGAAATCGATCGACAGGGTGTGGTGCGTAACGCACCGGCCGTGGACAATAGCGACTTGTGGCCTGCCGGCGGATACTTGTCGACCGCGGAGGATCTGGTGCATTTCGCCGATCGCGTCGTGCTCGGTGATTTCCTGAAGCCCGCCACTCGCGAGTTCATGTTGACGCCGTCTGCTCAGAATCGCGCCGAGGGCGGTTCCTATGCGTTCGGCTGGTCGAGCCAGGTGCGTGACGGCGTCAAGGTGGTGGGGCACACTGGCTCGCACTATGGCGCGGAGACCCGACTCGATGTCTATCTCGACTCGAAGCTGTCCGTCGCGCTGCTGGCCAACCTCTCTTCGGAAGGTGACTCGGATGCCGCGCAACGCTTGAAGGAACTGTCCATTCGCCTGTTCCGCTACTTCGACAATCAATAATAAGGAATGAGATCGATGCTCCGTGCGAGATATGGCCGTGCCGGCCTGTTGTCTTTGTGGTTCATCGTCGCGGCCACTGCTTCATACGCCGCTGAGCGCGAAGCATTCACTCTCGAAGACATTCGCAGCGTGCCGTATCCGGAGGCGTTGACGGCTGCAGCACAGAGCCCACGTATCGCCTGGGTAGCCAATGATCAGGGCCGTCGCAATGTTTGGGTGGCGAGTGCGCCAGAGTTCGCGCCACGACGCTTGACCGACTATTTAGCGGATGACGGTCAAGAGATCTCAAGCTTGGCAGTGTCGCGCGATGGCGCAAATGTCGTGTACGTGCGGGGTGGCGAGCACGGCGCCAATTGGGATGGTGGGTTGCCTATCAATCCGACGTCCAGTCCACAGGGCGGGAAGGTAGAGATTTGGACTGTGCCATTTGCGGGTGGCGCGGCTCGGCTCATTGCTGAAGGCGACTATCCGGTCATCTCGCCGGAGGGTTCACGTGTGGCCTTCATCAAGGATGGCCAAGCATGGATCGCTTCGTTGCGTGACTCGGCGCAAGCGAAACGATTGTTCGTAGAGCGTGGTCGCACGGACAGTCTGCAATGGTCGCCAGATGGCAGCCGGCTGGCGTTCGTCTCCAGTCGCGAAAGTCATTCTTTCATCGGCATCTATTCGAGCGACGACAAGCCCATTGTTTGGTTGGATCCGCAGGTCAATCGAGATCTGTCGCCGCGTTGGTCGCCGGACGGCAAGCGCGTCGCCTTTATACGCACTGCTGGCGATGGTGGGGCGGTTGCCAACGTCGTGCCTTTCCCGATTCGGACTTGGTCGATCCAGGTGGTCGATGTCTCGACTGGCCAGAGTCGCGAAGCCTGGCGGAGCGGAACGAAGCCGCGAGATTCCTGGCCGGAAGGATTCTTCGATTGGTTGGGAAGCGAGCACGTTGTTTTTCTGTCTTACCAGGATGGTTGGCAGCATCTGTATGTGGTCCCATCGTCAGGAGGCGCCGCGCGTTTGCTAACGCCTGGCGATCACATGGTGGAGGATGTGTCACTCAGTCCAGATCGCCGCCGCATCGTATTCAGCGCCAACGCGGGGCAGACGCCGGACGATATCGATCGGCGTCATCTGTACGAGGTAACGTTAGATCTGCGCGCCCCACGAGCGCTGACTCGTGGCGAAGAATTGGAATATTCGCCCGTGTTCATCGCTGATGGCACCGTCGCGTTCATCGGCGCGAGCGCCCAGCGCTCACCACGTCCAGCAGTGCTACGACAAACAATGGCGTCGCCAGTGTGGGTAGGTGGTTCGCAGTTGCCTGCGCAGTATCCGCTGTCGCAGCTGGTCGTTCCGAAGGCCGTGAAGTTTGCTGCCGAAGATGGCGTCATCGTGCACGCCCAGTTGTTTCAGCCCAAGCCTCGCGGCCGGAAAGGCCCCGCGGTTGTCTATCTACACGGCGGCCCGCGTCGGCAGATGATGCTCGGCTGGCATTGGATGGAGTACTACGGCAATCACTACGGCCTCAACCAGTATCTCGTGAGTCGTGGCTTTACCGTGCTCTCCGTCAACTATCGATTGGGCGTTGGCTACGGTTACGACCTGAACTATCCCGCGGATGCTGGTGAGAATGGCGCCGCTGAGTTGCGCGATGTTCGTGCCGCCGGACGTTATCTGCAGGCATTAAACACGGTGGACACTTCGCGCGTGGGCGTCTACGGCGGCTCGTACGGAGGCTACCTCACAGCGATGGCCCTGGCTCACGATTCAAGCCTGTTCGCGGCCGGCGTCGATATCCATGGCGTGCACGATTGGACGTTGCAGTATGACCTGAAGGATTTGTTCGCCCGGACCCGTTATGAAATTCCCGAGAACGCCCAGCACGCGTTGGATCTGGCCTGGCGCTCATCGCCGGCGTCCGCGGTGTCCACCTGGAAATCGCCAGTGTTGTTCGTTCACGGCGATGACGATCGCAATGTGAGGTTCACACAGACGGTGGACCTAGTGCGCCGACTGGAAGGTCGCAACGTGCACTACGAGACCTTGGTACTGCCCGACGAAACGCACGACATCAAACGCTTCGATAGCGAACTACGAATGAATCAGGCGGCGGTTGAGTTCTTGGAGCGGCATCTCGGGCGGGTGGCGCAAGGGGTAGATGCGAGGGCTCGGTGAGTAGCAGCCTTGGCCTATTTTTGCCGATTGCTCGGTGTGGGCTTGGCAAGGGTTCTGGGGATCGGTAGCTATTGGAGTGCGAAGTGGCTCAGGCCATGACTGAGTGTCGCTCGAAAAAGCGCCGAGACTCGGATTTGGTCGGGGTGAGGGGCTACACGTTGTTCCTGCGGTCTCGGTGCGCGTTCGAGTACGTTGACGGCTGTCGGGGCAACGGGGGCCTCTCGCTGCCCTCCGGGGTCTTCGCGGAGCGCTTCTATTTGCTTTAGCTGAAACTACTTCCAAGGATTCACCACGGACTTCACAGAGGCTTCGAAGTCCGATGCGTTGCGGGTGACCAGAGTTAGGGCATGTACCTGAGCGGTTGCTCCAATGAGCGCATTCATCGCGTGAATGGGACGGCCGAGAGAGTCGTGACGAGCAACCACCCGCCCCCATTCGTCGGCTACGGCGCCGTCCACCGGCAGGATGCGTTGCTCGAATCGAAGCGGCAATTCGCCTCTCAGCCATTCATCAAGCTGTTTCCTGCGCTTGCCAGTGGGCAGTCTCTCAATTCCATGACGTAACTCAGCAAAGGTAATTACACTGAGAAAGACTGAGTCCTCATCAATCTTAGAGAGCCAGTTCACCACGCCAGTGTCAGGACGGGGTTTAGTCCATTCGGAGACGACATTGGTATCGAGCAGATAGTTCATAGATCGGTTGGTCGCATCCGATCCTTAGATCTGCGGACTTTCAACCCGGAGCCGCGCAGAGGCGACGCCGCGAAGAACTCAGCGAGATTGCCAGTGCGCTTCGTTCTGCGCTCCCATTCCTCCGCGTCAACGACGACCACCGCGCGCCGCCCATTACGGGTGATGACCTGGGGGCCCTCTTTTTGAGCATGCTCGATGACTTCACTGAGCTTGGCTTTCGCCTCAGCCACCGTCCAAAGATCGTTGTCCACGAAGGCCGCCTCCAGTTGGTCAGGATAGTCATTATAGTCATTATTGAGTCGCCGGCAACCCGAGACTCGTTCCCGACGATGGGGGCATGGATAACCTTGGCTGGATCAGCAGCGGTTCAGAGCGCTCAGCAGCCCTTAGTGGATGCAGGCAGTTGCGAAGAGCGGATTACGACGTTCCTGCGGTCAGGATGCGAATGCAAATAAGGTAAAGCAACTGTCCTCGGGCGGGAGCTACGGTGGAATTTTCGTAACAATCAAACTCTACATCGGCGGCCAAATGTCCGGATGAGTGTACCCGCGTCTCTCGCAAAACACGTCTTCCATCACGCCGATACTATAGTCCGCGGTGAATCGAACGGTACCTGCAATTGGCTGAAAGCCAAACAAGTCGTAGTCGCGGCGCGTCAGTCGCACGCGAAAGACAGGTCACTCGCTCGCTGATACGCGGCGAGCACCCAAAGGCGAACGTGGATGCTCGAATGATGGAGGATTGGGAATAACTTCATATTCGCAGGGAATGGCAATTGAGGGCTGCAACCCAAAGCGGTCACACACACACTAGTTCACGGTCTCGGCAATACGCGTTCGCGAGGCTCTGCGTGGTCCGCTGCAGCACTCATCTCCGCGCCATCCACGACCTTCAACGGTGTCTCCCCCACGCCTAACGCCCGCTCGATAACGAGACCACCGCCTTGTTCAGCAATCTGCTTCTGCAGCTTGGAGAAATCTGAGCACCACATGCGTTCGGCGTCCTTATCTCTCGTGCCATCGGTTGCTTCCCCCGCGCCGCGAATCGCGACGACGCGCACCTGCAATCGGCCATTCTCGCTCTTGCCCCCCAGTTCGACTCCGTAGCCAGGTTGTGTAGGTCGCTTTACAACCACGCGGCCCGAGTTCACCCACGCAGTCTCCAGTCCTTCGTTCACTTGATAGCCCAATGTCGCTAATCCCTTAAGAATGGCATTGCGCCGGGCGCGAGCGGATAGCGATTCCCGCTCCGCCGCGAGCGCATTTACCGTCCCCGCTTCCAGAGCGGTGAGCACTTGCAGATCGCCATCGATTGCGGCGAGCACACTTGCTGCGCGCTCCACGGCTCCGGCCGAGCCGATAGCCCTAAGCTCTTCGGCTAGGGCTCGCAACCGCGATTTCGCTGCCTCGCGATCCCGTGCTTCCTTCACTACGGTCGCGAGCTCAATCGTCAAAGTGTCCAGCCGCATCGCTCGCTGAGGTGCCGAGGGTTCTCGCTCGATGGTTTGTAATCTGCTCTCCAAACCCTCCACGACCGCGGCATCGAGCAAGAACGAAAGCTCGGCCAGTTGCCGTTCAATCCTCGCCGTCTCCATTTCGGACGGCGATGGATGATCGGCGAGCCAGCGCTCGAATGACCGGTCGTCCTCGCTTTCCTTGAGTTTCTTCGCTAGTTCGAGCTGCTGTTCCGTAGCGCCGCTGTGAAGCGGCGTTTTGACGATGACGCGCATCTGCGCTTCAATCTCCTGGGTACGCTTTTTCACGCGGCGTCTGAGCGTCTCTCTGCGGATGGCGTCGGCCTGCTGTCGTTGCTGTTCTCGTTGAACAAACTCGATTTCGGTGGGCACCGCTCGCTCAACCTCGTCGAAACGATCGGCCGCGAGCGCTTGCTTCAGTTGCAGGTGGCGTGCATGTATATTTTGAACATCCGCCTCGGTAAGCGTGCCGGCGCGGCGCGCAGCTCGCTCAAAGTCCTGCAGCGCCGATTCGAGACGCCCGAGCAAACCTGAGCATGTCGCGATCCGTTCCTCCCGTGACACGATTCGCACGACTTTCGGGCCGCTCACATTGATCTCCTATCCGAGGGCTTCTTGCAGGGCTTGCCGGAGCGTTGACTGCTCCGCAGCTCGATCGACATACCAGCCATGCGATGAAACTCGATGTACCCTCGCGATCGAGTTGCTGAGCAATGTCGGTCGCCAAACCTCGCGCGCCCGCGCATCTTCAAGCAGCGGATGACGAGGGGCGTCGCATTCGATACCCAGACCATAGAGCCCGGTGCGCGGATCTTCCACGACGAGATCGATGCCGAAGACGCTGGCGTCGCGTAGAGCCAGGGCTCTGCGTCCCAGGCTGTGCACGAATTCCATGACGGTGCGGACGAAGCCGTCGACTTCGCCACTACGCTGCCGTCCGACGGACTCGTTTCGGCTGGCGACGATCCGGGACAACAGCGCGCGGCTACCGTCAAATTCGCCGGCGGAAGTGGCGCGCGCATATTCCAAATAGGCTTGCAGAAAATCTCTAGCGGAGGCGGGCGCCCGCTGCGTGGTCAGCAGATCGGATACTTCAGCGACCGGCATGGATGTCACCAGCACGATGCGCTCTCTTGCCCGTGTCACGGCCACGTTGAGTCGTCGTTCGCCACCGGCTTGGCCCAGCACGCCGAAGTTACGGCGGAACGTACCTTGAAGATTGCGTCCGAATGTCGAAGAGAACACGATCACATCGCGCTCATCGCCTTGCACATTCTCGACGTTCTTGACGAAGAACCTCATGTCCTGGTCGTCGACCACGCGCTCGCGTTCCAATGTCAGCGCATCTCGAAATGCAGCGTCCACCTCGGCGCGCTCCTCGAGTTTTTCCTCGATCAAATCGGCCTGCTTGCGATTGAACGTCACGACGCCACAGGATTTGCGCCGCTCGGCGGGCACTGCCCACAGTTGCTTGAGCACCTCGATCACCAGGTCGGCCTCGGCCGGATTGGTCTGGCCCGAACAGGTGCCGTCCGCACGCAATACTTGAATCGGACGTTCGCGTCGCACCTTCTCGTCCGGATGGCGCACCGGAATATTAAGATCGTTGCCGTAGAACGAAGCGTTCGAGAACGCGATCAGCTCGCGGAAGGCGGAGCGATAGTGGATCTTCAGTGTCGTGGTCGGCAGTGTGGACTTGGCTAGTTGCAGCAGGTCCGGGCAGTCCTTGATCTCACGTCGATTCCAGACGAGCAGCGCAGCGGCGGAATCGTCGTCGTCAGCGTCCTCGAGGGTGTCGGAGTCGGTGAGGTCGTCATCGTCGTCGATGCGGCTCGCAAAGAAGGAAGTCGGCGGCATCTGCTTTTCGTCGCCGCTGACTACCATGATCCGGCTGCGGTACAACGCAGGCACTGCGAACTCCACAGGCATCTGCGAGGCTTCGTCAAAAATCACCGTATCGAACAGCCCCGGCTTCAGCGGCAGCACGCGGCTGGCGACATCCGGATTCATGAGCCACACCGGTCGTAGCGCGGTCAGACCGAGTTCGACACCGCGACTCAGAAACTCCCGCAAGCGTCTGGCCCTTTGCCCCCGCAGTCGCGTGATGTCTTCCCACTCGCGCACCGAACTGATGCGCGCCAAGTCGATGCCGTCCACGAGGAGATTGCGATTGGCAATGCGCAGCTTGGCGTCGACGTCTTTGAGCGAGCGTCGCTTGGCATCGAGCTCGCCTCTCTCGGTAAGCAGAACAGGGTGGGTACTCTCGATACGCGCCTTCCACGCAAGCCGCGCTTCGCGGGCGAGCGTGTGTCTGACCACGGTTTCGAGATCGCCGTCAGCAACACGGTCAAGAATCGCTTCGTGAGCACGTAGACATTTGAATACCGTCGCCGTGTGCTCCGGAAGCAGCTGTGCCTGGATGCGAAACCTTTGATAGGCCGCCAGCGTCGGCATCGCGGCCATGATGGGCGCAATGGCATCACGATTGGGTTGGTCGGATTCGATCAG
>NZ_JAEUPY010000528.1 GCF_016790065.1 Steroidobacter sp.
CGTCTGCGAAGAGGCCAAGTGTCCCAACATCGGCGAATGCTGCAACGCCGGAACCGCCACCATCATGCTCATGGTTGCCGATTGTACGCGCGCCTGTCGCTTCTCCGCCGTCGACACCGGCAACCCGCAAGGTTGGCTGGATCACGACGAGCCCGCCAACAGCGCCAGCACCGTCGAGCTGCTGAAGCTCAAGTACGTGGTGCTGCCCTCGGTGAATCGCGACGACCTGGCCGACGGCGGCGCGGCTCATTTCGCCGCTTGCGTGCGTGAGATCAAGCGCATCAATCCGAAGACTGCGGTCGAAGCGCTGACGCCGGATTTCCAGGGTGTGATGGCCGATGTCCAGACCGTGGTCGACAGCGGGCTCGAAGTGTTCGCTCAGAACGTCGAGACCGTGCGTCGTCTGACGCATCCGGTCCGTGATCCGCGCGCCAGTTACGAACAAACATTGGCCGTGCTCGGTCACGCCAAGCAACATCGTCCCGACGTGTTGACCAAGACCAGCCTGATGCTGGGCCTGGGCGAGACCGACGAAGAGATCGAGCAGGCGATGGACGACATGCGAGCGGTGGGCGTGGACATTCTCACGCTTGGCCAATACCTGCGGCCGACCCCGAATCATCTGGCCATCGAGCGCTGGGTCACGCCGGCCGAGTTCGAACGTTATCGCGAATGGGCGCTGGCCAAGGGCTTCCTGGAATGCGTATCGGGGCCGCTGGTGCGCTCCAGCTATCGGGCCGAGCGAGCGCTGGAAAGAAACAATGCGGGACTGAAGCCGGCGGTCGGCAATCCGTGATCGAACCAGTCGTTCGTTGGTTGGGGCCCGTCGAGTACGAGCCCACCTGGCGCGCGATGCAAACGTTCACCAACGAACGCACCGCCGACACTCCCGACCAGATCTGGTTTCTGGAACATCCTCCGGTGTTCACGCTGGGCATGAATGCCTTGCCTGAGCATCTGCTCGCGCCCGGCGACATTCCCGTGGTGCAGATCGATCGCGGCGGACAAGTGACCTATCACGGGCCGGGCCAGCTCGTGGTGTATCCGCTGCTCGATGTGAAACGCTCCGGGCTCGGCGTGCGTCAGTTGGTGATGGCGTTGGAGAGCGCAATCATCGAGCTGCTCGCATCGTGGAACATCACTGCGGTGGCCAAGCGAGAAGCGCCCGGCGTGTATGTAAACGAGCGCAAAGTTGCCAGCATCGGGCTGCGGATCCGTCGCGGCAGCAGCTATCATGGCCTGGCATTCAATGTTGCGATGGACTTGCAGCCGTTCCAACGCATCAATCCCTGCGGCTATCGCGGCCTGGAAGTGACCGACCTGCGCTCGCTCGGGGTGAACGCCACTGTGCAAGAAGTCGCCGAGGCCTTGTCGCCGCGACTGCTGACAGCGTTGCGGTTGACGCCTGGCGTCAGCTAATCATCGACGACTCGGCCACGCCGGGTCTTTTAGTCGCAGGTTCCGTCATGCGCGCAGTCGTGCAAACCAGCTATGGCCCGCCCGTTCAAATCACGGTGCAAGACATCGCCGCGCCGGCGTTGAAACCCGGTCATGTTCGCTTGCGTGTGCACGCGGTGGGCTTTGGATTTCCCGACGCACTGATGGTGGCGGGCAAGTATCAAGTGAAGCCCGAAGTGCCGTACACGCCTGGCAGCGAAGTGGCCGGTGTCGTCACCGAAGTCGCGTCCGATGTGAATGATATAAAGCCCGGCGCGCGAGTGCTGGCGATGGCCGGGCAGGGCGGTCTGGCGGAAGAATGCATCGCGCCGGCGCACTCCATCATTCCGTTGCCTGATTCGATGAACATGGCTGCGGCGGCCGGCTTCCTGGTGAACTACGGCACGACGTATCACGCGCTCGTGCAGCGAGCAAACATTCAGCCCGGAGAAACATTGCTGGTGCTCGGTGCCGCGGGCGGCGTCGGGTTGACTGCAATCGAGATCGGCAAGGCGCTCGGCGCTCGCGTGTTGGCTGCAGCGAGCACGCCTGAGAAGTTGGAACTGGCCAAGAAGCATGGCGCGGACGCCGTGTTCAATTACACCCAGGACACCATCAAAGCCAAAGTGATGGAGTTCACTGGCGACAAAGGCATCGATGTGGCCTACGACCCCGTCGGTGCTGACTTCGCCGAACAAGTCGTGCGCAGCATGGCGTGGAACGGCCGCTATCTAGTCATCGGCTTCGCCGGCGGCAAGATTCCTGCGATCCCGTTGAATCTGCCATTGCTGAAAGGATGCTCGCTGGTCGGCGTGTTCTGGGGCGCGCACACGCGCAAAGAACCGCCGGTGCATGCGGCCAATCTGAAAGCGTTGTTCGAGTTGTTCGAGAGCGGCAAGATCAAGCCGCATGTCACGGAGCTGGCGGGATTGGAGCGCTTTACTGAAGCGCTCGAAGTTCTGAACACCCGCCGTTCGACCGGTAAGGTCGTTATCCGAGTTGCCTCGGATAACTAAACCCTTACAGCGCCACCATCACTCGTTCATGAGACGTGAGTTCGCGATATAGATCGTCGAGCTGTTGTTTGCTCTGCGCGGTGAAGGTGCAGGTGATGCTCAAGTAGCCGCCGCTGCTGCTGGGCCGTTCTTCGATATTGCCGGGCGCGATCGGGCCGGCGTGCTTCTGCACGATGCCCAGCACGATGCTGCGGAAATCGTCGGTCTTGCGCCCCATGACTTTCAGCGGAAACTCGCAGGGGAACTCGAATAGGGTGTCGGAACTGTTGCTCACGTCGCTCATAGGGGCACGATATGAGGCTGCGGCCGCTCTAAGTCAAGCCGCGTTTCACCGCTCAGGCGTGTAGGCGGGCGTTCCGGCCAGCTTCTGGCGCAGTTGCGCGAAAGACGCGGCCAGACGCAGCCACGCGGGGCCGGGTTTGCCGGTGCCGATGGGGGCACCGTCGACGCGCGTCACCGGCACGACGTCGCGAGTGGCGGCAGAAATCCAAACCTCGTCCGCGGCACGCAGTTCGTCGATCGAGACGCTGCGAATTTCTACCGGCATCACGCCTTTGATCAGCGACAACGCCGCATCACGGGTCGTGCCTGGCAGAATCCGATGACTGTTGGGTGGCGTAACCACCGTGCCGTTCTTTACGACGAACACGCTGGTCGATGAACCTTCCATCACGTTGCCGTCGCGCAAGATGAGGGCTTCGTTGGCACCAGCTTCGGCGGCTTGCTGTTTCATCAGCACGTTCGCCAATAACGCCGTGCTCTTGATGTCACATCGGCCCCAACGGAAGTCCTCGACCGTGATCGCCGACAAGCCGGCGGCTCGTTGTGCGTCAGAGAACACGGGAAGCGGCGAGGCCATCGCGAACACCGTCGGTTTGACGACGGCTGGAAACGCGTGATTGCGGCCGAACTCCATACCGCGAGTGACCTGCACGTAGACGTACTGGTCGGCCGCCCCGTTGCGTGCGATCAGTTCTTCGAGAATGCCGCGCCACTGTTCGTGAGTGTGCGGATTCTCGAGCTTGATCTCATGCAGGCTGCGTGCGAGTCGATCGAAGTGCTCGGCGAATAGAAACATCCGGCCGCTGAACACCGGCAGCACTTCATAGACGCTATCGCCGAACAAGAAACCGCGATCCAGCGGCGAGATGCGCGCATCGCGTAGCGCTACATACTCGCCATTGAGATAACACTGCGGCAGCGGCTCAGCCATGGCGGTGGTCTAGACTTTAATTGAACCAGAGTTTGACGTCGTCGCTCAGGCGACCGAAGAAGCCGGCTTCCGGCACTTCCTTGGTCGGGTGCAACGGATAGGTGCCGATGACTTTGTCGCCCAGCGTGATGCGCAGTTGACCGGCAGCCTTGTCCGGCGACAGCGGCGCGAACAGCGGATCCGTCACGTCGGCGGCGGCGCTCAACAGATTTTCCTGACCGCGCGGCACGGTGGCGTAAATGTCTTGCGCCACGCCGAGCGGCACTTCCTCGTCTTCACCCTTCCACACCTTCACCGTCATCACCGGCGCTTTGTTCGCGTACAGCTTGCGGGTTTGATAGAAGTTGAAGCCGTAGTTCAACAACGCGGCGCTGGCGTCTTCACGAGCGCGCACCGACGGCGATCCCATCACCACCGACACTAGGCGCATGCCTTCACGATGTGCCGACGACACCAGGCAGTAGCCGGCCGATTCGGTGTGACCGGTCTTCAAGCCGTCCACCGAAGCGTCGCGATCCAACAGGCCGTTGCGATTCGGCTGAGTGATCTTGTTCCAGGTGAACGAGCGCTGCGAATACCACTTGTAGTAGTCGGGATATTCCTTGATGAGCGCGCTCGACAGCACCGCGATGTCGCGAGCGGTGGTGTAGTGCTCCGGATGCGGCATGCCCGGGCTGTTCTGGAAGCGCGTGCTCACCATGCCGAGCTGTTGCGCGTATTGATTCATCAGGTCGACGAACACCGGCTCGCTGCCGGCGACGTGCTCGGCCAGCGCCACCGTGGCGTCGTTGCCGGACTGCACGATCATGCCCTGGATCAAATTTTCCACGCTGACCTGAGTGCCGACGTGCACGAACATGCGCGAGCCGTCCTGCGAACGCGCGTGCTGACTGATGGTCACCAGATCGGTGAGCTTGATGCGGCCGTCCTTGAGCGCATGAAACACCGCGTAGGCGCTCATCAGCTTGGTGAGGCTGGCGGGTTCGAGCCGCTCGTTCTCGTTGCTGGCGGCGAGCGGTTGGTTGCTGGAATAGTCCAGCAGGATATAGCCGCGGGCCTGCACCTGCGGCGGCGCCGGGATCGGCGGCGGCTTGGTGTCCGAAGCATTGGCCAGTTTAGTCACATCGGGCAGCGGCGCAGCGATGCTGCGTTCGGCGGCCGGCGGCTCGGAATCCGAACAGGCGATCAGCGTCAGTGCGAGCACCAGCGGTGCGGTGAATTTCAGCAGAGAGGTGGGCGTGCTTACAGGCATGGAGATGTCATCAAACAGGTCAGGCGGGGCGGATTCTACCCATCCGACTTGCGTGAAAGTAGGCGAATTGTGGCAATCGCCGGCTCGCGCCGGAGCGCGTGCTCAATTGGCGGCGAGACGAGCGTCGGGGAAGCCCAGCATACGCAGCCGCTTCACGACTTTATCGAACTCATTGACGTTCGGAATCGGGCCGACACGCACGCGATACATTGGCTTGCCGTCGACTTGGTCTTCACGCACGAACGCGTTGGTGACGCCTTTAGCTCGTAACTGACCGAGCAACTTGGTGGCGTTGGCCTCGGTGCCGAATGCGCCCGCTTGTACATACAAGTCCGACGTAGCTGGCGGTGCTGCGGGCGGCGAGTCCTTTTGCATCGGCGTCAGCGCACGCACTTCGACGAAAGTGGTGCCGGCCTTGAGCATGTCGAGCTTGGCCGCGGCCGTGTAGGAAAGATCGATGATGCGGCCTTCTTTGAACGGGCCGCGATCGTTGACCCGCAACACCACGTGCTTGCCGTTGCTCAAGTTGGTGACTTGGACATACGCCGGCAGCGGCAGAGTTTTGTGGGCCGCGGTCATGGCGTACATGTCGTAGCGTTCGCCATTGGAAGTGCTGGCCGCATGAAAGCCTGGGCCGTACCAGGAAGCGACGCCGCGCTCCAGATAACCCTCAGCACTGTTCATGACGAAGTAACGCTTGCCCAGCACATCGTAGAACGCTGGATTGCCGCGCGCCGAGCGGGGCTCGTTGCGAGGCACGGGATCGGGAATGCTTTCAATATCCGCCGGGATGGGCGCAGGCGGCGGCAACGTCGGCGTGGGATGTTTGGTCGGGTGAAACGGCGTCGAGCCGCAGCCGGCGACCAGCACAGTCAAAGCGGCGACCAATGCGAGCGGAATCCATTGCAGAGTCGAGGATCGCCGGCGCTGCGTCCTCATCTCTCGGTATCCCTCATGAAGTTCTGAATGGCTTCGCCCAAGTCATGTACCGCCATGGCATACATCGGACTGCGGTTGTAACGCGTGATCACGTAGAAGTTATTGAACCCGACTCGATACAACGGCCCGTCCTTACCCTGACCGACCACCAGCATGGCGGGCGCGGTCGGCGGCAGGTTGGTGTCGAACTTCACGCCCTTGTCGCGTAATGATTGCACGGTTTCGTTCAATGCCAACTTGATGTCAAACCGCGACATGTCCGGGTTGTCGAGCGTGGCCGTCACCACCACTTGCTGGCCGTTCACCCAGCCGTGATCGGTCAGATAGTTGGCGATCGAGCCGATCACGTCGTCCCAGCTGTGCCACAGATCGCGATGACCGTCGCCGTCGCCGTCCACTGCCCACTTACGGTAGCTGGAAGAGATGAACTGCGCCGCGCCCATGGCACCGGCATAGGAGCCGAGCACGGTGGCCGGATCGACTTTTTCTTCGCGCGACAACAGCAGGAATTCCTTCAGCTCGCCGAGGAAGAATTCGCCGCGCGGCGGATAGTCGAAGCCCAGCGTCACCAGCGCATCGAGCACTTTGTACTTGCCGGTGATGCGGCCGAACGAGGTTTCCACGCCCAGAATGCCGACCGCGACGTCGGCCAATTGCGAATCGGGAATCTGTTTTAGCTTTTCGCCATGCCCGAGCCAGAAATCCGCACCCTGATGAATACGCTTTTCGGTCAGGAACCGATCCCGATATTCGTGCCACGGCACCACGCGTTCGGCGGGCCGGCTGATGGCATCCAGAATGGGTTGTTTGGTTTCGGCCGTCTTCAGCAGCGCTTCCAGCTTGGCTTTCTCGAAGCCATGCTCACGCGTCATGGTCTCGATGAAGGAGCGCACTTCCGGGCGTTTGATGTCGAAAGCCTGAGCGTCAGGTGCGCCTAGCAACGATGCAACGGGCAGCAGCGGCCACAGGGATAACAGCTTCAATCTCAACGGCTCACCAGTTTCCGCTTGGCGCACAGGGACATCAGAATACCGAAACCCGCCATGAGGGTCACCATCGCAGTACCGCCATAGCTGACGAACGGCAGCGGCACGCCGACCACGGGCAACAAGCCGGTGACCATGCCGGTGTTGACGAACACATACACACAGAACGTCAACGCCAGACTGCCCGAGGCCAGTCGCGAGAAAGTGTCGTGCGCAGTGGCCGCCAAATACAGCGCGCGACCGATGACGAACATGAACAGCAGAATGACGGTCACCAGCCCGATCAGGCCCCATTCTTCGCCGATCACGGCGAAGATGAAGTCGGTGGAACGTTCCGGCAGGAATTCCAGCTGCGCCTGGCTGCCGTTGAGATAGCCCTTGCCGAACGCGCCGCCGGAGCCGATGGCGATTTGCGATTGAATGATGTGATAGCCCGAGCCGAGCGGATCGCTTTGCGGATCGAGGAAGGTGAGCACGCGTTGTTTTTGATAGTCGTGTAGCAAGAAATGCCACGCGCCTACCGCGACCGGAATCAGCAAGCCCACCACGCTGAGGATGTAGCGCAGCTGCAGGCCTGCCATCAGCACCACCATGCCGCCGCCGGCCGCGACCAGCAGCGACGTGCCGAGGTCCGGCTGCTCAGCAATCAACAACGTCGGCACGCCGATGCCCAGCGCCAGCACCATCAGCGAGACGAAGCTTGGCGGCAGCGGCCGTTCATGCAGGAACCAGGCGCAGGCCAGCGGCACGGCGAGCTTCATGATTTCGGAAGGCTGGAAGCGCACGAAACCCAGATCGAGCCAGCGCTGCGCGCCCATCGCGATGTCGCCTTGGAACATCACCGCCAGCAGCAACAGCAGCCCGAGCACATAAGCGACCGGCGCGGCGTTACGAATGATCCGTGGCGGCACCTGAGCCAGCATGATCATCGCGATCAAGCCGAGCGCGAAGCGCATCAACTGGGCTTCGAGCATGTCGAGACTGCTGCCCGAGGCGCTGAACAACACGATGCTGCCGACCGCACCGACCATGCACAGTGCGATGAACAGCGGGCCGTCGAGATGCAACGCCAACAGCAGGCGCGCAGTGCCAGTCAGCGTTCGCTGAGTGCGCGATGAATCGAGCGCGTCGATGCTGCTCATTCGTTTGCTCCACGAGGCGTCGCGGTCGGCGGCGCAGGCTTACGCTTGGCCTCCTGTTCGGCGAACTGCTCGGGTGTCAGCAGGTAAGTATCCAGAATGCGGCGTGCGATTGGCGCGGCGAACGCAGAGCCGCCGCCCGGCGCGTTTTCGACGACGATGGCGACCGCGATGCGCGGCGCTTCGACAGGCGCGAAGGCAATGAACAACGCGTGATCTCGCAAGTGTTCGGCCAACTCGCCGGCTTTGCGCACTCGCTCGTTGGCGGCGACGGTGAACACCTGCGCGGTGCCGCTCTTGCCCGCGATTTTGTACATCGCATTTGCGGTTGCGCCACGTGCCGTTCCGTAAGGCGCGTTCGCCACGTCGTACATGCCGCCGACAGCAATTTCCCAAGCGCCCGGATCGTTGACGTGCACCGACGGTAGCTTCGCCGGCTGGAGCTCCGACACTTCGCCGGTGGTGACATTACGAATCGCGCGCACCAGTCGCGGTTTGAAGCGCAGACCGCGATTGGCGATGGTGGCAGTGGCATGCGCGAGCTGCAAAGGCGTGGCAGTCATGTAGCCCTGGCCGATGCCGATACTGATGGTATCGCCGGGGAACCACATCTGCGCTTCCTTGCGGCGGAAGGCTTTCTTTTTCCATTCGGTGGAGGGCAACAGGCCGATCTTTTCGCCCGGAATGTCGATGCCGGTGATGGTGCCCATGCCGAACTGCGTCAGATAGTCGTGGATCCGATCCACGCCCATTTGATTGGCGATGTCGTAGAAGTACACGTCGCACGACGTGGCGATGGCCTTGCGCATGTCGACGGTGCCGTGACCGCCAGGCTTCCAGTCACGCCACGGTCTGCTGACGCCAGGCATGCGCCACTGACCGCGACAGAAGCGCGTGTTCTCCGGAACCATCACGCCGTATTCGAGTGCGGCCATCGCCATCATCGGTTTGACGGTGGAGCCGGGCGGATACACGCCGCGAATCACGCGGTCGAACATCGGCCGATTCGGATCTTCGGTCAGCGCCAGATACTCGGGACGCGTCAAACCGCGAGCAAACAAATTCGGATCGAACGCCGGCGTGCTGACGAACGCGATGATGTCGCCGTTGGTCGGATCGATGGCCACTGCCGAGGCCCGTTGGCCGCGCACCGCTTCTTCGGCTGCCTGCTGGGTGCGCATGTCGATGGTCAGGAACAAGTCGTTACCGGCGACCGGCTCCTTGCGCTCGAGCTTGGCCGCTTCGTTGCCGATGCGTTCGACGCTGCGACCTTGCGCATTCACCAGCAATTGCTGGAAGCCGGCGCGGCCGTGCAGCTGACCTTCGTAGGCGTACTCGACGCCGTTCTTGCCGGTGAGTGTGGTGCCGGCGTAGTCGTCGATGTTGAGGCGCTTCTTGTCGTCTTCGCTGATGGCGCCGACGTAACCGAGCGCGTGCACGCTGCTTTCGGCGAGCGGGTAGTAACGAGTCAGACGCGGACGAATTTCGACGCCCGGGAACTGATGGCGACGCGCGGCGAAGCGTGCGAGCTCGGTCTCAGTGAGCTGCAACTTGATCGGCACGGCGTCGAAGCTGCGACGGCCGCGCAGATCGCGCTTGATGCTGGGAATGCTTTCCTTGTCGATCAGCCCGATCTCGGCGATGCCGAGCAACGTGGCATCGACGTCGGCGACCTGTTCCTTGGTCAGTTCCAATTGATAGGACGGCGCGTTGGTGGCCAGCGGCAAGCCGTTACGATCCAGGATCAGGCCGCGATTGGGCGGGATGGGCTCGATGCGGATCCGGTTACCTTGCGACAGCGCGGCGAAGTAGTCGTACTTGACCACCTGCAGCCACACCAATCGCGAGATCACCAGGCCCATGGCGATCACCATGAGCACAGCCGCGATCACCGCACGCTGTTCGAACAGCTGCGTTTCGGATTGATGATCCTTGATGCGGACGGAGCGAGCCATCGCTACAACCGGCGCGTTACCGGTTCCTCCGATTCCAAGTGTCGAGCACCGCGACCAGTAACGGCCACAGCAGCGCGCCGCTGATTACTGGCAACCAGCGCGTCCAGGTCGTCACCGGTTGGCCGATGATGCCATCCAGCCAGAACACCAGGAACTGATACACGGCCAGGAACGCGAAGACCGTCAAAGACTGCTGCGACAGCGGCCAGATGCGCATCCGCAATTGCAGCTTGTGGGTCATGTAAGCGACCACCAGGAAGGCGAAGGCGTGCTGGCCGAGAATGATGCCCTTGAGCACGTCGATGGCCAGGCCGCACAACCAGGCGAACAGCAGGCCGGCGATGCGCGGTGCGCTCAAGGCCCAATAGATCACCAGCAACAACAACAAGTCAGGCCGGGCCGCATTGATGGGCTCGGGCAACGGCAGCACGGCGAAAATAAGCGCCAGGATCACCGTGCCGGTGACGCGCAGGCGACTGATGCGACCGTCACTCACGAGGGCAAATCCGAGCCGGGCTGGTGAGAGAGAGCGTCATTGCTGTGGCGATTGAGGCTGCGGTTGCGCGGGCGGCGGAGTCGTCTGGGTCGGCGCCGGAGCGGGCGCTGTGGCAGTCGGCGGCCGAGTTGCCGGATTGGTGGTCGCTGCCGGGGTTTCGGCAGCAGCGGCCGGTTTAGCTTCAGCGGCGGCCGGCTTGGGTTTGGCGTCCTTGGCGGGCGCTTCCACTTGCGGGGCATCGGCCCACAACAGCAGCACTTCGCGGTCGCGATCCAACTGTGCCAACGGCTTGGCTTCCACCAGCGCGAAGGTATCGGCCGGATTACGTTCCACTTTGCTGACCTTGGCCACCGGATAACCGGCCGGGAAAATGCCATCCAGGCCCGAGGACACCAACAAGTCGCCGCTCTTCACGTCCGACTCGACCGTCATATAAGGCAGGCTGAGCTTGCCCAGATCGCCGGCGCCGACCGCGATGGAACGGATGCCGTTGCGGTTCACCTGCACCGGAATGGCATGCTCGGCATCGCTGATCAGAATCAGCGTGGCGGTGTATTTATCGACCTGAACCACCTGGCCGACGATGCCGAACGCATCCAGCACCGGCTGGTTCTTGAACACGCCGTCTTCGGCGCCCTTATTGATTCGCACTCGGTGCCGGAACGGATCGACATCGACGCGCATGATCTCCGCGATCATGGTGCGGCCACCGACGCCGGCCGAAGCCTCGCGCACGGCGCGCAATCTCACGTTCTCTTCGCGCAGCGAATCGAATTGCAGCAGCTTGACCCGCGCCACCCGCAGATCTTCGGACAGCTGGGCATTCTCGACCCGCAGGTGGGAGCGGTCGGCAAAACTGCCGGTCAGCCAGTCCCAGGCCTGGCCCGGGGTCTGCACGACGGCATAGATAGGAGTGGCGGCCGCGCCCATCCAGAGCCGCACGGTCTCCAGATAGTTACTGCGATGGTCCAGCATCATGGTGCCGATCGACACCAGGCCTAGAAAAAACAAGCCGGCGCCGAGCGGTGGGCCTCGGCCAATGATGTTCCGGCTATCGGAGCTGAGCGTCACCATGGCGGCGGAAGTGACAGGTGACTAATGATGAATGAATGCCAAGAGGTTCGCGGGCGCGGTGCCGTTCGGTTTCTCGAGCAACTGTGAACTCTATTCCAGATTGAACAGGGCCGGGCCGTGCTCGTCGATCAGCTCGAGCATGCGACCGCCGCCGCGGGCCACGCAGGTCAGCGGATCTTCCGAGACCACCACCGGCAAACCGGTCTCTTCCATCAGCAACTTGTCGATGTCGCGCAGGAGCGCGCCACCGCCGGTGAGCACGATGCCGCGTTCGGCCACGTCGGCACCCAGTTCGGGCGGCGTCTGTTCCAGCGCCACTTTGACCGCGCCGACGATGCCGGCCAGCGGTTCCTGCAACGCTTCGAGGATTTCGTTCGAATTCAGCGTGAAGCTGCGCGGCACGCCTTCGGACAGGTTACGGCCCTTCACCGAAATTTCGTTCACCTGCTGGCCGGGATAGGCCGAGCCGATCTCGATCTTGATCTTTTCAGCGGTGGCTTCGCCGATCAGGATGCCGTAGTTACGGCGCACGTAATTAATGATGGCGTCGTCGAAGCGATCGCCGCCGATACGCACCGATGACGCGTAGACGATGCCGTTCAACGAAATGACCGCCACTTCCGAGGTGCCGCCACCGATGTCGAGCACCATCGAACCGCGGGCTTCGTGCACCGGCAAGCCGGCACCGACCGCAGCGGCCATGGGTTCTTCGATCAGGCGGACCCAGCGGGCGCCGGCGCCTTCGGCCGATTCCTGAATCGCGCGACGTTCCACCTGGGTCGAGCCATACGGCACGCAGATCAGTACGCGCGGGCTGGGACGCATCAAGCGATTGCCGTGCACCTTCTCGATGAAGTACTGCAACATCTTTTCGGTGACGGTGAAGTCGGCGATCACGCCGTCTTTCATCGGCCGAATCGCGGTGATGTGGCCGGGCGTGCGACCCAGCATGTTCTTCGCTTCTTGACCGACTGCCTCGATCTTCTTGCCGGCGCGGCCGGGCTCTTCACGAATTGCGACCACCGAAGGCTCGTTCAGCACGATGCCCTTGCCGCGCACATAGATGAGGGTATTTGCTGTGCCCAGATCGATCGAAAGATCGTTGGAGAAATACCCGCGGAGGTTTTTAAACATGGTTGTTGTGCGTCGAGCGTACGGGTCGACAGGCGCGAGGAGGGGCAAAAAAGTTGCGGTACTCTAACAACGGGTTTCCCATAGCACAAGCTTTCAGGTGTATGATTAGCCCGCATTTTTCCAGGGATTTTTGCGGTCTTTTTCTTCTCTCGATCTTTCCAGCGGAATCTTCTCGCCCATGAGTCTTACTCGTCACGATGTGGAGAACATCGCGCACCTGGCTCGCCTCGCGCTCACCGAGGAGCAGTTGCCCGTATATCAGGACAGCTTGTCGAAGATCTTCGACTTGGTCGCTCAGCTCAACGCCGCGGACACCGCGTCGGTGCAGCCGATGGCGCACCCGCTCGCCGATCAGGTGCAGCGTATGCGTCCGGACGAAGTGCTGGACGTCGACCAACACGCCAAATACCAGCGCAACGCGCCGCGCGTCGAAGCGGACCTGTACCTCGTGCCCAAAGTGATCGAGTGAGCCATGACTGAATTGCATCGTCTGACGTTGGCCGAGCTCAACGAGGGATTGCGGGCGCGCCGCTTTTCCAGCGTCGAGCTGACCAAGCACTTCCTGGCGCGCATCGAGCGCTTGAATCCGGCGCTGAATGCGCTGATTACCGTGACTGGCGACCAGGCCCTGGCGGCGGCGCAACGTGCCGACCAGCAGCTGGCCTCGGGCGAGGCCGGCGCGCTGGCCGGTTTGCCGCTGGTTCATAAAGATATTTTTTGTACCGACGGTGTATTGACCACGTGCGGTTCGCGCATGCTGTCCAACTTCGTGGCGCCCTATGACGCCACCATCGTCGAGCGCCTGTCGCAGGCTGGCGTCGTCATGCTGGGCAAAGCCAACATGGACGAATTCGCCATGGGCTCGTCCAACGAGACCAGCTACTACGGCCCCGTGAAAAATCCCTGGGACCTGAAAAAAGTACCGGGCGGCTCGTCGGGCGGTTCGGCGGCGGTGGTTGCAGGCCGGCTTGCGCCGGTGGCCACGGCGACCGATACCGGCGGTTCGATTCGTCAGCCAGCCGCGTTGACCGGCCTGACCGGCTTGAAGCCCACGTATGGACGCGTATCCCGGTACGGAATGATCGCATTCGCCTCCAGCCTCGATCAGGCCGGCACGCTGACCTTCACCGCCAAAGATGCGGCGCTGGTTCTGCGCGACATGGCCGGCTTCGATCCGCGCGATTCCACTAGCGTCGATACGCCGGTGCCTGACTACGTCGCGGCACTCGATCAGCCCCTGGCCGGCTTGAAGATCGGTCTGTTGAAAGAGTTTTTCGAAGGCCTGGAAGCGGCCACCGCCCAGCTGATTCGCGAAGCCCTGCAGGTGTATGAGCGGCTCGGCGCCAAGCTGATCGAAGTGAGCTTGCCCAACCTGCCGTTGTCCGTGCCCACTTATTATGTGGTCGCGCCGGCGGAGTGCTCGTCGAACTTGTCGCGCTTCGATGGCGTGCGCTTCGGTCATCGTTGCGAGAATCCCAAGGACCTGCTCGACCTGTACAAGCGCTCGCGTGGCGAAGGCTTCGGTGCCGAAGTCAAACGCCGCATCATGACCGGCACCTATGTGCTTTCGGCCGGTTACTACGACGCTTATTACTTGCGCGCGCAGAAAGTGCGGCGCTTGATCACTGACGACTTCGCGCGCGCCTTCCAACAGGTCGACGTGTTGATGGGGCCGACTTCACCGACCACGGCGTTCGATATCGGCGCCAAGGTGGACGATCCCATCACCATGTACTTGAACGACATCTACACCATTGGTGCCAACCTCGCGGGCCTGCCGGCCATGTCGATTCCGTGTGGCTCCATTGGTGGCTTGCCGGTCGGATTGCAGATCATCGGTCCGCACTTCGGCGAAGCCAAATTGCTCAACGTCGCGCACGGCTATCAGAACGAGACGCTGTGGCACCGAGACATTCCTAAAGGTTACGAATGATGAGCTGGGAAACAGTCATCGGTCTGGAAATTCACGCGCAGCTGGCCACGCGTAGCAAGATCTTTTCCAGTGCCGCTACCGCTTACGGCGCCGCGCCAAATGCGCAGGCCAACTTGGTGGATCTGGGTTATCCCGGCGTGTTGCCGGTGTTGAACCGCGATGCTGTGCGCATGGCAGTGAAGTTCGGTCTCGCTGTGAATGCCGAGATCTCGCCGCGTTCCATCTTTGCGCGCAAGAACTACTTCTATCCCGATCTGCCCAAGGGCTATCAGATCAGCCAGTACGAGACGCCCGTGGTCGGCAAGGGCTCGATGCCCATCCTGCTCGAGGATGGTTCGGTCAAAGTCGTCGGCATCACGCGCGCGCATCTGGAAGAAGATGCGGGCAAGTCGTTGCACGAGGATTTCCAGGGCGCGTCGGGTATCGACTTGAATCGCGCCGGCACGCCGCTGCTGGAAATCGTTTCCGAGCCGGACATGCGTTCGGCCAAGGAAGCGGTGGCGTATCTGAAGAAGATCCACACGCTGGTGCGCTATCTGGAAATCTGCGACGGCAACATGCAGGAAGGTTCGTTCCGCTGTGACGCCAACGTCTCGGTGCGCCCGGTCGGCCAGGAGAAATTCGGCACGCGCTGCGAGATCAAGAACCTGAACTCGTTCCGTTACATCGAAAAGGCCATCAACTACGAAGTGGCACGCCAGATCGAGGAGATCGAGGCCGGTCGTAAGATCAAACAGGAGACCCGCCTGTTCGATCCCGACAAGGGCGAGACCCGTTCGCTGCGTTCCAAGGAAGAAGCCAACGACTATCGCTACTTCCCGGATCCGGATCTGTTGCCGGTGGTGATCGAGAAGGCGTTCATCGACAGCGTGCGCTCGACGCTGCCCGAGTTGCCGGACCAGAAGGCGGCGCGTTACATCGAGAAGTTCGGCTTGTCGGCTTATGACGCTGGCGTGCTGACCGCGAGCCGCGAGATGGGCGACTACTACGAAGCCGTGCTGGCGGCGTTGAAGTCCAAGAATCTGGAAGGCAACGAGAAGCTCGCGGCCAACTGGACCATGGGTGAGCTGTCGGCCGCGCTCAACAAGGACAGTGTCGAGGTCACGCAGTCCAAGATCGACGCCTCGCGCTTGGCAGGTTTGTTGGCGCGCATTGCCGACGAGACCATTTCCGGCAAGATCGCCAAGGAAGTGTTCGAGGCCATGTGGGCCGAGGGCCAGGATGCCGATGCCATCATCGACGCCAAGGGCCTGAAGCAAATCACCGACACCGGCGCCATCGAAAAGACCATCGACGAGGTCATGGCCGCCAATCCCAAGCAGTTGGCGGACTATCGCTCCGGCAAGGACAAGCTGTTCGGCTTTTTCGTCGGCCAGGTGATGAAAGTCACCGCCGGCAAAGCCAACCCGGCGCAGGTCAATGACCTGTTGAAAAAGAAGTTGGCGGGCTAATTTAGGGGCGGATGAGTACTATCATCCGCCTTCCCGTTGCTTCGACCGACGCCCCCGCCATGCACGATCGCGATTGCCTGCACAGATTCCTGTTCGAGCACTATCCGATTCGCGGGCACATCGTGCACCTGGATGCTTCGTGGCGGGCGTTGCTCGAGCATCGCGACTATCCGACCGTGATCCGCGACACCCTCGGCGAGGCGGTCGCTGCGTCGGTGCTCCTGTCCGCTACGCTCAAGTTCGAAGGCATGCTCAGCTTGCAGTTGAAGGGGCAGGGGCCCATGCATTTGATGCTGGCTCAGTGCTCCGATGCGCTCGGCGTGCGTGCCGTTGCTCGCTACAAAGAGGCAGAGGCGTTCGAGCCGAATCTTGCGTCGTTGTCCGGGGAAGGGACGCTCACCGTGACGGTCGAGAACGAGGACCTGTCGCAGCGTTATCAGGGCATCGTGCCGTTGACCGGCGATCGGCTGTCGGATTGTCTGCGTGCCTATTTCGAGTCGTCGGAGCAGTTGCCCACCCGGCTGTGGCTGCATGCCGATGAGAATGGCGCATCCGGGTTGCTGTTGCAGCGGCTGTCGGATGATTCGGTGAAAGATCGCTCCGGCGCGGCGCTGCGAGAGGTCGATCGAGCTGAGATCGACGATGCTTGGAATCGAGTGCAGTTGCTGGGCGATACCTTGAAGCCTGAAGAACTGCAGACCCTCAGCGATCGCAATCTGCTGCGGCGTTTGTTTGCCGAAGATGATGTTCGGTTGTTCGAGCCTGCTCCTGTTTTCTTTCGCTGTCGCTGTTCTCGCGAACGCGTTGTTGGGATGCTTCGCGCGCTCGGGCCGGATGAAGTGCGGTCGGTGCTGGCTGAGCAGGGGCATGTTGAGGTTCGCTGCGATTTCTGTAATCGCGCCTATCGGTTCGACTCCGTCGATGTTGAGCAGCTTTTTTCCGGTGCTGCCGCGCCGTCTGCCGACGGCTCGGAACGTCGTCACTGAGTTTCGGAGGCGTCAGTGGCTCGCGCCGGCGGGCGGATAACTCTGACGCTCTTTCGGCTGTTCTCTTCCCGTGGGAAACGGCTTTCTCTTGCCGAGCCGACAGCTAACCACAGCGGCATGCTATAGCTACGCTCTCTAG